>BTUX01000096.1:0-15503 GCA_045863315.1 Candidatus Hydrogenedentota bacterium | reverse complement strand
CGGTCGGTTCCTGCAAAATGCGCGCGCCGTTGTACTCGCCGCCCTTCAAGTGCGCGATCATGAAACGGGCCATATCGTCGCCGGTGCTGAGCATGGCGCCCGCGGGAGGGATGTTCAGGTAGTCGTACTTCGCTTCGGGGTGGTTCCCATGGCCATACCGGTAACCGGTCGCCATGTGGGGCCTGAGTTCGTCCGTCAATTCGAAGCTCGAGTGCGTCATGCCCAAGGGAGCGAAGATACGCTCGGTGACGTACTCGTTGTAGGGCAGGCCGGACGCGAGTTCGACTAGGTAACCGGCGAGGGCGACCGCGTGGTTCGAGTAGCTGACGGTTTCGCGCGGCGGCATGGTGCGGGCGGGCATGCGTTCTGCCAGATATTCGCCGAGGGTGGGGCGCTGCTCGGGGCCGGGACTCGCCATGCCGATGGCCCGTTCGTCAAACCCGCCGGTATGGTTGAGGCAGTCGAGCAAGGTCACCGGTCTCGGGAACGCCTGCGGAAGGCGAAATGTGCCGCGATGACGCTCGAGTAACACGTTTACGTCCGCATCCAGGTCGAGCTTGTCCTGCTCGACCAGCTGCATCACGGCCGTGGCGTTAATGAGCTTGGACACCGATGCGATGCGGAAAAGCGTGCGGTCCGGGAGAACGGGGGTTTTTGCGTCGACATTTGCGTATCCATACCCTTTTCGGACGAATACCGCGCCGTCCTTCACCAGGATGAACACCGCGCCGGGTATATACTTCTCCGCCATCATCGCTTCGAAAATACCGTCTATGAACGCCTCGACTTCGCGGGGATTGTCCAACGACGCGGGCGTTTGCGCCTGTAGAGCAACGGGTCCGGCGGCGTTTAATGCGGTAATCGTCAAAATGGCGGAAATGGCGAAGTGAACTCGGCGAAACAGGTTTGAACTCGACACGAGTCGCCCCTCCGTTTGGCAAGACCACAAGACGTCACAACCCGCTCTGCATTTTATCGTGTGCCCGAATGGGCAATCCAGACCGGGGACCGGCGGTCGCAATGTGGAGTATCAGGTCGTGGGGTGGGGCGCGGAATGGGCGACAATGACGAGAAGTAGGGCACAAATGGCGAGAATTCACCCGCGGACCCCATCGCGCGCACCTACAATCGAGACCTGAAAAGCGGTACACTGGGGCCCTGTTTTGGATGGGGAGAGGTCTTGTTGAACATTCTTGGCATCGGGGGGTTCTCGCACGATTCCGCGGCGGCCTTGGTGCAGGACGGAAAACTGGTCGCGGCTGTGGCCGAAGAGCGGTTGACGCGGAAGAAGCACCAGGGGGGTGTGCCTCGGCTCGCAGTCGAGTACTGTCTGGAAGCGGCGGGAATCGGGCCGAATGACATCGACCACATCTGCTGCTATATGCGGCCCGGAATTCGCCTGGCCCGGCGGATTCCGTACCGGCTGCGGCAGATGTATCGCGCCCCGGTGTATTCGTCGGCGTATATCGGTTATGAAGTGCTGCACAATCTGGAATACGTGAGAGGCATGCGGACGCTTCGGGGCAAGAAGTCCCGGCTCCACTTTATGGAGCACCACCCCGCGCACGCGGCCTCGGCATTTCTGGTCAGCCCCTTCGACGAAGCGGCGCTGCTCTCAATCGACTACGTGGGCGAATGGCACGCGACGTGGGGCGGAATTGGGCAGGGGGCGCGCGTGCGGCGATTGTTCTCCGAGCACTATCCGAACTCGCTGGGCGTGCTCTATACGGCCATCACGGAGTATCTGGGGTTTGCGCGCGCGAGCGACGAGTACAAGGTGATGGGGCTGGCGTCGTATGGCAAGCCGGAGTTCGCGGACGAGTTCCGCCGGATCGTCCGGCTGCGGCGAAACGGACGGTACTCGATCGATCGATCGTGGCTTCAATGTCATTACCGGCCGGGTTCAAGAACGGGATACCTGTCGGGGAAGTTCATCCGGAGGTTCGGCCCGCCCCGGGCCCAGCACGAACTCATCGAAGAGCGGCACCAGAACATGGCGGCATCGCTGCAGTGCGTGCTCGAGGAAACGGCGCTACACATGGCCAAGCACCTGCACAAGCGTACGAAGCTCAAGTGGCTGTGTTTGGCCGGCGGCGTGGCCTTGAATTGCTCGATGAACGGCCGGCTGTTGCGCGAATCGCCGTTCGAGCGGGTCTATGTACAACCGGCGGCGGGCGACGACGGCACTGCAATCGGCGCGGCGTTTCAGAAGCACTATGAATTGACGAAAGCGCCTCGCTCATTCATCATGCGTGATGCCCGCGTCGGGCCGGAGTTTTCGAACGAATCGATCAAGCGATTCCTCGAACTGACCAAGATACCGTACACCGCGCCGGCCGATCTCGTCGAACAGGTCGCGGACCGCCTTGCGCAAGGATTGATTGTCGGATGGTTTCAGGGACGCATGGAGTTCGGTCCGCGCGCGCTGGGATCGCGCAGCATTCTGGCTGACCCGACGCGGCCCGACATGAAAGACCTCATTAACCGGCATGTGAAGCATCGCGAGGAGTTCCGGCCCTTTGCGCCGGCCTGTCTCGAGGAGCGCGCTCACGAATACTTCGAGGGATGCCGCTCGTCCCCGTTCATGTTGTTCGTGTATCCCGTACGGGCGGAGGTGCGCAAGAAAATCCCGGCGGTTACCCACGTGGACGGCACGGCGCGCGTGCAGACGGTCGCGCGCGACGTAAACCCGCGGTTCTATGCGCTGATCGAGGCGTTTGAAACGCGGCGCGGAGTGCCGATGGTATTGAACACGTCGTTCAACGTCATGGGCGAGCCCATCGTGCACACGCCGGAGGATGCCGTGCGTTGCTTCTACAGCACCGGAATCGATGCGCTCGTCATGGGCGACTACCTGATAGTGAAGCGGTGACGGCGCCGATGCGATTCATTACAATCACATTTCCATGAACGCGCGTTTCCTTCGATTCCTCGTCGTCACGGTCGACTACCCCCCGATCGAGGGCGGCATCAGCACGTTGGCGGCCAACGTCTCCCGCGAGTTGGCGACGCTCGGGCACGAGGTCACCGTGGTAGCGCCGCACATCGACGCGCGCGAACCGGAAGGGCCGAACGTGCCCGTGCGCGTGGTCCGGTTTCGGGGGTACACACTCGGCTGGCTGCGCCTGTTTCCGTTGATCCGGACTGCATGGCCGCACGTACCGCACCACGACTACATCCTGTGCATCAACGTGGCGTACGGGGGCCTGTTCGGACTGGCGGCCAAGACGCTGTTCGGCGCGCACTACGCGGTGTTCGCGTACGGCTTCGAGTTCCTGAAATTCAAGCGGCTCCCGCCCCTTGCGTGGCTGTACCGGTTGATTTACTCCCAAGCCCGGAAGGTCATCGCGATCAGTACCTTCACGCGCGAGAGTCTTATCGAATTCGGGGCGCGCGAGACGAAGATTGTCACAATCCTCCCCGGCGCACAATCGGAGAGGCCGATCTCCGCGGATCGCATCAACGAAGCACGGACGCGGTACGTCCTGGACGGCAAGCGAGTCATTCTGGCGGTGGGCAGGCTTGTGCCGCGCAAGGGACATCTCGCGCTGATCCGGGCAATGCCCCGTGTGTTGGATAGCGAACCAAACGCCCACCTGGTGGTGGTGGGCAGAGGCCCGGCGGTGTCCTCGTGTTCCCGCGAGGCCGTGAAGCTCGGCGTTCGCGAGCATGTGACTCTAGCAGGCCGGCTTTCGGAAGAGGAACTGGCCGCATTATACGCCCTGTGCGAGGTGTTCGCGCTTCCCACGGGCGAGGAAGCGGGGGGGCACGTCGAAGGGTTTGGGCTCGTGTTCGCCGAGGCACAGGCCTATGCGAAACCCGTCGTCGCGGGGCGAAGCGGCGGCGTGATGGATGCGGTGATCGATGGCGAGACGGGCCTGCTGGTGGAGCCGGAAAACCCGCAACAGTTGGCGGATGCGCTGTCCTCGCTGTTGCACAACCCCGATCTCTCGCGGCGGCTTGGAGAGAACGGACGGCGGCGCGTCGAGCGGGAATTGAACTGGCGCGAGTTCACGCGCAAACTGATTGACGCGATCGAGACACGCCCATGAGGCGGATCCGCGTCGCCCATGTGATCACGCGCCTGTGCATGGGAGGCGCGCAGGAAAATACCTTCCACACGGTCCGTCTGGCCGACCGCGGCCGTTACGAGATGGAACTGATCGCGGGCCACGTCGCGGACGAGGAAGGAAGTATCGAGGATCAGGTGCGTTCCGCGGGTATCGAAGTCCTTCGCGTGCCGGATCTTGTTCGGGATCCGTCTCCGCTGCGAGACTGGCGGGCCTACCGCGCGCTCGTGCGATTGTTCAGGTCGCGCCAATACGATATTGTCCACACCCACACGTCGAAAGCAGGGTATCTCGGAAGAATGGCCGCCGCGCAGGCAGGTGTTCCCATCGTCGTCCACACGCCGCACGGGCACATTTTCTTTGGCTACTTCAACGCGCCTTTGACCGCTTTCTTCACGCTCCTCGAACGCCATGCCGCCCGCAAGACTGACCGGCTTGTGGCATTGACGCGCCGGGGGATCGAGGAGCATCTGGCCCGTCGCGTCGGCAGGCGGGAGCAGTGGGTGGATATTTTCAGCGGTATCGATTTGGCGCCATTCGAGGGCGCGATCGCGCGGCGGGCGCAAACACGCGCATCGCTGGGCTTGGCGCCGCATGATCCCGTGGTCGGCGCGGTCGGACGCCTTGAACCGGTCAAGGGATTCACGTATTTTGTCGAAGCGGCGCGCATCATCCATAGGATAGCGCCATCCGCCCGTTTCATTCTCGCCGGCGACGGCTCCCAAAGGGCCGCCCTGAGCGCACAGGCGGTTGAGCTTGGCGGGCGCTTTCAATTTCTGGGCCGGCGGAACGACGTGCCGGACCTGATGGCGGCGATGGATATCTGCGTGGCGCCGTCTGTGAACGAAGGGATGGGGCGAGTCGTCCTCGAGGCGGCGGGCGGGGGCGTTCCCGTGGTGGCGAGCGAAGTAGGCGGCATTCCCGAAGTGGTCTGCGATGGAGTAACCGGCCTGCTTGTGCGTCCCCGCGACGCGACGGCCATCGCGGCCGCCGTGCTGGCCCTGTTGGACGACGCGGCGCTTCGAGAGCGCATGGGGCGCGCCGCACGGGAATTCGTCCGAAGGTATAGCGTGGAGCGCATGGTTGCGCGCATCGAGGGACTGTACGACTCGCTGTTCAAGGAGAAGCGACTTGACCCCTGAAGACGCCTTCCTCTCGAAACAACGCATGCTGGTGATCGCGCCGCACGCGGACGACGAATGTTTCGGGTGCGCGGGGACGATGGCCCGTGTCAAGCACCTCGGCGGCGAAGTGTATTGCATCGTGTGTTCGGTGGGCGATCTGAAGCATTACGACGGCGAGGACTCGCCGGTGGCGGGCGCGACGCGCGAAAAGGAATTGGCTTCGGTCATGGAATATCTGAGGGTGGACGACTGGGAAGTCCTGTACCGGGACGAACACACGCACCTGCGCCTGGATTCGCTGCCGCGGCGCGACCTCGTCGCGCGGTTCGAGCGGGGCGCCAAGCTGGCACTCGATCGCCTCAAACCCACGATGGTGGCGATACCGGTTTCGTCGTACAACCAGGACCACGAGGCGGTGTTCCGCGCGGCATGGACGGCGCTGCGGCCCGGCGTACCGGCCATAAAGCCGTTTCAGCGCATCGTTCTGGGATACGACAACACGTCGTTGTTTTGGAGCCTCGAACGCGAGAAGTTTCACCCGAATTTCTACGTGGATATCAGCAATTTTCTCGAGCACAAATTGAAGGCGCTTTCGATGCATCGTTCGCAGATGCGTGACTCGATACATCATTCCAGCCTGCAAAACGTCGAGTACACCGCGCGCGTCCGCGGCCGGGAAATCAGCGTCGAGGCCGCGGAAGGCTACATGGTGTTCCGGCACGTGCTGTAAGCCCGGTACGCATACTGTCCGGTTTGGAAATGGAATACGTCCCATGAATGAACCGAAACTTGTCGTCGGACTGCCCGCGGGGTCCCTGGCGGATCCGAACCGCGGCGGCAGCCTCATTGAACTGTTGAAGCACGCCGGCTTTCCCACCAAAGGCTACGACAAAGGCGGGCCGAGTTCGTTTTCCGTCACGCCGTTTCTCGTGGGATGGGACGGGCGCCCGCAGGAATTCGGCGCGCAACTCGCCATCGGTGAGATCGACGTGGCCATCGGGGGCGACGATTGGATCCGCGAACGGACGCTCGAACTCAGGTTCGAGTACGGCCGCGACATCGAACTGAAGAAGGTGTTGTCGCTGCAGCGCGGCGAGGTGCGCATCGTCGTGATCGCGTGCGAGCGCCCGGCGTCTTGCGACACGTGGCTGCGCGATCTCGCCCGGGCGAAGCCGCTTATCACGATGGTGTCGGAAATGCCATACATCGCCGTCGACTGGTTTCGCACGAAAGCCGCCGCGCTGGGGTTCGGCCAGTCGCACATCCGGTTTTCGGTGCAGAGGTACGGTACGCCGCCGCGCATCGACTCCGGATTCGTTGTGTATGAGACTTGGGGTAAGACCGAGGCGAAAGTGAAGAACGGGGCGGTCGATTTCGGGCTCGAAATCACGCAGACCGGCAGCGCAATCGCCAACTACGGCCTTCACGTCGTCGACGAAATCATGAAATCCGAAGCGGGCATCTGGGCAAACCCCGGCATTCGCAAAGACGCGGCCAAACTCGAACTCGCGCGGATGTTCCTCCTTAATCTCTATGGGTCGATATTTGCCGAGAACAAGGTGTTGCTGACGTTTAACGCGCGGAAACCCGATGTCGGGCAATTGATGGACTATCTGCGCGCCAACCGGTTGTTCGGCGATGAACCCACCGTGAAGGAGGGCGTCCATTACACCGAATTCACGATCAAACTCGACGTGTCCAACAAGGAACTGCCAATCGCGAAGGCGCGCTACGAACTCGCCAAACTCGGCGCCACGCACATCGAGACGATTCCCCTGGAGTCTTCCATCCCCGGCCTGGACGTTATCGACTTGTAGGAGAACGCCATGCCGGTCCAGCGCATCCTCATCCAAGGCATCGGAGGAATCGGCGGGGTTGTCGCGGGCAAGATGATCGAGGCCGGGCTGTCGCCGCTCCTCGTCACGAACAACCCGACCATCACAGACGCAATCCGGCGTGATGGTCTGCGCGTGAAAACGCCGGGCCGCGAATGTGTGGTCCAGGCAGACGTCCAAACGACGCCGGCCGAAGCGGCGTCACGAGGACCATTCGACGCCGCCTACCTCATCATGAAAGCGCCGGCGGTAGTGGACGCCGCGCGGGATGCCGTCCCGCTTCTGACCCCGACCGGATACGTGGTTACGTTTCAGAACGGCATTGTCGAAGACCTCGTCGGGGAAGCCATTGGCGCCGATCGCGTGGTCAGCGGGGTCATTGGTTGGAGCGGCGCCATGCAGGCGCCGGGCGTTTATGAGCGGACCAGCCCCGGACACACCTTCGTAGGCGAACTCGACGGACGCGTGACGGAACGCGCACGGGCGCTCGCCGATGCGGTGGGACACGCGGGGCCGGTGACGATTTCGACCAACATGCGCGGTGTGCTGTGGAGCAAACTGGCCATCAACTGCACGATCAACAGCGTGGGCGCGCTTACCGGAGAGACGCTCGGCGAGATGCTCGCGAACGCGCGCATCCGCCGAATCTTTCTGCGCACATACAGTGAAGTGATTGACGTTGCCGAGGCCAAAGGCGTCCAACTCGAACCGATCGCCGCACATCCCAAACTACTTTACGTTCCGCCGGACGCGGGACCGGTCACGCGCTTCACGAAGGACTTGTTCGCCCGCTTGCTCGGTCGAACGTATCGGTATGCGCGATCCTCGACGCTGCAAAGCCTGGAACGGGGGCGCAAGACCGAGGTCGATTTTCTGAACGGGTACGTTGTCAGGGAAGCGGCCGCGCTCGGAATGTCGACGCCGGTCAACGCGGCGCTGCTGGAGATGATCCGAGAGATCGAGTCCGGCGCGCGCCGGATCGGCAGAGAGAATATTGAACACCTGCAGAGCAGACTGAACTGAGGGACGGAGAACGGATTACGGGCCCACGTGCAGGGCGGGTACGCATTTTCAGATTCAGTTTTCCGTGCGGTGCGGGTCCGCGTCGTATGTGCCGGGCTTCCGGAACAGGCGGATTGCATTGCGCCAGTAGGCCGTCGCGATCCAGAGCACAAAAGGAAGGGTGACGAAGAGCTGCCCGATGGCCATGGGGATCTGGGGGTCGCGCTCGATCGCAGGGGCGAACGTAAACCAAATCACGGCATAGGCGACGTGCGTGGCGAACAGGATGAAGGCGCCTGCCGCAAGCGATATGGCCCGCCGCTTCCATTCCAGATTGGCCGTCGACAGCACGAGGGCGATGAAAACGGCCGTGTTGGACATGATATTGGCAACGGGCGCGGACGGGGTACGGTCGCCGAGGGCGAACCCGAGCGTCGTATTGGTGTTCAGGATGCCCCCCGGATGGACGACGACGTGGTCGATGGGGTAGCCGGCGGCATGCGTAAGCGCCAGGCGCGACACCCGCCCAACAATCCACGCGTACGAAGGCAAGGCGAGCCACCACACGACAAGACAGACCGGCGCCAGCGCGATCAGTTTCGCGCAGAACGACAGGCATCCGGTCAGGCGGGGGTCTTGCGCCATACCGGTCGCGGCCGTACTAGGAGTTCCACCCACAGCATCCAAACGAGCACGACGACGACGATGTAGATAGTCTGCCAAACATAGACGTGGGCGAATTCAAACACCTCAGCGTTATCGAACCACGCGCCGATCAGCGCGAGACAGGCCAGCCGCATGACATTGATGGCGTACAGAATCGGCAATCCGATCGCGAGCCCAATCAGGCGTTTGCGGATCGTGGTGGGAAACGCGACCATGGCCGCGAGGAAAATCGACATGGACGGCAACGCGCCGCAGTCGGGCACGAGATTGAAACTGAACCGCCGTTCGGGCAGATCGGGCGAGGTCGCATGTGAACGTGCGACGAACATGACCAAGGGCCCGAGTCGATCCTGAATTTGTGTCGTGTATTGGGTCACGCGTCTGTCGAGAAAAAGCCGCTGGGCCATGCGGGCCTCTTCGATTTCCGCTTCCACCTGATCTAGCGCAGCAAGCCCGGCCGCGTTGTCGGCCCCGAAATCCTGTTCCAACGCCGCCAGACGTTTCTCGCAACGCGCCAGCCTGTCCTCGACGCCCGGCGCGGCGACCTCGAAGGGGCCCGACCCGGTTTCCCGCCGCGTCGAGCGCCTTACCCGGTCCAGGCTCTGTCGAAGATGCGCGATGCGTTGTCCGATGGAGTCGAATTCCAGATGCGGCAGCTTTTCGGTCAAGCCAAAGGCTGCCTTCTCCGTCTGATGTTCGCGTTCGAGCTTGAGCGCGCGGTAGACGTAAATCTCATACGCGCTGAGCGGCCTGGCATCGTTCGGGTCGATGGACGCGGTATCGATCGCGCGCCCGGCGCGCCACGCGTCGATGGACGCGCGGACGAGTCCCGCCGCAGCGGGGGGGCGCTCCGTGTTTTCGAGCCAACTCGATTCGCCGGCCCACCGCAGCACCCACGACGTTTGCCGGGCGACCTGAAACAGATACCAATTCATCGGGGCGGTGTTGACCGCGTAGCGGGACAGGCTCAGCAACGCCGCCGTCACGAGAAGAAAGACAATGACAAAGCGCAATGCGCTCGAACGCCGATCGTCGTCTGTCTTCTCGGGCGTCATCGAAATCACCGCGAACGGCCCGCATGGCGGCCTGTGCCCCGTGGCGCCACGCTACGGAATCGTGACCCACGCGCCGGGCTTGCACTTGTCGCCCAGTTTTTTGCCGGTTTCCGACGCTTTGAACTTTTCGAACGCGGGTCCGTCCGGGGGCAATTGGAAGATTTCGCCGGACTTGGCGCGTTCGAGGCGGCGCTGTGCGTACACGTTTTCGACGGAGGTCAGCGTCACTTCCTCGCTTGCGCTTTCGCGGGCAATCAGGCGGTACATCGCCTTGCGGTCGTCATTTTCCGCGGCAATCAACTTCTGGACCTCGTTCTTTTCCTTCGGATCCGAGACGGATCCCTCGCGCAACGACAGGTAGCCCCGGTTGTCCTCGCAGATGACGCCCTTTTCCTTCCACTTGGCGATGGATGGCTGGCGCGCCCGCATTTTTTCCGCGTAGGGCCGGATGTCCGCCGAATCCTCCTTCATTTGGGCTTCCGCGGCGTACGCGGTCCGAATCGGCGATACGGCGTCCAGGGCGCGGTACAGCAGTGAGGTGGGTCCAGCGGGTTTTTCCGCGGCCGGGGCGGGTAGGGCGTCCGTCTTGCCCTCGATGAAATCGAGCACATTGTCGGCCTGTTTTTCGATATGCCGGATATCGAGCGTTATGTGCGCGTCGATGGTGTGTTTCGTCGTAATCACGCAGCCGATCGCCAGCAGGGCGACCGCCGCCAGAAATGCCATCGTGAACCGGTGCATGCGACATTCCTCCTCTGTACGTTTGGACGAACGCAGGGATTCATTATTCGCTAATTGCCTCGGGGGCTGCCGTCCCCGACTGACTTCCATTGTACAGGGTCGGACGAGATGCTATCGACTTCGTCCAGCCGGGCCTGCTGTTTGAGCGTGACGGCGTCCGCAACGGCCCTCACGTCTACGCCGAGATCGATGGTGAAATCCAGCGTGTCGCTCTCAAGTGTAACCGGGCCGATCAATCGTTGCGTTTCGTAGGTGTCGCCCGTAAGCGTGAGCGACAGCTTGGCCTGATCGAATTTCCGCATCGGTGCGTCGCCAATGGTCTTCTTCCGGATGCGCCGATTGAACAGTTTGAGTCCGCGCACTTCGCCGGTCACGGCGGTGAGGAGCAGTTGCTCGATCGTTTCCCGGTTCAGCGAAAATCTCTCGGTCGATTCCAGGGTGACTTCAAACGCGCGAAGCGCGTTTTTATTCCATTCCAGGCGAACATCGCCATGCGCGAGGCCGGTGAGCCGCACGGACGGCACTTCGTACTCCTTGCAGAAGCGCTCCAGGTCAATCCCTTCGAGCCGCGCGTTCACCCGGCCTTCGCCCATTACGCTCATCAGATTCCACGCGACATCCGCCTCGAGCTTCCCGCCGTACAGCGTGCCCCGCACCGAGTTGGCCGTCAGAATGCCCGACTCGAGCGTACATTGCCCGAGGATTTCCTTCAGGATCGCTCCCGCGGCGGCGCCTTGGGCCGCGGCAAACCGCAACTCCCCATCCATTGCCGGGCCCCACGCAAGCGTTCCCTCGACCGACAACCCTCCCAAGACGGCCAGCGCGTCTGACAGGGTCACCATTGTGGTTGCGGCGTCCAGCTCCAGCGAACTCGTCAGCCCGTCCATGCCGGCCCGGATTGTGCCTCGGATGTCTGCCCGGCCTTCGACGGCATCGAGGTAACGAAGATGGACGAGCGGCTGCAAGTCCGATTCAATTCGGATTGGGCCCTCCACCGTGAAGGGCGACGAGTGGATCGCAAGCCGGTCGCTGGTCAGTGTAGTGCCGTCTCCCCATTCTCCGTTTACGTGGGAAACAAAGCCCTTGCCGGAGTCCACGTTGTAGTCGAGCGAGCCTGCGGCCGTCAGGGGCACCCCGTATGGCGCCGCGTATGGCGTAACGCCGAAGCCGTCGCCGGTGGCACGAAAGTCCAGGGCGAGTTTTCCACCCTCGTAGCGTAGCGGGCCATTCAGTTTGAGAACGCCGGTCAGTCCGGGGAGATCCAGCAGGGGGGCGGCATAGTCGAAGTCGATCGAACTTTCGAGCGCGGTGGAGAACGAGCCTTTGTCCGTATCGATCCGAAATTTCTGGAACGAGGCGATGGCGTCGTCTGCAAACTTGAGTTCAATTCGATCGGAGGCGATTTCCGCTTTATCGGCAGGCATGACAAGCCGTCCACTAACCGCGAGCGGGGGATCGTTCGGGAAGTTCACCCCGAGGACCGTTGCCGACGCGGTTGAAACATTCACGTCGATACTCGTGGCGCCCACCTTGCGATGGACCTTGATCCGGCCCGCGACGGTTCCCTTTACGCCGTCGGGCAGTGTCAGTCCGGGAACGAGACTCGACCAGCGATCCATCTCGATTCCCGAGACCGCGGAATGAATTTCAATATCGTCGGCGCGTCTCGCGTTGACAGTCGCCTCGACCCGGCCGGCGCCCAGCCGTATGTCGAGCACCCCGTCAAACAAGGCGCGCCGCGAGTTTCGAGTGGAGCCCGTTCCTTTCGCGGTGACGAGAAACGTCTCGGATTTTCCTGCGGTCGGCGCGAACGCGGGATCGACTCGGGCGTCCAGTTCGAATGCGCCCTCGTTCCACAAGATCTCAGCGGTGCCCGTGAGCCGCTTGAGATTGGGAACCGACGATAACACGGGCCGCCAATCCTTCGGCATGGCCGCTTCGAGATCATCGCGCGACCAGTCGGCGAGGGTCACGATGCCATTCCCGCTCTCGATGTTACCCTCGATATCGACCGTGATCTGCTGGCCCCGGTTCAGGGTGGCATTCAGTTTCGAGGCGCGCCGGCTGCCCTCGCCTGTGATCCGCAGGTCGCCCTCATACCATTCGTGGCCCTCTTCCCCGTAGGAGAGCCCGCGGGCCTCGAGCCGGATCGACGTGTCCAGCAGCACGCCCCAATTGTCCGCGCCTCCGCCGCGAACGTTGGTGCCGGAAAGGTCAATCGAGTCGAACCGCAAAGGGACCGGAAGCAGGCCCGCCAGGGGCGCTCCCTGCACGCGCAAGGTATCGAAAGTGACGCCGGTAAGGGACAGCGCGAAAAAGCCAAGGGTCGAGGTGTTGCCCTTCGCTTCCAACACGTCCGGGATGTGCGCCTCGAATGAGGTCCGGGTGTGGGCTTCGTTCGCGACCAGTTCGACATTAAAACGTCCCCCTGTGAACGTCCGCTCGTTGCCGTTGTCGATACGCAGTACAAGGTCGTCGCTGGAGGCGTGGGCCGAGAAGAATCTCATGGAATGTACTTGCGACTCGACTCGTATCGGCGACACATCAACCCGGAAGTCCGGCGTGCTGAGTTGCATTTCCGCACGTTCGATGTTGATCCGCTCGGGAATCCATCGAAGCAGCCCCGTCGACCTGTCCGCCCGCGCAGGCGCTGAAAACGAAGCGAGCAGCGGCCCGTAGTTGGTGTCCTCCGGATCTTCTCCTTCCAGCGCGATGGTCAGGCCGTTGATGTCGAGCGAGGGGAAGAAGCGCTTTGCGCCCAACGACATTCGGTACGGCAGGCTGACCGACGAGGCGCGGACTATCGGACGGCCGCGGGCGAGGTCCCGGTCGCTGGCATACAGCTCCAGACCGGCAGTCTCGACGCGTCCGAAAAGGGAAGGCGGATCGAGGCGGACGTGGAGACCCAGGACCCGTGGAGCGGCCCACTCGATCAGTGCGCGATGGACTTGGCTGCTGCTCAGGAAGAACACGGCGGCGACGATGAGGAGGGCGGCAACTAGGCAGCAAAGTCGTCTGCCGCGAACGAAAGACCTGCGCGGGGCGGACGGAGCTTGGGCACTCATGGGGCGTCACCCCTCTTTGGCGCTGTCGAGCACCTCGATCTGTATGCGTCCGATGAGGGGAATGAGCTGCGCTTGTTGAAACAGATCCCCCTCGCCCAGCTTGATGTGGGTCGCGTCGGCCAGCGGCTGGTCGAAGGTTGGGTCGACGTCGATCCACTTTCCAATCCAGACCTTGGCCCATTGGTGAAAGTAGAACCCGGGTTTGTCGTCGTCGTCGATATAGATGAGGCCGGCGACCTCACGCGCGGGCAGGCCCGCCGCCCGCGCGAGGGCGATGAACAAAATGCTGTGCTCGGTGCAATCGCCTGTGGGATTTTCGAGGACTTCGAGCGCATTGGACAAACGCGACGAATACGTGCTGTGCACGTGCCGATACACCCAGCGGCAGAGCAGTTCCGTCACCTTCATCGCGTCGGTCTCTTCGCCGACGATTTCCCGCGCCTGCGAGACGATCCGCTCGTCCTCGCTCTGGACAAATACGGTCGGTTTCAGCCACTCCGTCACGCTAGGCTCGGTCACCGGCACGTGGGCCGGCGTGAACCCCTCGAGGGAGACCGTTCTGCCCGTGAACTCGAAGGAGTCCCCTTTCCGCGTGAAAAACTGGCGTTCGTCGTTAAACAGGTGCGCGGTAGTGATGGGCCCGTCCAACCTCAGGCGGAGTTCACCGCGCGTGCGCGGTTCCGGAATGCGACGGTCCACCATGGCCGCGTTGGCGACGATGACGTCGTTGCTGTATGTGACGTCCTGGGCGATTTCCTTGGGTTCGAGGCGCTTGGTGATCATTCCCGCGGTGATGTCCTCGAGCGTGGTTCCGTCTTGGTTTACATAGGAAATCGTATCGATATTCATGCTCTCAAGGTGCGTTTTGATCTTATACACCTTGGTGGGGACCCCCTCGAACACGCGGTCCTCGACGCCCAGTATCTCGCTGCGAACGGTGATCTCATCCTGCTTCATCGGCTCGAAAATTACATAGGAAATCGAGTCGCCCACCTTGGCCCCGCCCTCGACGAGCAACGCGGTGCCGAGCGCGTCGCGCAGGGTTCCCACGGGCTTGGGCAGACGCATCTCTTCGGTCTTGCCGCCCACGGTACGGCGAAAGTCCATCCCGTCGCCGTCGACGATGCCGATGAACGAAGACCGACCCGTGGAATCATCGACTTCAAGTTCAACGCGTTTGAGCGTCCCGTCCTCGGAGAAGACATTCTTGGACATCATGCGCATGTCCTGCCGGAGTCCGTTCATTACAATCTTGAACTGCGCGTCTTCGACCACGACGATTTCGCCATCAGCGGTCCTGGTAATCGAGTTAGTGGCATAGCCGGACTTCTGGCCGTTGAGATACAGGCCGTACCAGTCCTCGCCGAGGTGGCGGGAAATATCGACGGGCTGGGCCGCAAGCAGCCGCGGAATCAAGGTCAGCAGGGCCATCGCCAGTACTCGATTCATTCTGCCTGAGACTCCTTAGTTCGTGCCGGCGCGAACCGGTGCTCCGCGCTCTTCGGCGAATCAGGGAGGAGGCGGTGTCTTCGTTTGCCTCGCATATGCCATGACGATTAGAACAAGAGCGGCGGCGGCCAGCGCGGCGCTGATGGCGCCGGAGACCGTCAGACCGGCCACGGACTTCGCGCTGTCGCCCCGCACGGTCTCGACGACAAAGCGGAGCAATCCGTATACGAGCAGGTACGAAAAGAATACCACACCGGCCCGTTCCATGCGAGACCGCATGGCTAGCAGTATGAGGGCCGCCGCAGCCAGCCCAAAAGCCATGTATAGCTGCGTAGGATGGACGGGCAGCGCGTTGGAAGCATCGGCGGCGATCAGGCGGTTTTCGAGTTGTGCCCGGAAAGCGGGGCTGCCCCGTGGAAACGTGACCGCCCACGGAAGCCGGCAAACAGCGCCCCAACAGCACCCGTTCAGGAAACAACCGATTCGCGTGATGGCT
>BTUX01000095.1:0-15610 GCA_045863315.1 Candidatus Hydrogenedentota bacterium | reverse complement strand
GACACGGATCCGCCGGCGCATCTGAACTGGGACCTGTGGCAGGGTCCGGCGCAAGAGCAGCCGTACAATCCCAATTACGTGCCGTACAACTGGCATTGGTTCTGGAGATACGGAAACGGTGAAATCGGCAATCAGGGCGTTCACGAGATGGACAAGGCCGTGTGGTGCATCAACAAGGGTTTGCCGGTGCGGGTGTACAGCGCGGGGGGCCGCTATACCTACAAGGACCAAGGGGAAACTCCCAATACCAATACAGCCATTTTCACGTATGCCGATGGAACGCAACTGGTCTTTGACGTTCGCAACCGATTCACCAATCGCGAAGGAGGAAAGTTCATCGTCGGAGAGCCGGACCGAGAGGGCCGAATCGAAAACGGCGTGTACAAGGAGTGTCCCGGCTGCGGCAACATGGCCTATGGTTCGGAGGGCTACTTCATTCAGGGCGTGGGGTTCTTCGACACGAACGACAAACTCATCCCCGTCGATGAACCCCCGGCCGAATCCGTCGAGAACGCGGCGTTCGTGAATTTCATCAAGGCGGTGAAATCGCGCAATCCCGAGGACAATCCCTGCGACGCGGAAGTCGGGCACCTTTCGTGTGTGCACTGTCACATCGCGAACATTTCCTACCGGCTGGGCCGGTCACTCGAATTCGATCCGCAGACCGAACGTTTTGTGAGCGATGATGAGGCGAACGCGATGCTGTCGAAGGTGTACCGCAAGGGGTTCGAGGTGCCCGACCTGGCGTAGTTTTCCGGGAGAACGCGCGTACGCACCGGCGGCTGCGACCGGCTCGCCTCAGGGCGCGGAATGGGCGACATCGTCCCTCGTGAGCCAAAACTTCATGGTCTTCGACACGAGGTCGGCTGCGTCATGGTGCACCCAATGGCCGGCTTTCGGGACTGTGACGAGCGTCAGGTCGCTGTCGAGCCATTCCCAGGTGTCATTGAGCATTTTGTATCCAAGGGCTGTGTCCTCCAATCCGTGGAACATCAGGACCGGCACGCCAACCCGAATGACCGGCGATGTATCGTCCCCATACGGCTCCCGGGGATAGTTGACTTTGTAATAGGCGAGCATCGCCTCAAAATCGGAATTTTTGAATGCCTCGACATAGCGCGCGGCTACTGCTGGATCGCCTTTTGCGGCGAACATCGCCAGACCTTCGGCGGAGAGCGTCTCATGGGCGCTTTCACGCTGAAATTCACGCGCGTAGGCGCTGTTTTTTTGTTGTTCCGGGTTGTTTGCCAATTCGCGTCGAAACCCTCGGGGATGGGGAAGATTGCAGATGACAAGACGCTCGACCCTGTCGGGATGGATCATGGCAGTCGCCCATGCCACGGCGCCGCCCCAGTCATGACCAACCACGACGGCCTTTTCCTTCCCGAAATGACGGATGACCGCGACGACGTCGCTCACCAGCAGCGGCATGGCGTAGTTTTCTAGGCCCTTGGGTTTGTCGCTCAAGTTGTATCCACGGAGATCGATGGCGACCACCTGGAAGGTATCGGACAGGGCATCGATCTGGTTGCGCCAGGAATACCAGAAGTCGGGAAAGCCGTGCACCATGACCACGAGCGGGCCTGCGCCGAGCGTGGCAAAATGAATGCGGACGCCATTGTTGTCGGCGTATCCGTGTTGCACGCGATCGAAAATGTCTTCAGGGGCTTCCGCCGAGGCGCAGACTGCCGCGGCCACCGCGAGAGGCAAGAGAGAAGTTTTCTCGACGCACATGGTCTACCTCCTTCGTTTAGGGAGTACGGAATGGCGGAACGTATCTTACCCGCCGAAGCGAAGATTGCCAACTCGCACGGCGGGTTGAAGATAGTCCGAATTCATCGGTAGAATGCCGGTCGGCGAGCATACATGCGACTCGAAGCAGCGAGGAAGCGCCTTCCTGCGCAGGTGTGAAGGATCTAACGCCAGCGGGACGCGTTCCGGCGGGAGGTTTTCCGTTTCCCGCCGCGCAACGGCAAGGAGCCATGTCATGTCGTGCGTGGACGTAGGCCCGCGCGCCAGCACATCAACTCGAGGAACCGGATGCCCGAGAATAAAGATACCGGCCTGAGCGCGTACCTTGGCGAAATCTCCCGCATCCCACTGCTCTCGACGACCGAGGAGATTCGGCTTGCCCAATTAGCTCAGAAAGGTGAAGGGGACGCCCGTCGCAAGCTCATCGTATCCAACCTCCGGCTCGTGGTGAGCATCGCGAAGAAGTACCTGTACTATGGCCTGCCCCTCCAGGATCTGATTGAGGAGGGCAACCTCGGGCTTATGAAGGCGGTCGATCGGTACGACCCGACGCGGGGATGCAAATTCTCGACGTATGCGACATGGTGGATTCGCCAGGCCATCACGCGGGCCCTGTCAAACTACGGTCGTACGGTCCGTATTCCGGTGTACGTGACAGACAACGTGGCGCGGTACAAGAAGACGGCCGAGGAACTGTACATCAAGACGGGCCGGAGGCCCGACCCGGAGGAAGTCGCAATCGCGCTGGGCATCAAGAAGGCCGAGGCGCTGAAATTGCAGGCCTTCGTCGAGGACGTCTCCCCGTTGGAGAACCCGGAGTCCGCCAACGACGAGGACGGGCGCGGCATCCCCGAGAGCATCGAGCCGCGCCGGATCGACGATGCGATCGCCCAATTCGAACTTGACCAGCAACTCGAGGAAATCATGAAGCAGTTGTCGCCGCGCGAACAAAGCATCATTCGCTATCGGTATGGGTTGGTGGACGGCATGGCGCACACACTGGAGCAGACGGGGCGTCATTTCAATTTGACGCGCGAACGCATCCGACAGATTGAAAACGATGTGATGAAGCGCCTGCGGAAGTACGTTGGGGAACGGCACGACGAGTTCGGGCCGTGACGATCTGCGGGGCCGACGTTTACCCGGTCCCGGACGCGTAACGCACAAGGAATCTCTACGTCTTATGGATCTCGCATCGCTCATTCGCAACGTGCCGGACTTTCCGGTGCCCGGCATTCAGTTCAAGGACATAACGACGCTGCTGCTTCACCCCGAAGCCTTTCATTACATCATCGATGGGTGGAAGAAGCGGTATGAAGGCAAAGGCATCTCGGCAGTCGTGGGAGCGGACGCGCGAGGCTTTATCTTCGGGGCAGCGTTGGCCTACGCGATGAACCTGCCATTCGTGCCGGCGCGCAAGAAGGGAAAGCTGCCGGCCGACACCATTTCCGAGGAGTTCGAACTCGAATACGGCACGGCAGTGCTCGAGATTCATCGCGACGCCCTCAAACCCGGGGACCGAGTCGTATTGGTTGATGACCTGCTGGCTACCGGCGGTACCATGCGGGCCGTCGCCAACATGGTCCGCCGGCTTGGCGCAGAGATTGTCGAAATTGCGTTTGTGGTGGAACTGCCACCCCTCAAGGGCCGGCAGAGATTGTCCGAGTATCCGGTCCACTCCCTGGTGGAATTTATGGTGGAGTAATTCATGGCGATCAAGTCTCTTCCCCAATCGATCGAAGTACTTCGCGAGACACAACGGGGGCGCTTTAAGCATGCGCTTTTCGACTTTGACGGCACGGTCAGCCTGCTGCGCGAAGGGTGGCAGCAGGTCATGGGTCCGCTCATGGTCGAAATGATCTGTGGCGGCGCGCCGTCGACGCCCGAAATCGAGCGGGAGGTCGCCGACTTTGTCGACGAGACGACGGGAATCAACACGATTCTTCAAATGGAGGGCTTGGTCGAGAAAGTGCGCAAGCACGGACTCGTGCCGAAGGACAAAATCCTCGACGCGCACGGGTATAAGGCCATTTACAACGAACGGCTGATGCAGCGCGTGAACGAACGCATTGCGCAACTGCGCAGCGGGGCCCTATCGTTGGCGCAGGTGACCGTACGGGGTTCGATCGAATTCGTGAAAGCGCTGCACGATCGCGGCCTGCAGATGTACATCTTCAGCGGCACGGATCGGGACGACGTCCGAGCCGAGTCCGCGCTCGTGGGGGTTGCGCCTTACTTTAACGAGATCTGGGGCGCATTGCGGACGTACCAAGAAAGCAACAAGGAGATGATCATCAAGCAAATCATCGCAAACCACGACCTGCACGGGTCGGAGGTGCTCGTGGTAGGCGACGGGCCAGTCGAGATCCGGCTGGCCCATGAGCACGGCTGCGTCTCGGTGGGCGTCTGCTCCGACGAGGTCCGCGGCCACGGCTGGAACGAAGAAAAGCGCCGGCGCCTCACCCGCGCAGGCGCGGATATACTGATCCCGGATTTTGGAGAATCGGAGGCGCTTCTGGAATACTTGTTCCCAGGGTAGGTCGAGCAGGCCCCTCGTAAGGAGAACGATCGTGGGTCTTGACTTCACTGAAATTGCCATGAACATAGAAGACCGGTTCAAAATCCGGCTTGACGATGACGAATTGGAACGCGTGAAGACCATGCAGGATATGTATGAATGCGATCGGTTCTGGACGGGCAAGATCCTGCCAAACGCTGGAAACGTTCGTTGTTTTGCGGTCAGCCCTTGGTACTGTCTGTCCGACACCGCGTCAGTCAATCAGACTCGATACCGTCTTGAGCGACGTCATTTCACTTCGTCGGCGTCGTCGGAATTGGGCAATGATTCGCAAGGTTGTGCCAGGACTCCCTTCACTCCGGCTTTTCTCTCAAAGACGCGTCGACCTGACCGCACATCTGGCGCTCTTGGTCGTTTGCGTGCTTCCCATTCTTATTGTTCGTATCCCGCCAGAATTTGCCATGAGGCCCTTCTACCATCTCACTGAGATGCTTTCCATACTCCCCGTTGCGTCTGCATCAACGGCCATACTCGTTTTCGTATTGACACGTCCGTTCGCGCTCGCAATCCCCCGGGAGTGTCGCAGTGTTCGCTCGATACTGGCGTTGATCTATCCCAGAAATGCTGGACGATTGACCCTTAATCAGCCTGGCTACATCAACGATGACACTTGGCGTTCGATTGTTGCGATAGTCGCGGAGGTACGGCGGATTCCGGCGGGTGATATCAAGCCAAGTTCTCGCCCGTTCGAAGACTTGAGAGTGGACTAAACTGACGTGTCATTCAATTTAAAAGTCACTGAAATCCTCGAGACCACGCTCTGCGTCGATGATCTCAATGCGGCGGAACGCTTTTACCGTGAAGTACTGGGACTCGAATTCTACGCGAAACAAGAGGGCCGGCATGTCTTTTTTCGTTGCGGGGATTCGATGTTTCTGTTGTTCAACGCCGACGAGACCATCAAACCCACGGCACCCATCTCAACGCACGGGTATACGGGTTCGAGCCACGTCGCGTTTCTGATGGACGACGAATCCATTGACGAGTGGCGGAACCACCTTGAGAAACACAGCGTCGAAATCGAGTCCGAAGTGGATTGGCCAACCGGCGGACACTCGATTTATTTTCGCGATCCCTCGGGGAACAGTCTTGAACTGGCGACCAGGAAAACGTGGAAATGGGAAGAATAGGAGTCGCGTCACGGGAATCAATCGGAATCCAAAGATACGAGTTTCACTCGTCACTCATAATTCGTAGCTGAAAAACCGCAACCCCTTCCCCTCCACAGCTACCGCGCCTTCGTACTCTACCGGAACCTCCAGCGATCGCAGCGTCCAGCGATTCACTTCCTGGGGATCGTGCTGTGTGGAGACCAGCGCGGCGGGTTCGTTTGGGTCCACGGTGACGTCAAAATCGTGCAGGGGAAACGACAGACCTTCGCCCCGTGCCTTGATGTAGGCTTCTTTTTGGGTCCAACATCGTATGAACGCGCGCTCGTGCTGGTCCTTGGGCAGCGCGCGAAGGGCCTCGGACTCCCGTGGAGAAAAGAACCGGTCGGCGATTCGCTGACCGGCAAAATCGGGGCGGAGGCGCTCGATGTCCACGCCGACACGGCGGCCCAGCGAGAACGCAAGCACCAGTAATACGCCGGAATGCGCGAGATTGAACTCGACGCGCGGCCCCACGCCGGCCTTCAAAAAAGGCTTGCCGTGCGGCGTATAGTCTAAGACAATGTCCCGCGCCCGTACCGCAAGATATCGGGAAAGGAGCATGCGAAGCACACCCCGCCCGACGATGTATCCATCGCGTCCGCTCGGGAAATGGAAACGGCCCGCCCGTTCGGCCTCGTCCTGGGACAATGTGGCGCGAAACTGTTCGAGCCGTTCGGACGGCTGGAGCAGACTGGCCCGCCACAGGTGGACGTCCGGGTCGGCGAGGCGAAGGTCAGGCGGAGGGTCGCGCCACGTGCTGGTTTCCATTGTGTTCATGAAGTAACTCCCGGTCGGCCTCGAACGGTTCGATCGGCAGTATACCCGCTTATCGAACGGCGGGGCACTCGGCGGCCGTCGCGTAGTCCAGGCTCCGGAGAAGTCTTTCCGCGAGTACTTCGATGCTGGGATGAAGCATGATCACGACATGATTGCCGGGGACGTCGACCACTTCCAACCCTTCTTGCGCGATTTCGCCCCAGCCCATGGCGGGATCGTCGTCGTGGAGTCCGAGTTCCGCGTTGTTGGCGGCCTTGAGCAGTACGATGGGGGCGCGTACCGGCTGGGGCGAGTATTTGCGCATGATGGCGATATTGTTCCAGAGGACACGCAGACATCGGAACAGCGTGGGTGTGGATATGCCATCAAGGTGCGGATTCGCCTCGATGACGTCGACGACCGGCGCACGCCCGAAGAATGCGTTGATTCCCGCGCAGAGTTTGCGCACCGGCCACGAGGCGCCCGTGTCGCCCCGCGCGACGTTGGTAAACATAATGTAGATGCCGTCGCGGAAATACGGGCCGGTATAGCTGAATACGGTCAGAATGAGTTTGGGTACGGCAATGGCCATCTGCCGCGGTTTCATATTGGCGAACGGGGATTTCCGGCCCGGGCCGTTGACGCGCATGTCCAAGATGGCAAGCAGCGCGACGCGCTCGCCGTCGCGCACAAGCTGCTGCGCCATTTCCAGTGCTACCATCGCGCCGAATGACCACCCTGCGAGGAGATAGGGTCCCTTGGGCTGCACCTCCCTCATGGCTGCAACGTTATCTTTCGCAAGGTCTTCAACGGATCTGTAGAGCGGTTGCTGCGGATTCAGGCTGGGTTCCTGAATCGCGTAGAAAGGCCGCTCCGGGTCCCAGTACTTGAGCAGGTGGTAACAGGGAAAGACGACGCCGCCCGCGGGTGCGCAGCAGAAGAACGGAATCTTGGTCCCGCCGGGGTGCATGGCAAATACATGGGGCACCATTGCTGAATGGAAAGCTACGCGGTTGTGCCGGCGGACTTTTCGCGCGCCTTGGCGAGACCTTCGCGGATGACCGCACCCACGGTTTCGATGTACGGTTTGCTGAGAAGGACCGCGTGATTACCCGGCACCTCGACGATGTCGAGGCCCGCCTTGGCCACTTCGCCCCAGCCCAGCGTCCAGTCTTCGTGCATCTTGTGCATGATGGACTGGTCTTCGGCCCGAAGCAGCGTGATGGGACCGTGATAGGGTTGGGGATCATAGGCGAGGAGCGCACGCAAGTTGGCGCGCAACACGCGCATGGTGCGCAGCGTTGAGGGCTGGCGGATCAGCAACACGCGCGAGTCGCGGCTTACGACGTTAGCGATGTCAGCCTGTTTCAGCAGAGTATGCCGGATTGAATCGGCCCAGACCCAGGTGAAATATTCCCAGAATGACGGTTCGTCGGTCCTTGCTCGCTTTCCGGCCTTCAATTTGGAAGGCAGAATAATGTAGAAGAAGTCGCGGGCGTAGGGGCCCCAACTGCCGACCACCTTGACCGCCATCTTCGCCTGGCCCCCGAGCCAACGCAGCCGTTGCCCCCACGTTTTCATTTTGTTGGCTTCGATTCGTGCTTCGGTATCGATGATGCCGAGGTAGGCCACTTCGTCACCGCCGGCCATCAGTTGCTGCGCCGTCTCGAATGCCACGGCGCCTCCGAACGACCAGCCCGCGAGATGATAGGGGCCTTCCGGTTGGATCTGCTTGATAGCCTTGACGTGTTCCGCGCAAAGGGTCTGCAAGGTTGGAAACGGTTTGACGAGCGGATTCAACGCGGGATCCTGCAACCCATAGAACGGCTGGTCGTCGCCGAGGTACTGCGCGAGATTGAAATACATGTAGGACATGCCGCCGGCGGGCGCACAACAGAACAGCGGCGGTTTGTCACCCTTGGGCTGGATGGGCACGACGTGCTGGACGGTCGACGAGACGCCGGCCTCGATACCGCCGGACCCCGGAATCTCAACGGGAAGCGGATAATCCAAGTCGGCGGCGACGCGCCGGGCAAAGCCTCCCAGCCGGCGCGGCAATCGAATTTTGCGCCAGACTTCTCCCAGCGCCGGATCAATTTGTCCGTGTTTGAGGAAGTTCGGATCGCCGATGGGAGCGGAATTTTCATGCACGCCGTCGGTCATGCGGGGGCCTTCATACGGTTTCAGAACGGCTTGGTCGTACGGAACACCGAGAAACTGACACAAACGAACCATCGTCTCTTCCGGTTTCGCAACAAGGTCTTCGTACTTGACGAGACAATGCCGCCGCGAATCGACTTGGGACAGGAAGTCGGCGATGTTGGCGTTATGAGTGGCCCAAACCTCCTCGGCCAACTCCATGGCATCGCCATCTCCGTCGGAGACGAGCCGGTCGAACCGGTTACGCACGAAGGATTCGATTGTGGAGTAGGGATGCCGCGCCAAATGGATGTACTTGGCGCCGTCAAACAGCCGTTCCGCATGTTCGAGCGTCTCCAAATCCGAACCATAGGACGGGGACTTGTCAATCAGCAGCCGGGGCCCCGCGGCATCCTGCAGCAGTGCGTACACCTTCTCGACCGGAAGGTCTTGGGACACGTAGTCGTCAATAACGGTCTTCGCGCATTCCGCGTTCAATCCGTGCAGTTCCATCAAGGCGCGCTGCAGGCCTTCGCCGAGGTAGGTATCCCCCAGGCCATCGCGCCATTCCCGCATCGAATTAAACTGCAGCAAATGCAGTTCCGGGGGACAGAACAACCGGGGATGCCCGGCAAGCATCACGCGCAGCAGCGTGGAACCGGAACGAGGACTGGCCAAGAGGAAGGCGGCGGGCCGGTTGCGCACGGCCGGTCCGATCTTTTTGAGTCGCACACGCGGGGTCCGCAGGCGTGCGGTACGATGCGCGGGTGGAACCGCATTAGCGGGCGCTTCCAGCTTGGCGAGTTCGCCGACGAGATAGGGCGACAACTCCTCAATCGTGGGGCGATCAAAGAGTTCCTTCGGAAACAGTTTGAGGCCGAGGTCTCGTTCTATGCTGTTCATCACTTCCATCATCATGATGGAATCGAGACCGAGTTCCCCGAAATTGCAATCGATGGGAAGCGACTCCTCGTCCCGGTGGAGGACTTGCGCAAGCTGCCTTCGCAGGTAGGCCTCCATCGCTTCGATATCGGCGATCCCCGACCTTGACGACGACGGCGGTTGGCTTTTCTCCGCACAGGGACTGGCTGCGCTGCTCGATTCGGTGAAGATGTCCGATACGAAGGGAGAATGGGCCAAGGCCGGAAAACGGGCGCCGATGCGGTCCCAGTCGGCATTGATCACCGCGACCTGAGCGGATTCGGCAGGCAATATCGCCTCCAA
Source organism: Candidatus Hydrogenedentota bacterium (assembly GCA_045863315.1). Taxonomy (GTDB): domain Bacteria; phylum Hydrogenedentota; class Hydrogenedentia; order Hydrogenedentales; family SLHB01; genus JABWCD01. The sequence continues at coordinate 6,010 of BTUX01000095.1, read as the reverse complement.
GACCGCCAAGCCTTCTTGCGGATGAATGCTGCCGACACCACCGGCCTCTAGCCGCGTCGCCGCCTGCGATCTTGCGGCCATGCCAACCTCGGCCCAGGGACCCCAATTGACACACAAGGCGGGCAAGCCCCTGGCCCGGCGGTGGTGGGCCAGTGCGTCCATGAAGGCGTTTGCCGCCGCATAGTTGGCCTGGCCCGGCGAACCCAGCACGGACGCCGCCGAGGAGAACATGAGAAAGAAGTCCAGTTCCGCTGTCTCAAAAGCTTTGTGAAGTCGCCAGGCGCCGTCGACTTTGGGTCGCATGACGTTTGCCAGCGAGCATGAATCCAGCAGGTGTATCGCCCGGTCGGCAAGTGTGCCGGCCGCATGGACTACTCCTCGGACGACGACTGAATCCCTGCGCAAGCGGTCCATGAATGCGTTGAATGCGGTCGCATCGGCGACATCAACAGACTCGTAGCGCACCGTTGCGCCGAGCGACTCAATGCGTTGAATCGCGCGAATCCGTTCGGCGACGGGGCCGTTCGATGTGAATTCGGCCCACTGGCCGCGCGCGGGCAACTCGCTGCGGCCAATCAGGACGAGATGTCTGGCCCCCCGGCTGCACAGCCATTCGGCCATTTGCAGTCCCAAACCGCCCAGACCGCCGGTAATCATATAGGCGGCATCGGGCGCACATGCGACGGCATCGATGGTGGACCGGACCTGTCGTCCGTTCACCGCGTTTTCACAACGCTGCAGGCGCGCGACCAGCCGGCGGCCGCTGCGGTAGGCAATCTGGTTCTCCGAATCCGGCGAAACGAGTTCCTCGTAAAGCGCGTGAATTGAGTCTTCGGATTCGTGCGGCTCGATATCAATCAAACCGCCCCACATATCCCCGTGTTCGACCGCCGCGCAACGGCCGAGGCCCCATAGCGGGGCTTGCAGCACGGCGACGTCTTCGCCGGGACACACGGCTTGGGCCCCACGCGTGATGCACCAGAGAGCACGACGTGGAAAACCGTTCCCACGCCTCGAACCGGACGAGGGCGCGTTGACAAGGGCCTGAAGAATGAACAACGTGGATTCGCATGCGCTGGCCCGCGCGCCGCCGGCGCTGTCAGTCTCGCGGGAATCGTTGCCCGGCGCATCCAGGGGCCACAGGTTTACAAGGCGGACCACGTCGCGGTGGTCGCCCAGCAATGCCGCATAATCTTCCGGATATTCGGGCCGAATCTGAACCACGCCTGGCCCCATGCGCCGGTACTGCGACCCCGCGTAGACGAGAACGGTACCATGCTTGCCGGCAGCACACTTGGCCAAGCGGTCGCCGAGACCGCCCGTGTCGGCGAAAATAATCCACGTTCCCTTGCCAGCTTTCGATTCGTGCACTTTCAGGTCTCGTTGGGTCCAGCCGACTCGGTAGAGCCAATCGCTGTGCCCGTTGAACTGCGAGAACGCCTCCGGTCGGGGAATTTGCGCCCGTTCTGCGGTGGCTTGCGGCCCATTGCCGGTTTCGTCCGGCGTCTTGCGCGTGGCCTCGTCCAGCCAGAATCGCTTGCGTTCGAAGGGATATGTCGGAAGCGACACGCGATTGCGCGTGTAATCGCGATCAAATCCATTCCAGTCGATCGTTGCGCCGCGTGCAAACAAGGCCTGCACCGATTGCAGAATTACCGACCAGTCATCCCGGCCTTTTGCGAGGGACGGCAGCCACGTCGCGGCGTCTTTTGGCAGGCATCGGGAACCCATGCCCGACAACGTCGCGTTCGGTCCCACTTCGAGGAACAAGTCGTAGCCGGCGCCGGCCATTGCTTGAATGCCGTCGGCAAACTGTACGGCCTCGCGCAAGTGGGTCCGCCAATACGCGGCGTCAAACCGGTGTTCAGTGCCAGGCACGCGGCCCAGCACGTTGGACACAATCGGAATCCGAGGCGACTTGAAATCGAACCCGGAGGCGTAGCGCTCGAAATCGCCGAGAATGGGATCCATCAGCGGGGAATGAAAGGCGTGCGACACGACGAGTCGAACCGACTTGACGCCGCGCTCCCTGAAGTGCGCGATCAATGCGTCAACCGCCTCGCCGTCGCCGGAGATGACGGTATTGGTGGGTCCGTTTACCGCGGCGATGGCGACGCGGTCGCGAAAGCCATCGAGAGCGGTCCAGACGGCCGCGCGGTCGGTCAACACCGCGGCCATCGCACCTCCGGCCGGCATCGAATGCATCAGACGCGCGCGTTCGGCGACAAGCCGGAGCCCGTCCTCGAAGGAGAACACGCCAGAGACACACGCGGCCACATATTCACCAACGCTGTGGCCCATGAGGCAGGCCGGCTCGATTCCCCAGGATTTCCACAGTTCGGCCAGTGCGTACTCGATGGCAAATAAGGCCGGCTGCGTAAAGGCGGTTTCGTCCAGCGGAGTCGGTTCGCCCTCCGATGGAAACAGGACGTTGAGCAGCGGGACACTCAGCCGCGGACGCAACACTTCGTCGCATTCATTCAACACGCGTCGAAACGTCGGCTGGGTCAGATACAGGCCACGGCCCATCTGGGCGTATTGTGCGCCTTGGCCGGTGAACAAGAAGGCAATGCGCGGCGCATCGCCGCGCCGCACCCGGCCTTGCGCCACACCCTGCGGCTGACCGCCATTCCCGAATTCGCGGAGCGCGGCCGCCAGTTCGTCCGCGCGTTGGGCTGCGAACGCCGCGCGGTGTTCGAGCTTGGCGCGACCGGTGTTGGCGCTATAACAAAAATCGGCAATCGACGCCCGATTATCCTCCAGCCGGTCTGCATACCGTGCCGCCAATGATCGAAGGGCGGCTTCGGAATGCGCCGACACCGCCAGCACGTGCAGCGGGCGGTCCAGGGACGAAACGGATTCCGGGGACGAGTTCGGTAAAGACTCCTCGAGGACCACATGGGCGTTTGCGCCGCCGAAACCGAACGAACTAACACCGGCGAATCGCCGCCCGCCGCCGGCGGGCCACGGCGTATTCTGGCTTGGAATGACCAGCGGAGTGCCGTCGATCGGTATAAGCGAATTCACTTGGCGCAGATGCAAGTTTGCCGGAATGATGCCGTGTCGAAGCACGAGGGCCGCCTTGATCAGACCGGCGATACCGGCGGCTGCCTCAAGATGGCCGATATTAGTTTTTACGGAACTGATCACGCACCGATCGGATTCATTCCTTCCGGGCAGCAGAACCGCCTTGAGCGAATCCACTTCAATGGGGTCGCCGAGCGAAGTCCCGGTGCCGTGGGCCTCGACGTAGCCGATCTGGGACGGTGAGACACCGGCGTCGTCAAGCGCGAGCCGAATGACGTCACGCTGGGCAAGCCCGTTGGGGGCCGTGAGTCCGTTGCTGCGTCCGTCATGATTCACCGCGCTGCCGCGCACGATGGCGTAAATGGAATCGCCTTCCGCCAGCGCCGATGACAGCCGTTTCAACACGACCACGCCGCACCCTTCGCCGCGGACGTAACCGTCGGCCGATGCGTCGAAGGTTTTGCACCTGCCGTCAGGAGACATCATGCGGGCGTGTGAAAAGATCATGTTTACTTCGGGGGAGAGAATGACATTGACCCCCCCTGCCAGCGCCAGGTCACACTCGCCGGTCCGCAAACTCACGACAGCCTGGTGCACGGCGACCAATGAGGAGGAGCATGCGGTGTCCACCGCGATGCTGGGGCCGCGCAAGTCCAGGAAGTACGAGATGCGGTTCGCAGCGAGGCTGTGTGCGTTGCCGGTGCCAGCGTACGCGTCGATCAACCCTGCATCGCGGTACTGGAGGTGGGAGTAGTCGTTCGTGCTAATCCCCATGAAGACACCGGTACGGCTGCCAGCCAGAGTATCCGGCGCCACGCCCGCGTCTTCCAGGGCCTCCCAGGCGGTTTCCATGAGGAGCCGCTGCTGCGGGTCCATGCGGGCGGCTTCGCGCGGCGATATGCCGAAAAAGTCGGCGTCGAACAGATCGACGCGGTCCAGGAAGCCGCCGTGCCTGGTGTACATTTTGCCCGGTTTTCCGGGAGTCGGGTCGAACACGGCCGCGTTGTCCCATCGGTCGGCGGGGACCTCCCGTACGACGTCCCGGTTATCGACCAGCACGGACCAGTATTCATCCACCGAGTTCGCGCCGGGAAACCGCAGGCCGATACCCACAATGGCGATAGGTTCGTGTCGGTGCTGCGATCGCTCGGTCAACACTGCTGAAGAGGTCGAATGCTCCATTCCTTCGCACTCGGAGAGGTGCGAGGCCAGGGCGTCAATCGTGGGATATTCCCAAAGGACCGTGGGAGAGAGCTTGCGGGCTAGCCAGTCCTCGAGGTCGCCGGAAAGTGTAACGGCTTCACGCGAGGGCAAACCAAGAGCGTCAAATGACGAGGCGGGATCAATCTCTGACGGAGTGATACCCAGTTCCTCGGCGAGTCGTTCAATGAGCCATGCCCGGATGGCTTCCTTCGTCATCAACACTTCGCCCCTTTACTCGCAAATATCACGCGCATTACTCGATTGCGAGCAATTCCAGCGTGCCATCCAGAAACGCGGCGCGGCAGGCCTGGCGTTGAAGTTTTCCACTGCTGGTTTTGGTGATGCTGCGGGGCGCGATCAGGCAGACCTTGTGAACGCGCAGGTCATGGTTCTCCGCCACGGCCTTTCGAACGGCGGCAGCGACCTGTTTGGACTCCGAGTCTCCCGTCGCAATACCCGCCTCAGCAACGACGACCAGGCGTTCCTGCCGGTTGTCATCCACGGAAAAAGCTATCACACATCCCGGGCGTATAGCCGGGTGGCACTTTTCGACAGTCACCTCGATGTCTTGGGGATAGTGATTGGCGCCATCGATAATTATCATGTCCTTGATTCGGCCCGTCACGTACAGGTGCCCGTTCTTTACGAAGCCGAGATCGCCGGTTCGAAGGAAGGGCCCCTCCCCCGTGTCAGCGAGGCGCGCATTGAATATGGCCTCGGTCGTCTCCGGGCGCCTCCAGTACCCCTGTGCTACGGTCGGGCCGGCTACCCAGATTTCACCGACGGTGTCCGGAGAGCATTGCAGGCAAGACTGTGGGTCCACGATGAGAACGCGGGTTTCCAGCGCCGTGTTGCCGCAGGAAACCAATGTGCGGACGTTGTCCCCCGGCTTGGTCGCCTCGACCACACGGTGCCGTTCCAATTCGTCGGCCAGCACGGGCAAAAACACGGGGTCGTCGTTAGTGTGCGTAACGCTTACCTTGAGCGTCGCCTCGGCCAACCCGTAACCGGGTCCGAAGGCCTTCCAGGTAAACCCGCACGGCTTGAACGTCTCGGCGAACCGCTCGAGTGTTTCCGGCCGAATCGGCTCGGAGCCGTTGCCCGCAACCTGCCAGCTAGTAAGGTCGAGGCCGGCACGCTGCTCGGGGGTTACCTTGCGGGTGCAGAGGTCAAACCCGAAATTCGGCGCCACGCTGTGGGTCGCTTTGTAATTCGAGATGGCCCGTAGCCATCTCACCGGGTGTTGAAGAAACGCCATGGGCGACATCACGTAACACGGGAAATCAAGATAGACAGGCAGCAACAACCCGAAGATGAGTCCCATGTCGTGGAATGCGGGCAACCAGGTGACGAGCCTGCCCTCGCCGTCGCGCGCGTGCCAAGTTGCGCTCATGTCCCACAGGTTATACAAAAGGTTGTCATGCGTGACCATCACACCCTTGGGATCGGCCGTCGACCCGGACGTGTACTGCAGAAAAGCAAGGGTATGTCGATGGATGGCTGGCTCCACCCAGGAGTCCGCCAGATGGTCCGGCATGACGTCGGTAGCGATCCACGTTATGCCGGCGAAATCGGAGTTCTGTTTCGAGAGGGCCTCGCCCATAGGGACGAAGGGGGAGACGGTAAGTGCGATGTGCGAATCCGCGTCCTGCGCGATCACTTTGAGGCGTGGCAGGCTGCGGTTGAGCCGGGCGGGATCCGGTGGATAGACCGGAACCGCAATCACGCCCGCGTAAAGGCACCCAAAAAAGGCCGCCATGTAGTCGAGCCCTGCGGGATA
>BTUX01000094.1:0-16001 GCA_045863315.1 Candidatus Hydrogenedentota bacterium | reverse complement strand
CGCCTTGATTCCCTACTGGGTAGGATTTACGTCGCACCTCTTTCGCTTTGCTCGCGCTTTTAACCCCCGCTGCTTTGTCAAACTCGTGGTTGCGGCCTTCCCGGCCAGGCGCAACGACTCGACCCTGTTCGACGCGCTTCGCGCGCTTGACCGGCCCGCGCACCTCGTATCGATGCGGTCGCGCTTTGACCCCCGCGCAATGCGCGCGTTGCGGGAGCTGGTCGCCGCGGAGAGAATCGATCTGGTCCACACGCACAACTACCGGGCCACGCTGCTCTGCGCGCTGGCGCGACTGCCCGTGCCGATCGTGAATACGTGCCACGGCATGGTAACGGAAGATTCGTGGAAACTGCGGCTGTGGCAGTCGCTCGAGGTCAGGGCGATGCAGGGCCACGCCGCGACGGTCGCGGTGTCCGGTTTTGTGCGCGAGTGGCTGGCGGCACGAGGACTGGAAAAGGGACGCGTGCGCACCGTGTACAACGGATATCGACCGGACGAGTCGGACGAAGCGATTGCCCGCGGTGATCTGCACATTCCGGACGACGCACTAATTGTTTTGTTCGTCGGGCGCATGGTGCCGGGCAAGGGCGTGGACCTCCTGCTCGAGGCGGCGCGGGGTCTGCCCAACCTCTGCGTCGTGGTTATGGGCGATGGGCCGTTGCGCGCGGAGTTCGAAGCGATTGCTCGGGCGGGTCGAATCGACGCCCGATTTGTCGGCGCGCAGCGGAATCCCGCGCCCTACTATAGGATGGCGGACGTGGTGGCGCTGCCCTCACGCATGGAGGCGCTGCCGATGGCGCTGATCGAGGGGGCCGCGTATGGCCTGCCGGCGATTGCGACCCGCGCGGGCGGTATTGCGGAGGTTGTGATTGACGGTACGACGGGGCTGCTGACCGATGTCGGTTCCGTACCGCAACTCCGAAACGCGATCGAACGGATGACGGACTCGACGTTGCGCATGGCCTATGGAGCAGCGGCGCGGGCGCGGTGGGCGGAATGTTTTTCGCTCAACCGGATGGGGGACGAATTGGCCGACTTGTACCATGCGACGCTCGCGGGGGGCCGCCAATCGTAGTGGACGAACCTCGCAGGCTGCTGTACTACAAGGAAAGGGGGACGACGCAACTACGGGCGAAGACAAGTATGATCGGGCGCTTTTCTATCAATAGTCCGTCATGTGCTTCCAATATGCGCGAAGCCGCGCCATCGCGAATATGAACTCCATGCGAATGGCCACGCCGTAGAGATCCATGGGGTAGCGAAGGGGTATCCATAATGGGCTGGCGAAGCAGCGGAGTAACGAGTAGACCGTGTACATGCCGGCGCCCGGGTGGTGTTTGAGCCAGATGGTGACGCCCGCCTCTCCTGAAGCGCGCATGCGGTCCATCGCGGGGCCGATCTGAGATTGGTACCGGTGATCGACCGCCACGGACGGGTCGTAATGGATGCGGACCCCATGGGCCGTCAATCGGTGACAGAACTCCCAGTCCTCCGCCGCCGCGAGGCGCTCTGCCGAGAATCCGCCGACCCGATCGAACACGGATTTGCGGATGAGAAAATTCATCATCGGCGCGGCGCGGACGACTCCGGCCGTGCGGCCCAACGCCCCGAGGACCCGGTAGTGGAGGTAGCGTTCGATGGCGGTCTCCATCGAATAGGGCGCGATGCCCCCGCACAAGGCATCAAGCCGGCCGCGGTCCAGACGTTCGACCATGCCTGCCACCCAATCCCGCGGGACGCAAACGTCGTCGTCGGTGAAAAGCAGAAGTTCGCCTCGGGCCGAGCGGGCGCCGGCGTTCCGCGTGGGGCCGGGTGCGCCGTACCCGACACGAAGGGTCCGCATTCGCTGGGGACAGACCCGGGCATACTCGTCTAGAAGGTTGGGCGTCGCGTCCGTTGAGGCGTCGTCGACGTAAATGACTTCGTAGTCGGCATATGTCTGATCCAGCACCGACTCGATATTCTCTTGCAGGGTTTCGCCCCGGTTGTGGGTCGGAACGACGACGCTGACCCGGGGAGCCGGCGCGATCATGGCAAAGTTCCTTCCATGCGCCGTATAGTATATCGGGAACGCCCTACGTACGGAAAGCGCCTGCGCGGCGACCGGCAATGACTGAAGAAGGCAGCACATCGCTCGTGTCCGTTGTAATGCCCGTGCATGCGGGCCTGAATCCCGCTCACCTGCGGGAGGCCATCGAGAGTGTTTTGTCGCAGACCTATTCGGCACTCGAACTTATCGTTGTGTGCGACGGCGAGGTGGGCGCGGAGATTGCCGGATACCTTTCCGAGTGCACCCGCGCGGACGATCGCGTCCGCGTCCTCTCGTTGCCGCGAAACGAAGGACCCGCAAGCGCGCGGAACGCAGGGATCGCCCAGGCGCGCGGCGCTTTTATTGCGCTGCTCGATGGAGACGACCGTGCGTTACCGGAGCGGATCGAACGTCAGGTGGCATTCCTGCGGGAACGCGCGGCAGACCTCGTCGGTTCACAGTACCGCGTCATCGATGAATCGGGCGCGGTGACGGGGCGCAAGTATGTGCCGCTCGATGTCGAAGACGTGCGACGGATGATGTACCTGTTTAATCCGATTGCGAACTCAACGGTATTGGCGCGCGCCTGCGTGCTGAAGGACCACCCCTTTCCGACCGCCTACCGCTACGGCGAGGACTATTCGCTCTGGGTGACTCTTGCCCGCCTTGGGTACGCGTTGCGGAACCAGCCGGAATTCCTCGTCGATTTTCGGTCTTCCTCGAACTTTCTCCACCGCCGCCGAGGATTGCATCCTGCGCTCACGGAACTGACGACGAAACTCCGCACGTTGCCGTTGTATCGATGGTGCAAGCGCCCATGGGTCGTCGCGGTGTCGATGGCAGTCGCATTGCTCCGGTTGTTGCCCGCGCCGGTGCTCGCCGGGGCGTACCGCCTGCGCAACCGGCAGCGCTTCGTCTCCGGAGCCAGTTGACGGGAGGGCGCGATGGCTGTAAACCGGGACAAGTCGTGGGACGCAATTATCGTCGGTTCGGGCGTGGCGGGTCTCAGCACGGCCATGGAGTTTGGCCTGCGAGGCCACAGGACGCTCGTGCTCGAACGACGGGGACTGGCGTCGGGGTCGACGAGCCGCGCCGCGGGTTTGCTGGGGCAGATGCGAACCACCGTCGACGCGGTACGCATGCTCATGGATAGCGTCCGTATCCTACACGGCATCGAAGACCGCTCGGGGATAAACGTGTTCCATCAGACGGGCTCCATTCGGATAGCGCAGAATGCCGCCCGCGTTGACGAATTGCGGCGCGACGTTGGGGTATCACTCGCCGCGGGGCTGACTGTCCACACGATTGAATCGGCCGAGGTGCTGCGGCTTGCGCCTTATGTTCGCGTGGACGACGTGATTGAAGCGTGCTATTGCCCGTCGGACGGCTACCTCGATCCGCCGACACTGGCCCGCGCGTACATTCAGGTGGCGCGGGGGATCGGCGTCTCGTTCGTCGAACATGCGCCCGTCGAACGGATTCACTCCAACGGAGAGACGGTGAGCGGCGTACGGGCCTGCGGTGTCGATTACTTCGCGCCGGTTGTCGTCAATGCGGCGGGCCCCTGGGCGCATCTCGTTTCGAATTTTGCAGACCAGATGCTGCCGACGGCGGGCATCGCGCATTATTACCTCACCACGCGGGAGTGTGACCAAGTCGATATCTCCCCGGACACACCCACCCTGCGTGACCGGGAAAACCGCATCTATTCTCGTCCCTGCGACGGCGGTCTGCGCGTGGGAATATACGAAACCCGGCCTGAGACCATCGCGGTCGAACGGCTCCCGGTGGACTACTCGATGGATGGCATGACCGCGGCACGCGACCATCCAACCGTCCGGAGTCTGATGGACGCCGCTGCCAGGCGGTTTCCCCGTATCACCACCGACACGCCCATGGAGATTCGCGGCGGCATCATGGCGTTTACGCCGGATGGCGGGCCCTTGTTGGGCGAGTTTCCCCAACTAAAGGGGTTCTTCCACTGCGCGGGGTTTTGCGGCCATGGAGTTACGCAAAGCCCGGCGCTTGGACCGCTTATGGCCGACCTCGTGTTCGATGGGGTCCGAAGGTATGACGCCGCCCAGCTCGAGGCCGATCGCTTTGCCGATTTCCCTGACCTGCAGACCCGCGAAGCAGTCGAGGCAAAATGTGCCGCATGTTATGCCAATTATTACGGAAAGTCCGAACAATCGACATAAGTATTGCCCGAAGCCCAATCGGTGCCATAGTTTGTGAATACGGTCGCCGGGCTGTGATAAACTGAGAAATTCGGGCGCAAGGTGGTATCGCAGCAGCGAGGCGTGCATGCAAATCGCGGTAATTGGAGCGGGTCCCGCGGGGATGACCGCTGCGTACGAGTTGGCCAAGGCCGGCGCGGGCGTTCATGTCTTCGAGGCAAGCGACACTGTTGGCGGTTTGGCGCGTTCGTTCCGGCTGTGGAACCAGACCGTCGATCTCGGCCCCCATCGCTTTTTCAGCAGTGACCGGCGGGTCAATGGGTTGTGGCTCGAGGTGGCCGGCAAAGATTATCGGATGGTGCGCCGTCAGACGCGGATTTACTATCGAAACCGCTTTTTCCATTATCCTCTCAAGCCCTTCAATGCATTGACCCAGCTTGGTCCCATCGAGGCGACACGGTGCCTGGCCAGTTACGGCCTCCAACAACTGTCGTCCAAGACGGACAACGGTACCTTCGAGTCCTGGGTTGTGAGCCGCTTCGGTCGGCGCTTGTTCGAGATCTTTTTCAAGACGTACAGCGAGAAGCTGTGGGGTATTTCCTGCACCGAGCTCGATTCCGATTTCGCGGCCCAGCGAATCAAGAAATTGAATTTGTATGAGGCCGTCGTCAACGCGTTCAAAGGCGGCCGTGACAACAAACACAAAACACTGGTGGACGAGTTCGCCTATCCGATTGAAGGCACGGGCATGGTGTACCGGAGGATGGCGGAGTACGTGCGCGCGCACCGTGGCGAAGTGTTGCTGAAGTCGCCGGTGCAGCGGGTGCTTGCGCGCGGGGGGCGCGTGTGCGGCGTCGAACTGGCCGACGGCGCGGTCCGCGAATACGATCAGGTCGTCTCGTCCATGCCGATCTCGCTGCTCGTGACGCGGCTGCCTGAAGTTCCGGAAGACGTCAAACAGCGGGCCCTGTCGCTTAAGTTCCGCAACACGATTTTGGTGTACCTGCGCGTGGAAGCGTCGGGCCTGTTTCCGGATCAATGGCTGTACATTCACTCCGACGACCTGAACGTGGGACGCATCACGAATTTTCGCAACTGGGTGCCGCAACTTTACGGTGAAGAGAAGTCCACCATCCTGGCGATGGAATATTGGGCCAACGACGAGGACGCGATGTGGGCCGAAGACGACGAGTCCCTGATCAACATGGCAAAGAAGGAGATCCGGCAGACGGGGTTGATAGGGAATGCGCCCGTCGCTGACGGCCATGTTGTCAAGATCAAACGGTGTTACCCCGTATATCAGCGCGGGTACAAGGACAACCTGAAGCCTGTCGAGGAATACCTGTCGTCGGTAGAGGGGTTGCAGGCCATCGGCCGCTACGGGGCGTTCAAATACAACAACCAGGACCACAGCATCCTCATGGGCATTCTCGCCGCGAAGAACATCGTCGAGGGCGCGAGCCACAACCTGTGGGAGATCAATACCGACTACGACAGCTATCAAGAAGAGGCGCGCATTACCGAGGCGGGGCTCGTGGAGACTGCCAAGGCGTAAGGCGGGGTCGGGGATACAGGTGTGGAGTACGCAAAGAACTATGAGCGGTGTTGTCTGGAGCAGGCCAACTTGCTGCAGCGCTGGTTCATGGATGTAATGGCGCGTAAGGCGCGGGCGATTGGACAGAAGAGTCACAAAATTTGGTCGCTGAAGTGGGTCCTGGACGAGTATCTCGGCGGCCGGACGGAGTTGCGGGTGCTGGACTGCGGCGCATGGAACGGGTGGTTTCTGAGTTACGAGTCGCCGGCGATTGCCCAGCGGATTGCGCTGGACTTTGATTCGCATTTTGCACGGGATTTAAACGGTAGCGGGATCGGGTTCGTGTTGGCCGACATGGAGCGCGGCTTCATCCCTATTGCATCAGACAGCGTGGACCTCGTGGCGATGACGAGCACGCTCGAACATCTCAACTGTCCTGAGAAAATCGCGGAGGAAATGCGTCGCGTCTTGAAGCCGAAGGGGATCGCTTTTGTTACGGTGCCGGACATCATGGTGTACAAGTGGCGGTTCTGGAACGACGTCACGCACAAGCGGCCGTTCACGCGCGACGCGATACAGTTTCTGTTCGAAACGCACGGGATGGAAACGCTCGAGTTGTGTCCGTACAACCACAATCTGTTCATCGCGGGAAACCTTTTTCCGCGCGGCGTGCACCGGCGCCTCATGCGATTTCGCGGCGATGCCATTCTGTACGTAGGCCGGAAGCCGGGGACGTGAAACGACCGCAGGCGGCGCTGTTCGATCGGCTTGCGGCGGGCGCCGCACTCTTCACGTATCCGGCGGAATCGCTCTGCAAACTCGACGCCCTGGCGGACAATAAAGGACGCGTCCTCGATGCGGGGTGTGGCGACGGCACGATCGCCCGGGCGCTCACGGCGGACTCCGTCGTCGGTTTTGACGTGTCGCGCCGGTGCGCCGCGCTGACGCGAAGGAAAGGCGTGCCGGCAATCGTCGCGGATGGGACACAGGCGCTGCCGTTCCGGTCAGGCGTGTTCGATACGGTGTACTGCATCGACGTGTTGCATCATCTCGAGGGGAAGTGGGAAATCGTGCTGTCCGAGTTTGACCGCGTGCTTCGCCGGGGAGGACGACTGGTGGTTGTGGAGCCGGACGCGCGCAATCCCTATGTGCGCTGGACGCAGGCGCCGGGCTCGCCGCTTCGCGTCGCCCCGTTCGACAACGAACCCGCTATTGATCCGCACGCCTTGCTGCCCCTGCTGCAACGCCTGGGGTACTCGGCCGCTTGTACCTCGATACACATCGACGGCGAACAGGTGGAGCGTTCCGTCTTTCCGATGTGGCAGCGGCTTGCGAAGGCGCCGTTTGTATACACGCTCGCGTTCTGGTGCCGGTCGCGGCCGAACAAGTTTGCGATCGTGGCAACAAAGCCGGGGTAAGAACCGTGGCTTCGAGGAGCGGCGAGGCGCGAACGATTCTGATAACAGGCGCAACGGGCCTGGTAGGCAGGGGCCTTGCGAAGTATTTCTCGGGAACGGGCGCATCGATTCTGCTGTGCGGCCGGAACGAGGAGCGCCTGCGCGAACTGGCTGCCCGGACACACGGCGCGGTCGCCTACGTTGCCGATCTGTGCGACGCCGGCTCCTTGGCGCGGATGGTCGATCGGATTCTGGCGGACGGGCGGACGCCGGACATCGTCATCAACAACGCGGCCGACATAACCTCGCTGCCGCTGCTGGAGTCTTCGCTCGAAGACATTGACCGAATCGTTAGGACGAACGTGATTGGCACGCTCCAGTTATGTCGTCTGCTCGTGCCGGACATGATTGCCAATGGCGGAGGATCTCTTGTTACTATTTCGTCCTTGGCCGGATACAAACCGAATCCGGCGCAAACGGTGTACGGCATATCGAAAGCGGCGCTCAACGCAACGTCCGAAGCGCTCCGGGCGGAGTTGAGCGGACGGGGCATTCACGTGCTCAACGTGGCAATGATGTCCGTGGGCGAAGGGCGAGGACGCATCCCCGTGGACCGTATCGGCCGGTGCATAGAAGATGCCGTCGAGAGGAAACGGCCGGAGTTGTTTTTTTACGGCCGAACGAAGTGGCTGATGCGGGTGTACGGCATGTTTCCGTGGTTGATGCGCCCATGATAATGCCGTCAGTACTATGTCGGCGAACACGATTGACCGACCCAATCGGAGAGGTACAAGGAGCCGCGCATGCACGACAATGAAAAGGTGGGCGTGCTGCTCATGAACACGGGCACCACGGACGCCCCGCGCCCGGCGGAGACCCGCGTGTATCTGCGGCAATTCCTGTCCGATCCGCGCGTGCTGGACATCAATCCGATCAAACGCTGGCTGGTGCTGAATCTGTTCATTCTGCCGGCGCGACCGAAGAGTTCCGCGCACGCCTACAGCCAGATATGGACGGAGCAGGGATCTCCCTTGCTGGCGATCACGCGCGACTTGGCGCGTGCGCTCAAGGAGCGAATGCCCGCCGCGGAATTTGCGATTGGGATGCGGTACGGGAATCCATCCATCGAATCGGGCCTGGACGAACTCATCTCCAAACGCGTCGACCGCATTCTCGCAGCGCCGCTATTCCCGCAATACTCTTCCGCCGCCACGGGATCCACGCTGGAAGTCGTTTATCGGCATTGCGCGAAACGGTGGAACGTGCCGGCGGTATCCGCATTGCCCGACTTTTTCGAGGACCCCGTATTCATCGAATCGTGGATCGCGGTGACGAAACCGCTCCTCGATACGTTCAACCCCGACCACGTGCTGATGAGTTACCACGGTCTACCCGAGCGGCACGTCAGAAAGAGCGATCTCAGCGGCTCGCATTGTCTTGCGAACGAAAGCTGCTGTGACCGAATTGCGGGGCCGAACCGGTACTGTTACCGGGCGCAATGTTACGCCACAAGCCGTGCAATTGCGAAGGGCCTTGGGCTGGAAGACCGCGAGTACAGCGTGTCGTTCCAGTCCCGCCTGGGACGAGACCCCTGGATCCGGCCGTATACCGACGAAGTGGTTCCTCAATTGGCCGCGGCCGGCGTAAAGCGGCTGGCGGTGATGTGCCCCGCATTTACCGCAGACTGCCTGGAAACGCTCGAGGAAATCGGGCTGCGCGCAAAAAGCGATTTCCTCACGGCAGGAGGCGAAGCGTTCCAGTTCGTGCCGTCGCTGAATGCTCATCCCGCCTGGGTGGATGCGCTGGCGGGGATGCTGAAGCGGTATTGATCCGCGTTACTCGCGGCACGACAACTCCTCCTATTCGCGCAATCTTCGAGGCGCGGCGAGGAATTCGGGTCAATGGTGCCGTCTCCATCCGGCATGGACAACAAGGGGCGCGTGGATCGCGGTCGATAAAGCGGAAGCCGTCGCTCGAGTCCCCGTTCAGAACGGCACATCATCGTCGTGCTGGAATTCCTCGTCAACGTCGAAGGGCGGCTCGTCCACGTGCGCCGGAGTGTAGGCGGGTTCCTCGCGGCTGGTTGCCGGGTCGAGAAACCGTTGCGTGTTGCGGTCGAAGTACAGGTCGAGCCTTCCGGTCGGCCCGTTACGCTGTTTCGCGATGTTCACGTGGATCAGTTTGTCGTGCGAGGACTCGTCCTCGTCGTCATCCGGGCCCTGGCGTTTGTGCGCGGGCGGCCGTGACAACATCAAGACCACGTCGGCGTCCTGTTCGATGGCGCCGGATTCGCGCAGGTGCGAGAGTTTGGGCGCGCCCGTATCGTCCTTTTCGGCTTCGCGGCTCAGTTGGGACAAGGCGACGATGGGTACGCGCAACTCGCGCGCAATCCCCTTGATGGATCGGGAGATTTCGGCGATTTCCGTCTGACGGCTTTCCGAACGGCTTGGCGCCCGCATCAGCTGGAGATAGTCGATCACGATCAAGTCGACATTGTGTGTCGCGGCATGGCGGCGCGCCTTCGAGCGAAGCTCGAGTATCGTGATGCCCGGCGAGTCATCGATGAAGATGGGCGCGGTGCTCAGCTTGTTTGCGCCGAGTTGTACCTTGGGGAACTCGTTGCGCGCGAGCCATCCCGATCGCAGGCGCTGGGAATCGATGCCGCCCGCCATGCACAACAGCCGCTGCACAAGCTGTTCCTTGGACATTTCGAGGCTGAAAATCAGCACCGATTTCTTTTCATGGACGGCCACGTGCGAGGCGACGTTGAGCGCGAAGGCGGTCTTTCCCACGGAGGGACGGGCGGCCAACACGATCATGTCGGAGGGCTGGAACCCGGAAAGCATTTCATCCAGCCGGTGAAAACCGGAGGGCAGGCCGGTATAGCCTTTGTGCGCACGGATGATCGCCTCGATGCGATCGATGGCATCGGGCACGAGGTCGCCTACAGAGAAGATAGGGCTGAGCTGCCGTGTTTCGGCGATCGAAAACATGGCGGCTTCCGCGCGGTCCAGCAATTCATTGACGTCGTCGGGGGTTTGATACGCTTCGCCGGCAAGTTGACTACACGCGCTGATGAGGCGGCGCAGGACGGCGGTGTCAAGAACGATTCGAGCATAATACTCGATATTGGCCGACGTAGGCACGGCGCCGGCAAGTTCCGCGACGTAACTGGCGCCGCCGGCCTTCTCGAGTGCGCCGTCCCGATTGAGCTGCTCGAGAAGGGTGACGACGTCGATCGGGATGTTCTTGCGGTACAGGGACAAGACCGCCGAATACACCAGTTGGTGGTGTTCGGAATAAAAGGTGTTCGCCGGGTCGTCCTTGAGGATCTCGATCCCGGTGCCGACTGCTTCCGGATTCAGCAGCATGGCGCCGAGCACCGACCGCTCGGCTTCGATGTTGTGCGGCGGCACCCGATCAAACACCGGCGCGGGTTTGCGCTGCTCTTTCCTCATACCACCCCACACGCGTATGCGCCGCGCCCTCCGAGTGGAGACGCCAAACGCCGCCCACGTGACCACCCTCGGCGGCGCCGTCATCGTGCCCGGTACGGCGCAGGCCGAACACCTTCGCTCCAGAGTCTTATGACACGTCGCTGTCGCCGTGGGCTTCGGTCGGCGACGCCTCGGTTTCGACATCCGCGGCGGCCACCGCCTCCGGCTCGGCGACCACATCCGGTTCCAACTCCGGTTTGACGAGAATCGTGATTCTGGCGTCCACACCTCGGGTAAGCCGGACGGAGACCGTATGTTCTCCGAGCGACTTAATCGGGTCCTGGATGGTGATGCTGCGCCGATCGACTTCGTGCCCGAGGGCCTTGAGTTCCGCGGCGATTTGGGCACTCGTCACCGATCCGAACAGGCGGCCTTCTTCGCCCGCCTTCGCCTTGATCTCGATTATCGTGTTCTCGAGTTTGGACGCCACCCCCGCCATCTCCGCGCGAAGCTTTTCCTCGCGACGACGAATGATCCGCATCTGGTGTTCCATATGCCTGGCGCTGCCGGATTCGGCCGGCACGGCCAGCTTGCGTGGCAGGAGGTAGTTCCGGGCATACCCCTCGGACACTTTGACCGTCGCGCCGATTTCGCCCACGTTGGGTACGTTTTCACACAAAATGACCTTCACACTTCGTCCCTCCTGTTAGATTCGCCGTCGACTCCTGGTCGCGGCTGGACTGGGATGGTTCCTTATTCTAATCCTATTTATCGCGGCCGTCACCCGCGCTGCGGATCGCCTCGGCGAGACGGTCGCAGCGGATGCGGAAATCGATCCACGTATCGGAAAACCCGACGGCGCCCAGTACCGGCAGCAGGCCGATACTGGCAACCAGCATGATCACCAAAGCCAACACCAAGAAACCAGGCGCAAGCACATGCAGACCGTACAGAAAGATGGACAGCCCGTTGAGGACGTATATTGTGCCCACGCCGACCGCCATGTTCCACGACACAAATCGAATAGAGTAGTTCGGCCACTGCTGGTCGAACATCCACAGCACGACCGCGCCGATGGCCAGCCAGACCAGCCAGTCCGGCGGCCGCATCGTGCGAAACGAACCCTCCGGCCCCGGATCGCCGAACCACCGGCGCATCGCGCCTACCGTCAGTGACACGAGGACGCACGTAACGCCGAGATCCACCGCGAACTGGAACCCGATGGCCAACGCCGTCTTGTTGTCTTGCAGCCAGTGCAGCAAGTCCAACTGCTCGCTGGACACGTCCGTGCCCGCGGTCTCGGCGCTCTTGCGCAATCCTTCGCGAAACCACTCGAAAAGCGCGTCGAGCTGGCTGTTGAACGTCGGCCAGCTATACACGAGATACGCGGTCATGACGCCGAACACGATTCCGGTGGTGACGCTCACGGTCCTGCCATAGGACCAGCGGCGCGCCACGCCTATGCCGATCGGAATGCCCGACGCGCTGAAAAAGACGTAGTTCACCGACGTGGAAACCATCAGGGCGACGATGCCGCCGATCGAAAGCTGGACTTCCGGCTTTTCTTCAACTGTACTCAGGATGCCCCACAGCGCGCCAAGCCCCGCGAAAGCGGCCAAGCCCGCGCCGGCGAGCAATCCAAACACGGCGCCCCACCGTCTCTTGGCGACCAATACCCCGATCGGGATGGGGTACACGACGATGGAAACCGGATTGGGGCCGAGCACGCACGTCAGGCCCGCGCTGAGCCCGAACATCGCCAACCACAGCCGGGCGTAGCGCATGGCCCCGTTCTCCGGGTGTTTGCTCGTTTCAGTCGGCGACGTACGGCAGCATCGCTATCTGGCGGGCGAGTTTGATCGCCCGGGTCAGCATGCGTTGGTGCCGGGCGGTCGCGCCCGTAATTCGGCGCGGAATGATTTTGCCGCGCTCGGTAATGTAGTGCTTGAGCATGCCGATGTCCTTGTAGTCGATGTAGACCACGCGGTCAACGGTCAAGCGACACACTTTATTGCGCGACAACGCCTTTTTCTTCTTCTTTTTGGCGCGCGCCTTGGCTTTGGCAGCCATCTTCGACATGTATCAATTCTCCTGCTTGTTCGGCAATGCCATCGCGCACCGGGCCCTGTCGGAGCCCGCGGCGCGTTCGCCGTTCCCACTCGTTCGTCTAGAACGGTATGTCCTCTTCCGCGGCCGGCATGGGCTCTTCGATGACCCTCGGTTCCGGCTTCGAACCCTGAGCGCCGCCTGCGCGATCACCCCAATCGAGCTGCTGAACGCGTTCGGCGAAAATCTCGAACCCGGTGCGCTTCTGCCCCGATTTGTCCTCGTACTCGTTGCTTCGCAACTGCCCTTCCACCAGCACGGGACGGCCCTTCCTCAGGTACTCGCTGCAGTATTCCGCAGTCTTTCCCCATGCGGTGACGTTGACAAAAAGGGTATCTTCCTTTTTCTCCCCGTCCTTCGTCTTGTAGAAGCGAGAGACGGCCAGGCCCAACTTGCAGACCGCCATGTTGCTCGGCGTATACCGCAGTTCCGGGTCTCGGGTAAGGCGTCCGGCAAGAAACACCTTGTTCAAATCCGGCATTCGGAAGTCCGACATCGAACCGTTCCTCCTGGTATGGACGGGTTACTCGGAATCGTCGTCGCCCCTGCTCCGGCGCGGACGGCGATCCTCGTCATCATCATCGTCGTCCCTGCTTCGACGAGGCCGGCGATCGTCTTCCTCGTCGTCCTCATCCCGTTCTCCGCGGCCGGCCGCGCTGGCCCGAATTTCGGCTTCGGCGCGGCGCTTCTGTTCCTCTTCGAGTCTCAGCGTTTTCTCGTCGAAGTACACAATGAGATCGCGGATGACTTGTTCGCTCAGCCGGAAGTATTCCGCCAGCTTCTTGACGAACGAGGCGGGCGACTGGAACCGCAAGAGGATGTAGACCCCTTCGGTGAACCGTTCCACCTCGTAGGCAAGCCTGCGCTTGCCCCAAATCTCCGAGCGCACGATAGTACCACCGCTTGACGTCACCATACCTTCAACGTCTTTCGCTATCGTCTGGATCTCATCGTCCTTGGCGTCCGGCCGGACAATGTAGAGCGCTTCGTAAGTTCGCAAAGCAATTCACCTCCTTTTAGACATGGTTCACCTGCCCGTGCGGTCCGGGGCAGAACGTCAAAGCATAGCAAAAAATCGCAGCGCCGCTCAACTTTGCGACGACGGCCCCGATTTGCGGGGCCGGCGCCGCGAGCGTCGATTTCGAAGGGATGGAAGCGCGGCGGCATGACCGGGGAGCCAGCGCGACCTTCCCCCGGGCGGACTTTCGGGCCTCGCTCCTCGACCGTCGAACCGGTTGGCCCCCAATAGAACCGTCCATCCTACTCTGCTAAGCTAGCCCGCATTTCTCACCAGTCGCCCCTGTTGACTGGGGGCGACTGGTGAGAAATGCTCTGGAGAAAGCATGTGAGTGACTGTGGTGAGGATTTTTCACACCCACCCTCTGTTCCGCCGTACCGCGCAGCGACGATGCATAACGGTGCGCCCTGTACCATGTTGTATCCTCCAACGCGCGTGGGTGTGAAAAATCCGGGCTGGCGCCCGCTAGCGCTGGACGAGGCATGACAATGGCAAGAAAACGATCGATAGCCGTGTTGGAAGGGGACTGTATCGGGCCCGAAGTGATGCGCGAGGCCGTCAAGGTGCTGCGCGCCATCGAGAAAACGGGCGAGGTCGAATTCGAGTTGCGGTACGCTCCGTTCGGGGGGCAGGCCTATTTCGACCACGGCCACGCTTTTCCCGAAGAAGCCCAAAAAGTCTGCGACGAGTGCGACGCCATCTTGAAGGGGCCCATCGGCCTGAGCCACGAAGATTCGCGACGCATCCCCGTAGACGAACAGCCGGAACGGGGCGCCTTGCTCCCGTTGCGCCGCCGCTACAACACGTTCGCGAATTTCCGGCCGGTCTACCTCCCGCCCGAACTGGCGCATTTCTCCCCATTGAAAGGGAGGGTCGTCGAGGGGGGGATCGACATCATGATGATTCGCGAGTTGGTCGGCGGGTTATACTTCGGGAGCAAGACGGAAGGCCGCGATGCCGGCGGCAAACGCTACGTGCACGAAACCCTTGAATACGACGAAGACCAAGTTCGCCGCATCATGCATGTGGCGTTTCGAGAGGCGCGTAAACGGAAAAAGGTGCTGCACAACGTCCACAAGAGCAACGTGCTCAAATCGAGCGTTTTGTGGAACGCGATTCTCGATGAAGTGGCCCCGGAGTATCCCGACGTCGTCGTGAAGCACATCATTGTGGACGCCGCGGCTACGGCACTGGTGTTGAATCCCAGACAATTCGACGTGATGGTGATGGAGAACATGTTCGGAGACATTCTGAGTGATCTGGGCGGCGGGCTTCTGGGTTCGCTGGGGCTGATGCCTTCCGCGTGTCTCGGGCCGGAAAAAGGGTATTACGAGCCGTCGCATGGCTCCGCTCCCGACATCGCGGGAAAGGGCATCGCCAATCCGTATTCCATGATCGGGTCCGCCGCGTTGATGCTGGAGAAAAGCTTCGGAATGGACGCCGAGGCGCGTCGAATCATGGACGCGATGCGGCGCGTGTTCGGGTCGGGATGGACGACGGCGGACCTGCGGGACCCGGAAGGGCAGAGCGACGTCATAGGCACCGCGGAGTTTGGAGACAAGGTCGTGGAAGAACTCGAGAAGGGGTGATGCCGGTTGCCCCGCGCTACGTCCCGTACTTTCGATATGGCATATTCCCTCGAACAACGGACCCCGGATCGAATCGATGACCTCTACGACATCGTCCTTGCGTGCGGCGAGGACATGTATCGCCGGCTCGGGCTCGATCACTGGCACCCTCCTACGCCGAAAGATATCTTCAGAAACTACGCAAAGCTCAATCGGGTCTATGCCGTTCTCGATAACGGGGCGGCCGTCGCGACGTTCACCCTGACCGACCAGCCGCCGGAGCCATACCCCGCCGAACGCTGGACGTCCGCCCAACACTCAGCGCTCTATCTCATCAAACTGGCCGTGCATCCATTGTGCCAGGGAAAGGGCCTAGGCCGGTGGTGCATGGAGCGGATCGAGAACATTGCATGTCAGGAAAACTACGATGCGCTGCGCTTTGACGCATTGACGCGTAATGCGCCCTTGCTGGGTTTCTACGAACACTTAGGTTACCGCAGGGCCGGTGATATGCGCGTGAAGGACGAGATTGACCGGGAATGGGACATCGTCTTATACGAAAAAGTGCTGGCTTAGCCCGGGTTTTTCACACCCGCGGGCAATGAAGAATACAACTTCGTGCGGCAGATACCTTTATGCAGCGACAAGGAAAACGGGCTGTTGGTGTGAAAAATCATCACCCGATTGACTTTTCTGCTATCTCCTGAGCATTTCTCACCAGTCGCTCCCGTCATC
>BTUX01000093.1:0-16020 GCA_045863315.1 Candidatus Hydrogenedentota bacterium | reverse complement strand
CGCTGTCGCCGCCGCCGATGGTGTGCGTGTTGCGGGCGGTGTCTTCCTCGAGGTGTGCGCGGGTGATGCCGATGCGTTTTGTCCCGCCGTTGACTCTAATTTCGATCGAACCGTTCGAACACAGCGGGAGGTCGTATTGGCTGATTTGATAGTTCTTCGCGAGGTCGGGATAAAAGTAGTTCTTGCGGTCCATCTTCGACCACCGCGAGATGGTGCAGCCCAGCGCCAGGCCCACCGCAACCGACATCTCGACCGCGCGCTTGTTGATCACCGGCAACACGCCCGGCATGCCCAAACACACCGGGCACACGTTTGTATTCGACGGCGCGTGAAAATTCGTGCTGCACCCGCAGAACACCTTCGATCGGGTGCTCAACTCGACGTGCACTTCCATCCCGATAACCGCTTCGTATTTCATGTCACCTGTTTTCATTTGACTGCTGTGGGAATTCCCAATTCGAACCCGCGTTTCCGCTCGTACGTATACGCGACCCGCAGTATCGTCTCCTCGTCGAAAGGTTTCGCCATGATCTGCAGGCCCGCCGGCAGGCCGGACTTCGTCAGCCCGCAGGGCATGCTCAGGCCGGGAATGCCGGCTAGGTTCACGCTGATCGTGTAAATGTCGCTCAAGTACATCTCGAGCGGGTCCGCTGTTTTCTCGCCGAATTTGAACGCCGGCGTCGGCGTGGTCGGCGTCACGATCGCGTCGCACACTTTGAATGCTTCCGTGAAATCCCTGCGGATCAGCGAGCGCACTTTCTGCGCTTTCAGGTAATACGCGTCGTAGTAGCCGCTCGACAAGACGTACGTGCCCAGCATGATCCGCCTGCGCACTTCCGGTCCGTACCCGTCCGTCTTCGTCCGGCGGTACAATTCGTCCATGCCCGACACGTTCGGGGCGCGGTAGCCGTAGCGCACGCCGTCAAACCGCGCCAGATTTGCGCTGGCTTCCGCCGTGCAGATGATGTAATAGACCGCGACGGCGTATTCCGTATGCGGCAGCGAGACCTCGACGACTTTTGCGCCGGCTTTTTCCAGCACGCCTACGGCGTCCATCACCTTTTCGCGCATCTCCGGGTTCAACGCGTCGGTAAAGTATTCTTTCGGCAGACCAAGCGTCATGCCGGACACGTCGTCCTTCAGCGCCGCGGTGAAGTCGGGCACGGGGATGTCGGCCGAGGTCGAGTCCTTCGGATCGCGCCCGCAAATGATGTTCAATACCATTGCGCAATCGCGCACGTCCCTAGTGAAAGGGCCGATCTGATCCAGCGACGACGCAAATGCGACGAGCCCAAACCGCGACACGCGGCCGTAGGTCGGCTTGATGCCCACGCACCCGCAGCAGGCCGCAGGCTGGCGGATCGAGCCGCCCGTGTCGCTGCCTAGGGTAATCGCACACTCCCCGGCGCTCACGGCCGCCGCCGAACCTCCGCTCGATCCGCCCGGAACGCAATCGAGGTCCCAGGGGTTCCGCGTGAGTTGGACCGACGAATTCTCGGTGGATGACCCCATCGCGAACTCGTCCATATTGAGCTTGCCCAGGAACACCGCGCCCGCATTGGACAGCCGCTCGACCGCGGTGCCGTCGAAAGGGCTGCGGTAGCCCCTTAGAATCTTCGAGCAGCACGTGGTCGTGCCGAGTTTCGTGCAAAGTACGTCTTTCAGCCCGATCGGCACGCCGGCCAACGGGCCGACCTCGTCGCCTAACTTAATCCGCGCGTCCACCGCCGAGGCCTGATCGCGCGCAGCGTCCTTCCACACGTCCACAAACGCCTGAATCTTGCCGTCCACCGCTTCGATCCGCGCGAGATGGTTCTCGGTCACTTCCAGCGCGGAAACCTTGCCCGATCGCACGGCGTCGCTGATCTCGTGCGCCGTCTTTTCGTACCAGGAGATTGCCATAATTCATCCTATAAGTAGCGCCCGGTTTCATGCCGGGCGTAAGAAATCGAAGGTACAGTGTTTGGGCGCGAAAGTCGAAAACTACCCTTCCAACCCCGTATCCAATATCTTCGGCACGAGAAAATACTCACCATCCGTCTTCGGCGCATTCATCAGCGCCGTCTCTCGGTCGAGCGAGGGTTGCACCTCGTCTTCGCGAAAAACGTTGGACATCTCGAGGACGTGCATGGTCGGCTCGATGCCGGTCGTGTCCAGTTCGCTCAATTTGTCCATGTACGCGAGAATTTCGCCCATTTCGCCGACCAGCCGGTCCTTTGTCTCCTCGTCCAGCGTCAATTGGGCAAGCCCGGCGACGTATTCGACGTCTTTACTTGTGATTTTCGACATTTCCATCCCCTCGGACGCAAAAACGCACCGCGCCCGGTTTTCGGCGGCTCGCACGGATAATGCAGTCTATCACAGGGAATTGGACTGATTCCAAAGCCAACGGACCGAACGTGATGAAGGACGGTCGGAGACCCGCGCACGTCTGATCCTACAATGCTTGATTCACCGCCGCACGAGGCGTGCGTGGTTCAAACCCGTTCGCGGGGTATTCCTTAGCCTGTAACGGCATTCCGTGGAGCGCGGAAGCTTCTTTTGGAGTGCTGTAGCTTCTTTTGGAGTGCTGTAGCTTCTTTTGGAGTGCTGTAGCTTGCTACAGCTAATAGCCCAGTAGCTTTCTGCCTCTCTTGGCGCCTTCATGGTCACATAACCGGCGGAACGTTATCGGTCGTCGTTGGAATCGCGGCGGCAAGCCGCCCCACTCCACACGACCGGTCCGCATCTCACCACAAGGCTGCCCCTCTGGCGGCGCCGAATCCAATCAACGCGATTTCGAACTTCCCGTCGCTCTTGTCCTGTACCTGCCTGACCTTCTTTGAGCGGACAAGGATCCGATAGTTGGTTGCGTTTTGAAGGTTGAATGGCGCCTGCCAATTGAAGCTGCCGTCGTGCTTCGTTTCGATTGCGATGGTCAGCACTTTGTCCTTCCCGCGCGACAAAATGATGCTGACCTTGCCAATCCGCCCCTGCGAGTTCGAACTGAAGTTGTCGCTCTGCCCTTTGCGAAACTTCTCGCCGCCGTTGGGGAAGGTCACCCGGCTTGGCTTGCCGTAAAAAGCAACAACAGTGTCGTCCGTAACGGCGCCCGCGGAATTGCACATGTAAGCGAGCCCCGTGATCGCGCCATCGTTTTGAATGCCGATGGTCCGGGAACTGCCGTCGACCTCCAGCCCCCGGGTATGGATACCGAATCTCGCCCGTGTGGTGGAAGAGAATACACTCTATGTCCTGATCGACGAAGGCACCGAACTTGCCCACGTGTATTGTAACGCTAACCGCATACCGGCCATACTTTGCACTCTTTCGGATGCATGGGCGGTCTGACTTGCTGGCCATTTTATACTCGTTTGCGCCGGCACTCGGATCTTCGCTACGTTCAAGCACTTTCAGACAGCCTCCGGGACATACATGCAATCCATGATTTCCAACCGATTCAAGCTGCTGGTTCTCACGGACAATTTCCCGCCGCGCGTGGGCGGTATTGCAAACGTGGTCGCGCTGTTCTGCCGGAGTTTTCCGCCCGAGCAGATTTCGGTTATCGCCCCGCGTGCCTCGCAAGGGAGGACCATCTGGGACACGGGTAGCGACGCGGACGCGGCCGCTTTCGATGCGGCGCAACGCTACCGGATCCGGCGTATCGCGTACGCCGGCACCATGAAGAGGACCTATCTGACATTGATCTCGCTCGCAAACCTGTTTGTGCACGCGCTATGGGCCTACCGGCGCGATCAATGCTCCCTCATTTTCTTCGGGAAAGTTTGGCCCATCGCCGCGATCGGGCCGCTGTTGCGCCGGTTTGGCATCCGCTACGTCGCGTACTGTCACGGGTCGGAGGTGATGGACCCGTTCGGACCGCGCAAGGAGCGCTTGCGATTGAATGCGATGCTTGCCGCAGACTGCATCATCGCCAACAGCGCGTACACGCGCGAGTACATCATCGGCAAAGGCGTCCCTTCGGAACGGGTCGTGGTCATACATCCGAAGGTCGATATCGAGCGATTTGACGTCGCCGTTGATGTCGAGGCGTTCAAGTCGAGGGAAGGGATCGCCGGCAAGCGAACCATACTGACCGTGGGCCGGCTCATGGAGCGCAAAGGGCAGCACGTGGTGATTCAAGCGATGCGGCGCGTGTTGGACGAGTTTCCCGACGCGGTCTACGTCGCGGTGGGCGTCGGCCCGGATCGGGAAAGACTGGAGTCGCTCGCGAACGAACTGGGTGTTGCCGATCACGTCCGGTTTCCGGGCGACCGCAACACCCTCGAGTTTTATCACGCTTGCGACCTGTTCATCATGCCCAGCCTCGACTTTACGTCAAAGGGCGACATAGAAAGTTTCGGCATCGTGTTTCTGGAAGCCAACGTCTGCAAGAAACCGGTGATTGGCGGAAGGAACTGCGGCATGCTGGATTCGGTTGCCGACGGGGTGAGCGGGTTGCTCGTGGATCCCGAGAACATCGACGAGGTGGCCGACGCGATACTTCGCCTGCTCCGCGATCGCGCCTTCGCCGAAAAACTCGGCCGTCAAGGCTACGAGCGCGCCCGCAGGGAGTTCTCGGTCGATCGGTATGCAGATGATTTCCGAGAACGGGTGCTGCCGCTACTCTGAGCGGGGCCTCTTGCGCGGTGCGGTCGTTGATTTCCTTGCCGACCTTGTTGTCTTTCAACCGTTCCGAAGCCATGCCCGTAGCGACTGCGCGCCGGCCTGCGGTGAATCTCAACTTCGACCGGATGCGCGGCCCGCGTTCACATTCGCCTGGACAACGGCTACCCAGTGTCCCGTACCGGGCGTCGTCAGCATGGTCCGGTCGGATGATACAGGCGTGTGCCATTCACTCTTTTCGATATCCAGCCACTCGACCAGGCAATGTCCCGCGAACTCGGGCGCATCCAGGGTCACCTCGCCGCCGTTCGGGAAGTACACGGCGTAGCGTCCATTTGCCAAGGTCGTCAAGTACGCCTCATTGGGCTCCCGTTGAAGCAGTAGTTTGCTCTCCACGTCCGGCTGCGCGCGCACGAGGTCGAACTTCTCCACGAACATCCGTGCGCTCCTGATATGCGCCTGGGCCGTCTCGTTGAGGCCGATTCCAGAATCTGGGCGGTGGAACCTTACACTGGCCGCCCCGCCAATCAGATTCCGCCAAAACCGCTCGGTGCCGTCGCGGTCGTTTCCGAAGCGCCCTCCGTTCGCACCGTAGATTTTCACATTGTTCAGCGGACGCGGCCTTTGGGACACATATTCGCGCGCCCATTGCAGCGCGTCCCAGTGCTTCTGACCGGAATTGTGATTGTTCTGGGAGATGTCCGCGAACGAGTATTGCTCGGGGTGGTCAAGCGTCGCCCGGTGCGCATTCCCCCGCAGGTTCCAGTCGTCCCACATTTCCGTCGTGTGGACCTCGACACCTTTCCGCGCTGCCGCCGCTTTGATGTAGTCCGACCAGTAGGCGCCCCATGCGGGATCGCCGCTCGTTTCGTTGTCCATGCAATAGAGCACGTTGGGATACTTGAGTGAAATGGACAAGAGGCGGTCTACTTGCGCGCGCTGATACTTCAGGATCAACTCATTGTTCCTCAAGGCAGGCACGGTAAAGAAAAACGGGTTCTCGTTGCTTCCGGGATGGTTGGGGTACTCGTTCTTCAGTCCGCTTTGGTTTGTGCCGTAGTTCACGTTGTTTGCGGGCCGATACGGGTTGCGCCGCCACACGTCGCGCGCGTAATCGAAACGGTCCCACATCTCGATCTGCACGATGATGTCGCGCTCAAGACTCCATTTCAGGCATTGTTCGAGCCGATTGAAGTACTCGTCATTCAGTCGTTCGAGGTCGTACTTGCCGTCATCGCGTTGGTAAAACGGCCAGACGTTTCCGTCGTCGCGCGCGCTCATGGTGTTTCGTATGTAGTTGCCGCCGCACGCGGCCAGGATGTCAAGATGGTCCCTGAGGTCGGGAATCTGGAACAGATTGTCTTCGCGGGACCCGCCGATCAGCAGCACCGTCTTTCCATTGTACTCCCAGTACCGGGGATTGGAGGCCGATGGCCGAATGGGCGCGGCGCCATCCTCTGCGTATAAACGAGGCACGAGGACTGCGGCGAGGAGAAACGCCGCGGCTGCGAAGAGGACGTGCTTATCCATATAAGGACTGCTCCAGACGGGGTGCGTGGTTCGCCCCCCTACGTCCACATTATTCGTTCACTCACTTCCGCGGATTCTACATTCCCCTGAATCCCCTTCAGCGGGTGACTGAAGAAATCGGCATCCTCACACCTTCGCGAAGCACACTCGCCGGGGCGGACTTGAGCGACGAATCCATCTGCGAAGATCCGGCGTTTGAACTCGTTCTTGTCGGGCCCCGACGGTACGCGGCACCTTTTCAGTCCGCCTTGAAGGGGGCGCCGCGCGCTTCGCCTGGCGGGGGGACCCAAAGTCCTCTCCTAACGATCTCACTCCCGCGTAATGAACTCGTCCAGGTTCATCAGGACCCGTGCCAGCGCGACGTAGGTCGCGCCCGTCACGGTGTCCGTATGGTCCGGCAGTTGGGGCCCCGCAAACCTGGCGGCGGTTTCCGGATTCGCTTCGAACGCCTTTCGTTGATCATCCATGAATTGCACAAGCCGATCGAGTTCCCGATCGCTCGGCTGGCGTCCCATGCAGCGCCGGAACGCAAAACGCACTCGCTCGCGTTCGTCGGCCGGTCCTTCTTTTAAAATGCTCGCGCCCAACACCTGGGCGCACTCGAAGAATACGGGGTCGTTCAACAGGGTGAGCGCCTGAAGCGGCGTATTCGAGCGGGCGCGGCGCGCGACCGCCACGTTCGAGTCCGGACAGTCGAACGTCATCAACATGGGATACGGCACGGTCCGCTGGAAGAAAATGTACAGGCCGCGGCGGTACTTCTCGGGGGCCGGACTCTCCGGCCACGTTACGGAGCCTGCGTATCCGAGATCGGCGATGCCCTTGGCCTGTGGCGGGCGCATGCTCGGACCACCCACGGCGGAGTGCAGCAGCCCACTCGCGTGCAGGGACGCGTCGCGCGCGATTTCCGCCTCGACGTGGTAGCGGTTTTGCAGGGCCAACAGTTTGTTCTCGGGATCGATGTCGCGCAGCTCGGGACGGCCCACCGACGACTGGCGGTAGGTGGACGACATCAGAATCAGCCGGATTATCTCTTTCGTGCTCCAGCCTTTCGCCATCAGTTCCGTGGCCATCCAGTCGAGCAGTTCGGGGTGGGTGGGCGGTTCCCCGCGCGTGCCGAAATCTTCCGGCGTGCCGACCAAGCCCCGGCCGAACAGGTACTGCCAGATGCGGTTGACATGCACCCGCGCCGTGAGCGGATTGGACGAATCGACGATCCACCGCGCAAGATCGAGCCGGTCGGGCTTGTCGCCACGCGCCTTGAACGGGTTCAGCACGGCCGGTGTGGCGGCCTGAACTTCGTCTCCCTTGGTAAGGAAATCCCCCCGAACATGAATGAACGTCTTGGGCGGGTCGGGATTCTGGGCGAGGGTTTGCGCCAACGTCGACGGTGGTTTTGGTTCGGCCTTCATCAAACCTTCGAGCGGCGCCCGCAACGCCCGCATCTTCGGGTCGAGACTCGCATAGTAATCGATGAGGATGTTGGTCTGTTCTTCCGTGCGCTGGTCCGCGGGGACCTTCAAGGCCAAATGCACTGCATCGGTGTACGGGATGGCATCGGGAGGCAGGGTGGAAGCGGATATGCGGAGGCGTCCGATCGTATGGGCGCGCCCGTACCGTTGTTCGAAGACAAACGTCAGTACCGTGCCGTCGGGATATCCGACCTCCTCCTCGGTTTCCAAGGTCAAGGTCCTGTTTTCATTCATGTCCGACGCCCTATAGATGGCCCAACCCGTATTGAGATCGCCGTCGATTGCCGAGGCGGCGGGGTTGTTCGGCTCCTCGAAATCGGCCTTGGCGCTCTTGATGGCGATCTGTTTCTGCGCGAGCGGATCGTTGTACGGCGCCGCCAGTATCGCTATCTCGTTCACGACAAAGTTGCCGTTGCCGGCGCGGCCTGGGCCGCTCATCGCGAGGGACGGGTCCGTTATGGCTTCGATGCGGAACGACTTCAGGCCGAGTTCGCGCAGACGAACGACCACGGTATACCGATCCGTGGCAGGCGGCTCTCCCGTCAGGAGGACGGAGCCATCGTCCAATTTGGCGAACGTGCTGCCGCCGGCGGACGAAAAACTTGCGGGATTCAACACGTTCCAGCCCTGTTCGGGGACCTGCAGCGTCTTTTCCCACTCCGGGAGTTGCGCAGCAAGCTGTTTGCGGTATTCGTTGATGCCGGCCTTCAGTTCGGCAAGTTCCTTGTCGAAGCGGCCCTTCGCTTCTCGGTACGCGATCATCTCGCCTTCGGTCGGCGCCGGAATGTCCTTTTCGATCGACGTATTGAAAAAGGAATAAAGCTGGTAATACTCACGCTGGGTCAGCGGGTCGTATTTGTGGGAATGACACTGCGCGCACGCCATGGTCAGTCCGAGGAAGACCGTACTCACCGTATTGGTCCGGTCCACCGCCTGTTTGACGCGGTCCTCTTCCGGATCGATTCCGCCCTCGCGGTTCGTCAGCGTGTTCCGGTGGAACCCCGTCGCAATCCGGCTGTCCGTCGTCGCGTTGGGAATCAGGTCCCCCGCGAGTTGCTCCGTCACAAACTGGTCGTACGGCATGTCGCGGTTCAGCGAATCGATAAGCCAGTCGCGGTAGCGGTACGCGTAGGGACGCGGCAAGTCCTTTTCGTATCCGTCGCTGTCGGCATAACGGGCAAGGTCGAGCCAGTACCGCGCCCAACGTTCGCCAAAATGCGGCGACGCCAGCAGCCGGTTTACCAGACTCTCATAGGCGTACGGCGACGGATCGCCGACGAACGCGTCCACCTCTTCCGGTGTCGGCGGAATACCGATGAGGTCAAAGTGGAGCCGCCGGATGAGCATTACCCGATCCGCTTCGGGAGAGGGCCGTATACCCATGCCCTCCAGCTTGGCGAGCACGAAGGCGTCAATCGGATTGCGCACCCAAGCCGCCTGTTTCACGGAAGGAATCGCCGGACGAATCGGCGCCTTGAACGCCCAATGGTCGCTCCGCACCGGCTGAGGTTCGGCGGAATGCTCGTCCGGCCACACTGCCCCCTGTTGAATCCACGCTCGAACGACCGCGATCTGCGCCTCTGTCAGCCTGTCGCCTTGCGGCGGCATAACGCGCGTCTCATCCAAGCCGGAGATCAGTTTCACAAGAAGGCTGTTTTCCGCGTCGCCGGGGGTTATCGGCGCACCGCTATCTCCGCCGCGCAGGGCTTCGTTTCGGATATCCAGTCGCAGCCCGCTCTTCTGCTTTTCTGGTCCATGGCAGGTGAAGCATCGTTCTTGCAGAATGGGCTTCACGTCTTCCGCGAAGTCGACGGCCGCTTCCGAAGGCTGCTCGACAGGTTGAGGCTGCGGTTCCAGGCCGGCCGCACCCGCGGTCAGCGCGAACGCGACAAGAATAGCCACAGTGCATTTCATGGTCTGCCTTGCTCCGACTGATCACAGATTAAACAAGAGACATAGTAGCACAACTCTGCGTATATTGCGGCCCCCCCTACGACGGGTTCCCAAGCAGGGCTATCGAGCCGGATTCAGAACCCGCGCACTTCCACGACAGCCACCTCGCCCGGCCCGATGCGGGTGATCAAACCGTTCGCGCCGAGGCTCCAGTTGAACTCGCCCAGACGGGACTCGAAGCTCAAGGGAGGCCTGCCGCGGAACGCTAGGAGGCATTCCCGGGCCTCGTCGGGGTCAACCACTTCGGGCAGGGTGGGCACTTTGCTTACGCCGTTGTTGTTAATCAGCGCCACGATCCAGCCGTCTTCCGTCCGATTCAACATCAGTTGGACATCGGCGGAGCACGAGACCGGCGTGAATGCGCCGGCAAGCATCCGCAATAACAACGCGGGAAAGGCCGTCAATTGCCCGGCCTCGTCGAGCCAGTGAATAGTTCCGCTGACAATCACAATTCCGTCGCCGTGTTTGTGCCACGCCAGGAGCGGTTCGCCGGTGTCCGTCCACGCCAAGGGCGACGCATGCCGGCCCAGCATAATCGGGTGGTACGCGATCGGCGCGTTCACGGGAGGCACGGGGCCCAAGGGCGTCTGAATACCGATGGCGTAGCGCGTCTCGTGCGTTATGTTGGCGCCGAGCGCGGCCGCCGGCAGCAGCGAACTCGTGGCGCTGTCCACCACGACGATGCCGCCCTCGTCGACATACTCCTCCATCCGCCGGCGTAACTTTGCGGATGCGGTCACGTTGCCAAGCGGCCACACGACGCCGTAACCGACCATGACGTCGACTTCCGCGGCATTCGTTATGACGTCGAACAGGTCGCCGTACGGGCCGTTCGATAGGTAGCCGCGCTCGAAGTCGAGGTTCCCGTCCCACGAGTACACATGTTTGAGCATATGTTCCATGGATGTCTCCGCGCGCCCTTGCGGCCACAGCCCGAAAACGCGCTCGCGCGGGCGCCATCCGCTGTCCTTATCGATCAGGAACGCAATCGGCGTGTACGGCACGCCGCGTTTCGGGAATTGTGTCGCATACTCGTACCAACGGCGGTACGCTTCGCCGTGTTCGCTGACCGAGTAAAGGCCGGCAGCGTCCTCCTTCACGAAAATCGAGCCGTGGCGGGCGTCGGACTCGTGGTGGATGAAGGTGGCGCCGGCCATATGTGCGGCCATCGCCAGTCGATACTCGAGAGACGCCGAATGCCCGCAGTCGGGTCCGCTTACGCCCTCGGGCCGCCACTGGAGCCGGGGCATGCCGGACCTTGACCGCGTGTCGAGGACCGCCGATCGAAACCCGTTCGAGATATACGCGCCCCACGGTTTCCCGCCGTACTGTCGGGCCGCGCCGCGGATATAGGCAAATTGCATCGGCGCACAGGGTATATTCTCGCCTATCTCGGCGTAACAGAAGGGCGCTCCCCATGCATAGGCCATGTGATGCGCATTCACGCAGTACCCTTCGCCGGCATAGATCCGATCGTGGCACCGCTCCATCAGCACCCGGAAGTCGTCGCGGAAGACGTCGATTGCCTGCTCGCGCGAAGTCGGTCGTCGCACCCCCGCTTCGAGGTCATGTTTCCAAACCCGATAGGCCCATTCGTGCACTTGAAATCCGAGAA
The DNA here is from genome assembly GCA_045863315.1 of Candidatus Hydrogenedentota bacterium. Taxonomy (GTDB): domain Bacteria; phylum Hydrogenedentota; class Hydrogenedentia; order Hydrogenedentales; family SLHB01; genus JABWCD01. The sequence goes on along the minus strand of BTUX01000093.1, from coordinate 4,845 downwards.
ATCGGTCACCCGCCATTTGTCGGACGGCGTCCATTGCATCCAGGGGATATCCGTAGGTGGGCCGGAAATGCTCGTTCATCAAGAAGAACGGCTTGTCCGATCGCGTCATGTCGTCCCACGCAGGGTGCCCCGGCCGGAACAGAGCGGCGGAGTTCGATGCCGGCGCGGCAATCCGCGGGATTGCGTCCCGGATGAAGGGTTCGTCCTCCAAGCCGAAACGTTCCCATTGTTCGGGCATGTATCGGGCGACGCTCCAACTGTCCCTGCCTCCGACGCGCGGCAGGTCCCATCGCTTCGGCAGACGATAGGACTCGCCCCGCTCGGTGATCGCCGCCGCGAACGCTTCACGCGGCGGCAGCACGATTGGAATTCCGGCCCCGCGCTGGACGGATACGCCTGCGTACCTTGCCGTCGGTTTGCCGCTCACGTCGAACAGGACCAGGTCCAGCGTCAGCGCGGAGGGGGTCATCTGCACGAAGGGCACCGTTACGCCGAATTCACCGAGATCGCAGCCCGCGGACCCGACAATCCGCCCATCGGATCGGACCGTCGCGACCACACTGTGCCGGCGAAACGATGGTCCGATTCCGATCGACGCGGTGGAATACGGCGCGTCGAGACTTGCATCGGGAACCACAATAGCGATGGAGCGGGGCAGGCGACGCGAACCACCGGGTTCCGGCGGCGCGTAAGACGGTGTGACGGGCCGCACGCACCCCGAGCCGTCCACGCCGCCGCGTGGGTGCGTCCACCCGGATTCCGCCCGCGTCGAAAAACAGTACGCGCGCCCCGAATCCGTGACGGCCAGCAGTTCGAGAAAGTCGTCGCCGTTTACGTCGGACAACACCAACCCCTCGAGTGCGCTGCCTTGGATTTTCAGCTCCTTCTTCGCGGCCCCGTCCAGCGTGGCGACCAGAATTCGCCAGTCGTTCGTGGCAACGAGGACCTCGAGGGCCCCGTCCGCGTCTACGTCGGCGAGCAACGGGCGCGGCACAAAACGACCCTCGGGCAGTCGGGCACTACGCAACAGGATGCCGCCCGAGTTTAGTATCGCCAATTCGCCCCGTTCGCTCAGCGTCAGCACTTCCAATCCCGGGGAGGGGAACAGGTCCCATGCGGCGGGTGAACCAAGCGGCGCAGACCCCGCCTGTGCGCGCCAGTGCTCGCGTCCATTCGCGGCATCGACGGCGTACAACCATCCCTGCTCGTCGCTGACAAGCACGCACGGGCTGCCCGTCTGCAACTCCACGGCAAGGGGATCGCTTCGGGACGGGAACGGCGGCGCCGGATGCTCAGTCTGGAAGCGCCACAACGGTCTGCCGTTGCCGTGTATCCCGTGCAATATCCCATCTTCGCTCTGCGCGAATAGGGCTGAGCCGTCGTGGAAGATGGGCGCGGCGGCGGGAGACGAATGAAAAGGCGCGCCGCCGTTGTATTGCCACAGTACGTTTAGATTTCGATCGAGCGCGACGATGACGCCGTTGCGGCGGGCTACTACGACTTCTTGGCGGCCGTTGCGATTGAGATCCGCGAAGCAAGGCATGGTCCCGATTTGCGGGGCGCCCGGAACGTCGAGCCGAACGTTGTACTCCGTCCGAAAGTCGGCCAGATTGATTCGGCCGGTCGACTCTTGATACGCCATCAGCAGCGGTCGGTGTCCCTGCGCTGCGGTCGCTGCCATCGAACCTTCGAGCCACTGCGCCCTCTGGTACTGTCCCGTAACGCGGCCTTGCGCGCTGACCCGCCAGACCGTGCCGTCGAACCTTGTCGTGAAGAATACCTCTTGCTGTCCGTCGCCGTCGTAATCCACGGGCAGCGGAAGCGAATGGGAAGCGGACACCAAGTCGACACACCACAATTCTTCGAGCGCGTCCGCGCCGGCCGGCCATGCGGCAGAGCAAGCCGCAACCAGAAACAGCGCGTGTGAGCGTAACACGAGTGACGGCGGGAACTGGCGGCTTGCCCCAGAAACGCTGCCGCGGCGACGTACAAAAAGCCCCATAGCACTCATTTTACCGGCAAACCGCGGAGAGTGCCAAAGCGAAACGGGAAAAACCTACATGCGCTCCAGCGCGACGATGCCCAGCAATTCCAGTGCATTCTGCAGTACGCGCCGGGTTGCGGCGCACATGTGGGCGCGCGCGGTCCGCTGCGATTCCGTGGGTGCGTCCCTTACCGGACATTCATGATAAAATGTCGTGAACACACGGGCGGTTTCGAGGGCGAATTGAGCCACGGGCGCGACGCTTCGCGCTTGCGTGCTCTGTGCGACGCATTCGGGAAAGGCGGCCAGTTTGGACAACAGGGCCCATTCGGCGTCGGTTTCGACCGGAAAGATCTCGGGCGCCGTGTCGCCGACTGTGAAATCCAACTTGCGCAGGATGGAAGAGATGCGAGCGCAGGAATACTGCACGTAGGGCCCGGTGTCCCCCGTGAACGAGAGGCTCGAGTCCCAGTCGAAAATAACGTTCTTGTTTGCGTTCACCCGCAAAATGGCGAAGCGGATGGCCGCCACCGCCACGTGTGCCGCGATGGCGCGGCGTTCCTCTGCCGGCAGGTCCTTGCACTGCTCCTCGACTTTTTCCGCCGCGCGCGCCGTTGCTTCGTCCAGGAAGTCGGAAAGCAAAACGACCTTGCCTTGACGGGTGGACATTTTCCCCTCTTTCAGCAGGATGTAGGAGTAGTAGATTGGCTCGGGGACCGGTTTACCCGCCGACTGAAGAATGAGCGCGATCTGCTGCATATACAACCGGTGGTCTTCGCCCAGCACGATTAGATTTACGTCCGCTCCCTTTTCCATCTTTTCGATGGTATAGGCGATGTCGCGGAAGACATACATTGAACTGCCCGTCGAGCGCATCAAGGCGACGTACCGCCCTTCGTTGTTCGGATACTGCGGCCATCCGATTTTGGACAGATCAACGCTTAATCGCTGCTCTTCGTCCGTAAACAGGGCGCCTTTCGCCCGCAACGCGTCAAGGATTTCGTCCAGCCTCGGATCTTTGACAAAATCCGATTCGCGATCGAACCGATCGTACGCGATGCCCAGCCTCGACAGGACCGCCAATTGGCCCTGGAGGCATAACTCCGTTACCGCGTAAAACTTCCTGCGGGTCTCTTCGTCGCCGTCTTCAATCTTGGCAAGCAGTTCGAAGCCTTCTTCGGCGAACGGCGTGTCCTGTTCCGCGCGGGCATTGGCTTCGGCGTAGACGCGCAGCATGTCGTCGAAGGTCAAGGATTCGGGATGCTCGCACGCCAGGACCAACAGCGCAATCTGACGGCCGATGTCGTTTACGTAGTAGTGGGCCTCGACGTCGTACCCCTCGAAGCGGAGCAATCGCACGAGGCTGTCCCCGATCATCGCATTCCGGGCGCGGCCCACGTGCGGGCTTGCGTTCGGATTGATGCTGGTGTGTTCGACCAGCGCGCGTTGGCCGGACCCGATTGCGCTTGATCCGTACCGCACCCCCTCGCGAAGTATGCGTTCGACTATGCTGCGACCAAATACGTTCCGGTCGAGCCGGAAGTTCACATACGGCCCGGCGGCGCTGACGCTCTGCACATCGGCGCCGAACTTCACGCCCTCCACAATCCGGATCGCAATCTGCGGTGGCGGAATCCCCAGTTTCTTGGCGGGCTCGAAGGTGCGCAGCGCGACGTCGCCCATGTCGACTTTGGGAGCCGGCGCAAACACCAAGTCTTCGGGCGTCAACTCGGGAAAGGCGCCGAGAATGGGGCGCGACAACGATTCATACGTCTTCACAATAGCGGTGATACTCCACGAGGCGGGCCCGCGCATGCGGGCTTGCGTTACGGCGCGGCCGGCGTCTGCGACGTGTCCCCGTCAATGTTTACTTGCTTCAGTTCTTCTTCCCGCCGGCGCTTCAGTTCGTCCACCTTCGACAAACGGCGGTCCTCGACCCGCACCAGATGAAAGCCATACTGTGTCTGTATGACCTCGCTGACCTGTCCGACGGGTGCGTTCCAGATGTACTCGTCCACGAGCTTGGCGAGTTGGCCCTTGGTCACGTAACCGAGGTCTCCGCCTTTTTTGGCGCTGCCGGGATCGTTCGAGTACTGTCTGGCAAGGTCGGCGAAACTTTGCCCGCTGACGATGCGTTCCCGCAGGCTCCGCGCCAATTCAAGGGCGCTCGCCCGCTCGGCTGGATTGTTTTCTTTGAACGTAATGAGAATGTGCCGCACCCTGCACTGGGAGACTTGGGGATTGCCGCCGGAGGATACCCAGAGCGCGCCGACCAAGGCCGCGAAAAGCAGAAGGACGCCCCCCCACATCCATTTCATGTAATCCTTGGGTTCGGGGACGTCTTCTTCATAGATTGCCAATGTCATCCAGCATGCCTCCGTACATCATGAAAAAGGAAATGATCACGTAGCCGACGATTCCGCCGACGGCCAGCAGAATCAGAACGCCCATCACCCGGTTCGCAATGTGCACCGCGTGGGTCGCTTCCTGCATGTGATATTCCGACACTTTTCGCAGCGCAGTCTCCAGTTGGCCCGCTTGTTCGCCAATATAGATCATTTCCCGGGCCGTCGGGGTCAAGGTTCGCGACTCCGCAAACGCCTCGACCAGCGTCCGTCCATCCCGCACAGGGGATACGGCCTTAACGAGGTCCCGTTCGAGATAGGGGTTCGCGACCACCGCCGCGGAGTTCTCGATGCAATGGTCGATTCGCATACCGCTTCCGATCAGCAGCGACATACTCCGGAAAAAACGGGCGAGACCGAACTTCTGCGTCACGATGGACATGGGCCAGATCTTCGTGGCAAACAGACCCCATACCCAGCCGAACAGCCCCATGCGGGACAGGACCACGCACCCGG
>BTUX01000092.1:0-16041 GCA_045863315.1 Candidatus Hydrogenedentota bacterium | reverse complement strand
GGTCCATCTTGTACTTGAGGATACGGCGGGTCGTTCCGAGAAGTTCCGCGGCGCGAGCCTGCACGAAGTTACTTTGGTCTAAGGCGCGCAAAATGAGATGGCGTTCAAGGCGTCGCGTGGCTTCTTCAAGGGGCAGACCCTCGAACTCGATAAAGGTTTGCACCTCTCTCGGTTCAGCCGGCGTGATGATGCCTTTCAAATGGCGCTCGCCAATCTCCTCTTCCTGCATGTTCATTACGAGAATACGCTCGACCAGATTCTGCAGTTCTCGGACATTTCCCGGCCACTCGTAGGCCACCATAATCGACATGGCGTCCGGTGTAAACCGCTTCACGCGGGCGTTTACACGGACCCGGTGTTTGGCGACAAAGTAATGAACGAGCCGCGGTATGTCTTCGCGGCGTTCCCGAAGCGGCGGCATTTCGATGCTGAGCACGTTAATCCGGTAGTACAGGTCCTCTCGAAAAATGCCTTGCTGGATTGCTTCCTTCAAGTTCCGGTTGGTCGCACAGACAATTCGCGCATCCACTTCCACAACTTTCGTGCTTCCGACGGCATAAAAACGGCCGTCTTGCAGCACACGCAGAAGTTTGGCCTGCGCGTCCAATGGCATTTCGCCGATTTCGTCGAGAAACAGCGTGCCCCGGTCGGCAATCTGCATCTTCCCGACGCGTTTCTCGGTCGCTCCGGTAAATGCGCCTTTCTCGTGTCCGAATAGTTCGCTTTCGACGAGCTGCTGCGGAATCGCACAACAGGACACCGGCACAAACGCATGCTTCGCCCGGCTGCCACCGGCGTGTATGGCGCGCGCGACCAGATCCTTGCCGGTCCCGCTTTCGCCCGTGATCAGCACGGTCGAATCCACTTGCATGGCCCGCTTCGCCGTAGTCAATGCATCCCGGAGTGCGGGACTTTCTCCCACGATTGATTCGAACCCGGTATACTCGGCTTCCCGCAGCAGCGAAAGTTCCGCTTCTCGCTGGTGGCTCGCCAGCGTTTTTTCGACCGTGAGCAGAATCTCGTCAATGTCGAACGGCTTGATTACGTATTCCTTGGCTCCGCGCTTGATCGCGTCGACCGCCGCGGAGACCGATTTCACCGCCGTGACAACGATAACAGGAATGTTCTTATCCAGCCGGGCAATCTGATCGAGCACTTCGGCGCCCGACATCTTCGGCATGACCATGTCCAGCAGGACCAGATCGACGTGCGTATCCTTCAAGATCTTGAGCGCGACGGCGCCGTCCTGTGCGAGCAGCACCCGGTACTTCTCGCACAGGATGAGTCGGTACGCCTCGCGTACGCTCGGTTCGTCGTCAATGGCGAGGACGGTCTTCATATACAGCTCCCGCCGCGGCGTGGTTGCCCGGCTGCGCGGCGTGCGCATCACCGCCCGCGCTCACGGCGCCTCGCAGGGGTATGTAGAATTCGAATGTCGCCCCGGACTCGCTCGAGACCAGTCTGAGCGTCCCGTGGTGCTGCCTCATAATGCGATTGGCAACGGCCAAGCCCAAGCCCATACCGGTTTCACGGGCGCCAAAAAAGGGCAGGAATATGAGGGGCGCCACCTCCGGAGCAATTCCCGGGCCCGTATCCGCGACCGTGACATTGCACCCATCGCGGTTGCGGCGGGTGGTTACTTTAAGTTTGCCGCCATCGGGCATGGCCTCCAAGGCGTTTTGCAGCACATTGTGGATCGCCTGCGAGAAGTAGAGCGCATCCATGTCCGCCTCGGGGTTTGTCGAATCCAAGTCCGTAAACACAGCAATCCCGGCTCCCCGAAATCGTTCGTCAAAGGCCGAAAGCACGTTGCTCACGACTTCGTTGACCGGCGCGCGTTGAATGATCATCCGGGGCGGCCTGGCAAACTCGAACAACACCTCGACCACCCGGTTGATGCGGGCAACTTCCTTCTGGACGACCTCGGCGAATTGGTTGCGGAACTCGGCCGACTCGTACTTACGCGGAAGCAACTGGGCGAATGTGTTAATCGCCACGAGCGGGTTTTTCACTTCCTGCGCCACCCGCGCCGACAAATATTCCCAGTACGGGCTGTGGACGATGTCTTCGGCCGAGGTCTCGGGTCGTTCCGTTCGCGCGAGCCGCGCAAATGTGACAACGGCGCCGCCGCCGCTCAATGGTGATGCGCTGATTCCCAAGGCCTCACCCGTCGACGCGTCCCGAATCTCCTGGCGGAGAAGCGGCTCCTGCTGCGCCATGGTTCGTAGCACCACATCGGCAAAGGAGGAGCCCAATTTCTGGACGCTCCGACCAATCACGTCGTCGGGGTGAATCCGCAGAATCTCGGCCGCGCGCTCGTTCAGCATGGTGACCGACTTGTCCGCGGCGACCACGACGATCCCCGAAGACATCTGCGTCAGTACGCTGCTGAGGCGGCCCTGCCGCTCGGAGATCTCGCGGTACCGGTAGGCGTTTTCGCGCACCACCCCCGCGGACCGAGCCATGATCGACAACAGTTCCCTCTCCTCGGGGGTGTAATCCAGTCCGGAGACCTTCTCGCCCACGAGCAGCGCCCCGGCCACGCTTCCCCCGCACATCAGCGGGGCGCCAAGCCGTGCGCCCAGCAACTGCAATTCTTTCGCCGCGGCCGCGTCGGGAACGGCGGCGCGATCGACGATGCTCGGACATTCCTCGAACCATCGCATGAGTCCCGTCGAATAATCGAGCCGCAGCGCGTCAATGAGTGCCAGCGGAAGGCCTTGCGCCGCCGCCACTCGAATACGCCCTCCCTGTTCCATCAGAACGGCGCAGCGGGTTGGCCTGAACACGTCGACCAGCGCGTCCGCGAGCAGTTGACTCAACTGCTCGGGGTCGTCGAAGTGTGCGCTCGCGCGGTTTAACCAAAGAAGGGCGGTCTGATGGCGCGACACGCTCTGCCCGGATCCCACCTCGACCGCAGTCGCGCTCGGGGAAGGGATTCTCTGCGTGTCGGGGGGAGCGGCGGCGGCGTGCTCGATCGCCTCGACTAATTCGCCGCAGGCGAACGGTTTGCCGAGACAGGCCCGCGCGCCCGCCAGGATAAAGCTTGCGCGTGTTTCCGAATCGTTTCGCGCTGCCAACACGATAACGGGCAGATGCGGGGCCGCATGGCGCAGGCGCGCTAAGGCCGCTGCGCCCAGTTTCGGCGTGTCTTCAAGCACGATGGCATCCGCCGGCGCCGTTATCATCCGACGCAACGCCTGCTCGACCGACGCCTCCACGAACACGATATACGCTTCGTTCAGGGCGGCCGCCAGCGCTTCCCGCACGCCTGCCTCTTCGGCAACGACCAGTATCACGCGCATACGCTATGCGCCTTTGACTTCGGTCATGCGGTGCGCCACCGGCAAGGTAATGATGAATGTCGTGTCTTGTCCCGGATTGCTTTCCACGTAAATTGTCCCGCCATGTTCGGTCACGATCCCATGCACCACGGATAACCCCAGTCCGGTCCCTTCGTCTTTGGTCGTATAAAACGGCATGAATATCCGTTCCATACTCTCCGCGCTGATGCCACACCCCGTGTCCGTCACCGCAACTTTCACGCAGTCAATCTCGGGATAGGGTCCCCGTACCCCCCGGCGCATCGGCTTGCGATCGTAGTCCACCCGAATACGCAGCATGCCAGACCGGCAGTCCCGCATCGCATCTATGGCGTTGAGCACCAGATTCAAGAATACCTGGTGAAGTTGCTGCTCGTCCCCATATATCGGGACATTCGGCCCCGGGAAGTCCGTCTCTACCGTTATGTTCCCCTTTCGCAGTTGGTTTTCCACCAGCACCAGAACTTCTTCTATAATACCACGCAAATCCTGTGGCGCAAAAGTCGCCGGTTTCGGCCGCGCAAAGTGTAGCAATCGCGTCACAATCGAGTCGATTCGTTCGACCTCATGGGGCACGATGTCCGTAAAGGTGTGGCGGAAATCCGGGTCGTCGTACCGCAGCGGCAGGAGCTGCGAGAAAGTCTTGATTGACACGAGCGGGTTCTTGATCTCGTGCGCCATGCCAGCGGCCAGCGTGCCGACCGACGACAGTCGGTGTGCCCGCTGGACATTCTGCTCCAGCCGTTTCACCTGGGTGAGGTCGTAGATCACGACCATCGCCCCTGTCACTGCGTTTTCATCGTCGCCCGCGGTCAAGACCGACGACGAAATCACCACGGGGATCCTCTCGCCGTCCACGCGCTGCAACACCGTCTCGTAGTCGAGGATGGGCCTGCGATCCGTCAGGGTGTGATGCAGAATGTTCAAAAGCTGCTGGTTGGTGTCGGATAGCGGCTGCCCCAGCTCGACCTTGCCCAGGATTTCCTGGGCCCAATGGTTTACCGTAGTCACCACGCCATGAACGTCCACCGCGATCACGCCGCCGCGCATGTTGCTGAGAATGCGCGCCCGGTGCTGGTTGGCCTCCTCCAACTTCCGGTATAACCGCGCGTTCTCGATGGCCGTGGCGAGGGGGCTGCTCAACGCCGTAAACGCGACCACGTCTTCCGCGGTATAGATGTCCCGCGACACTTTCTGCCCGAGGTTCATAATGCCGACGAGATCGCCGGTGTGCCGGAGCGGTACGCACATGTACGAGTCCATCTCCGCAATCGCCCCGGCCAGACGCGCATGCTCGGGTGTCATGCGGTCGTGAATGATCTGCTCGAGAATCAGCGGTTCCGGGTTCTTGCGCAGGTATTCGATCAGTTCCCCGTACTCCCGCGTCTGCATTCCGCATTCTTCCGGGCGGGTCGAGTATTCCGTCGTCAACAGGCAGTGGTCGCGCTCGTCCACCAACAGCACGCGGACCACCGATGCGCCGACCGTCTGATAGATGTCGTCGCAGACGGATTTCAGCAGCTGATCGAGCTGCACATGCTTGGCGGCGTTCTTGCTCGCCCGGGCGAGCAATTGGTTGATGTCATAGCGGCGGCGCACGACCACTCGATCCAGCAGCAGTTGCACTCGCGACTTGAGCGGTTCGAGCACCAATACAATCACCAGCGCCGCCAGGATCGTCGGCCCGAGGTTTCGAATCCCGGCGTCCGCCTCGAAATTGCGAAACGTCCAGTGAACGACCGCAATCGAGCCCAGAAACACGAGCACCACGACGCCGCTTGTGACTGCGTACACCGTGGTGCGCGAGATGATCACCCAAATGTCCAGGAGGTGGTAACGCAATATGGCATACGCGAAGAATCCGGTCATCAGCACAGTGAACACCGGCCCGTACGGTTCGAGATTCTGAATGCCGACGAGGGGCGCAAGAATATTCGTAAGAATGGCGAACAAGGTGAACGTGAAGATGCCCAAAAACACATGTTGGATTTGTCGCCGTTCGATTCCGCCCGATCGGCGAAACTTCCGGAATAGATTCGCATGCATGACCAGGAAGATCGTCACATACTCGACCGACATGGCCTCGAACAGGGGACCGTACGAAACGGCCGGTGCCGCCCCCGGCACCATCGTGATCGCCCGCACATAATGATCGCCCGGCGTCAACGCGAGTATCGCCAGCACCGTTCCGGTCATGTAGAGCAAGACGAGGAAGAGCTTCGAACCGTCGAAATGTCCTCGAGGAAAGTATCCGATAAACGTATAGAACGACACCGGCAGGTAGCAGGCCGCGAGAAAGGTGGCGACGACCCAGAATCGTGCCTGCTCAGCCGAGTTCGCGTTGATGATTGCGAGTACGCCGAGCGCCCAGAAAAGCTGATTGATCGCGAGTACGGTAAACGCGATGTTCGTGCTCCGGCGGGGATTCCGAAGAAACACAATCGCCCCGAGGACAGCGCACAGGACCGCGGACGCCCCAAGAAGCACGGATGTCACGCCTAGCTCCATCCATTCATCCTTCGAAGAGCGACCGCGCTGTGGGTGCCCCCAAAACTCATGGCCGTTACCAGGGCAGTCCTTACGTCATTGAGTCGGACCGTATGCGGAACGAAATCGAGATCGCATTCGGGGTCGGGCGTGTCGAGATTGATCGTGGGGGCGATGACCCCTTCACTCAACGCGAGCAACGCGGCGCCCACACTTAACAATCCGCCCGCCGCGTACGGCTGACCTGTCATCGACTTGGGCGCGGTGATGGGTATGCGGTAGGCGTGGTCCCCCAGCGCCAATTTGTACGCGCGCGACTCGCTCCTATCATACATGGACAGCGACACTCCATGACTGACAGCGGCGTCCAGATCATCCGGACGCATGCCCGACTCGTCAAGCGCGTGCGCGATGGCCCGCGCCAGGGCTTTGCCCTCTTTGTCAATCACGAGCGGGTTCACCCCCTCTGACGCCGCCCCATATCCGCAAATCTCGGCATAGATTGGCGCGCCTCGCGCACGGGCCCGATCCGCCCGCTCGAGAATCACGCAGCCCGCTCCCTCGCTGAGGACGATGCCGTCGCTGTCCTTGTCAAACGGACGCATCGCTTTCTCGGGCTCGTCGTTGCGCTTCGAGACAATGTCGAGCGCACAACTCACGGCCATGGTGAGCGGCGTGACCGGCGATTCCGTCGCGCCCACGACTGCCGCGTCGGCGTATCCATAGCGAATCTGCTGCATCCCCCATGAGATGACGTCCAAGCCGGTGGCGCATCCGCTGGCAATGGTGATGGCGGGTCCGCGAAATCCAAATGTGGTGCTCACGTTTGCCGTTGCGGCATGCCCCGATGTCGCCGACGAGGCGAACTTGTCGATCTTCTGCCACCCTTTTGATTCATATATCTCCCGATACTGAAGATAATGCTCGTCCGGCGTGCCCACGCTTGTCCCAAACCCCACCGCGACCCGCTCCGGCGCGTACCGGGCATTCTCGAACTCGGCCATCGCCACGGCCAACTTGGCGCTTGCCACCGAGTGATGGACGTGGCTGTGCCAACGCTTGACATCCGCCTTCTTCAGGAAGTCCTCCGGATTGAAGTCCCAAAGTTGACCGGCAATGCGGCAGGAAAAGTCGGTGGGATCAAAACGCGTGATTCGCCGAATTCCCGAGACGCCGTTTCGCAATGAATTCCAATAAGCCGACAACCCGAGTCCGTTGCACGAAAGAATCCCGACGCCCGTGATCACGATCGGTTGGGTTGACATGCGCTAGGTCCCTACCGCAAGCCGCAGGTAATCGGGCGTTCGCAGCGCCACGCCCTTGGCGGGAACGCAGGCTGCCTCGTTGAACTGATCGACCAGCGCAGCGATTCCCATGGCATCCCCGCGCAGGAACTCAAGCTGCGCGCGCAGTGCAAACTCCCGCTCACGACCGGCAAACCCGCCGAGCCACGCCAGGCGCACGTACGTTTCCGGGACCGACGCCGGTATGCCGCGATCCTCGATCTGCCGCACCAACGTCGCACGGGCCGCCAGCAGTTCGCTGTTACTCCGGGCGGATGTTTCGGTCGGCGCCTCGCACTGCCACGGGGTGGGCAAGGGCACCCGACGGGCGGCCTTGGCAAAGGCCGCGCCAGAATCCGACGCATCGACACGGAACCCAAAAAGCTGCGCGTTTCGATGCCACGCCGACCCCGGCAACGCGCGCGGCAGACCGACCACGGCAGCCGCCGGCTTCGTCCGATCGATTAATCTCAAGGTTTCCGCGTGGGTGTGATAGTCGTCCGCGGGACACGGATAGGTCAGTCGCATCAAGGTCGGGATTCCAATACTTTTTGCGGCGCTCACCACGCGCTCGATGTGCGATACCGTCACGGTTCGCCCATAAAAATCCTCGAGCAGACGCTGGCTTCCCGTATCCACGGGAAAAGACAACCCCGCGCACCCCGAACTCGATAGGGAAGGAAAGACCACGGGAACGCTCAGATGGGTTTCCCACTCGCGGGTGTAACGCACATCCATCCCGCGCCGCACCAACTCGTTCGCAACGGCCGCGACATGCGACGCCGGCGCGTGCCGCCCATTGAAATGAAACGCCCTCGCCCCGAACAAGGTGCCGATGCGCCATATCTCGTGGCACACAGCCGCGACGGGACGTATTCGGACCGATGCGTCGCACCCGTCCTGCGGCTCTGCATGGCTGCAACGGATCGTCGATCGGCAGTCCTCAATCTCAAAGATCCGCAGTTTTTGGTCGGCCTTCAACGCAGGATAGACATCGGGCTCGTACACCGGCCCCGCAAGCGATGCCAAGCTTGCGCTTGCGCTCCGGCAGGTGAAATGAATCCGCCCACCGTCCGCGACGGCAAGATTGGGGATTCCATTCCATGAGGCCGGCGATTCAACTTTTTCGGCGAGCGACACGAGCCCCAGCTCCGTCTCGGCCACACAGAAACAGTCCACTTCGGGCATGACATGGGCAAGGGCGTCCGCATACAGCCCGACAAGCGCTCCGAACACCACGATTCTCAGCTTTGGCCGCAATTCACGAAGCGGTCGTACAATATCAAGGGTACTACTCATGTCGTCTACATTATTCAACATAAAAGCCGCAAAGTGAAGTCCCCGCCATTCTGCCAAAGTATGCGCCACCTCGCGACACATCGCCTCACGCCGAATTCGAAACGCCCGTTCCGCCGCGCGCATCCGCCACAACATCTGAAGGGCGTAAAAGGGATTCAGAGCACTCTCGCCGAAGGACTCGTCCGCTAACCGCTCCAAGTGGCTGGAGACTTTTCCCCGCATAAGCCGGTCCGCGCACTCGATTGTTCCGAAATCGAGGATGCGGATTTCGTGGCCGGCATCAAGAAGCGCACCGGCCAGAGTTGCTAAGGTTCGACTTGGGCTAAGTGCCTGTGGTTCAAATACATATCCTGGAAAGTAGACAAGTGCGCTGCGCGTCTTCATCGCCGCTCCCAGCCGATAAACACCCAGACGGATTAGGCGCCTCGACAACCCCTCCACCAACCCAATAACCACAATCGAAACCCATCGGACATCCCCATTTCATGCCGATAGGCCCAATATATCGTGGTGATTATAGCATGACTACTAGATGTCCGCAAGACAATTCTACTATCCACTATATATTGACGATAATTTATTGACAAGTCTCGCCCCGACGGTTCCGGTAACCCGTGCGTTGCTGCGCAAAACACCTCGCACGCCCTTCGGTGTATGCTATATATCGAGATCTCTAGACAACTAGGATTGACACCTTTTACCACGGGTGGCAGTACGTGTTACCACGGGTGGCAGTACGTGCGTATACTGACGGCCACGGGAAGGAGGGATGAATATGCCATTGAATTGGAGCCGATACACGGCGCTGATCTTTGCTATCGGTCTGGCAATCGGCGAAGCAGTCATCAATTGGGGCCACTGGCAATACGCCCCCCTATGGCTCGTCGATTACGCCATTGTGGTGTGGCTCTTGACGGGCTTTCTGCTCGCGCGCAATCCCGCCAAGCGGCTGACGTTGGCAACAGGCTGGGCCTTCACTTGCGGGGTGTTTTACATGGCTTTGTTTGTCACGCTGGACAGCATACGGACGGGTAGGATGGCGTTTGCGGACCGCAGCGTCATTATCGTGCTGATCGCGATCATGCTCGGTTTTGCGACCGCCGGACTTGTTACGGCGGCGCTTCCCGCGCGAGTACGCAGTCCGGAGTAGGTGAAGTCCGACTTACTTCTTTCGCGCGCGCCGGGCCGCCGCGGCCAGGGTGAAGGTCACCATCGCGAGCGGTAGCAGATCGGCCACGCCGGCTCGTACGGGGGTCGCAGGTCCCTTTGAGGATACGGCGCCCAAGCAAGAAAACCCAGGACCGACCGTATGCCGGAAGGGCGCGGCGGCGCTGTTCGGATTCCCGGCGTCGTCATGCGCCACGCCTTGCTTGATGTCGGCGCCGACTTCACCGACGATGCGATTGGGAAGCAAACCGAATCGATACATGCCGTTTTCGGCGTCGACCGTAGTAAGGCTTTGAACGGATGCGTTGAGCGTGGTGATGTCGGACGCGGTGAAATCCGTCACCGGCTCGCTGAATGCGACATCGACTTGGATGACGGTCGAGATGTTGCTAGGGCTCGGGGTCGTCGTACTCATCGCCACGGTAGGCCCATGCCCGTCAAACGTGCGCGTGAAGGTCGTCGCGGCCTTGTTCGGGTTGCCGCCCAAATCCTGCGCGACGCCCGCCGGAATGTCGACACGCACCAGCCCGTCCGCAACCGGCGTGAGATCGAACGAGTAATCCGCGCCGCTTCCCTCGAAGTCTTCTATCGTGCCGTTCAGTACGAGAAGATCCGAACTCGTGAATCCGGTGACCGGCTCGCTGAACTTCACCGTGACCGGAATAGGCGTCACACTCGTTGGCGTGGTGGTCGCGGAACTGATCACGACGGTAGGCTGAACGGCGTCGAAGTTCACAATCCGGGTCCGCTCCGTTTCGTTCAGGCAGGCCAGCGCAGTCTCGGGCAGTAAGATCAGCTCTTCGCATTTCGCCACGGCCTCGGCAATGCTCGGTTGGCCGGTCACAAGATTCACGACAATCGCGGTGGCGCCGGGCTGAATGGTTACCTGATACTCCCAAAATGCCAGATCGCTTCCACTCTGCATCGTGATCGACGCGAGTCCAATCGCGCCGTTCGGCCCGCGGAACACGTGCCCGAGACGGGGGTCCGGCGACACGCCCCCGCTATAATCCTCCATCGTAACCGCCCAGCGATCCGCGGTCGTCACGAGGGCCGGCGGGTCGGAGGATTGCACCACGACCGTGTCGCTACCGGAGCCAAGCCGGTTCACGACAAGCAACGTAACCAATTCCGCGGCCGGCCCCTTGTTTGTAATGTGGTTGAGCCACCGGCAGAACGAATCGTCCGCCGGGACAAAGACCTCGCGCATTACCTCCAGGCTGCCAATCGTCTGCTTCGCAAAAACGACTTCGCGTCCGCCGCATCGGACCGATGCCGGCCCATTCAAATTGTAGCTGACGCCATTGACGAACAATGCATTGTATCCGTTGAACGCGTCGGACAGCACGGTGTTCACGGCCCCCCCCGCGCTCGTCGTCGCCGCTACGACGCCGGTATACGTTGCGTCCGAGACCGCGCCGGATGCGTTGGAACTGGTTGCAAACGTTACGTCCGTGTTGATGAAAAACTCGAGCCCGGATCCGTCAACCAGCGAAATGCTGCCGATGCCCGCCAAGGCCACGGGAGCCCCGATGAGGAACAGTGCGAGCCCCCCACTTCGTATCCACTTCATACTTTTCCCCTTCCGGGTCACCCTGATCCGTATTAATATCTGTTATCGCCGGACGGTTGCACGATTGGAGCGATCCGCCCCAGGTCATTCGCAGCCGTATCCAGATAGTACTATACGATTACGTTCATTTCATTACCCGCCGGGTCCATCCGGCGCGTAACCTGTTCAGTGTAAGGCCCTTAGCCCTTGGAGGCTGGTAAGCACGAAACCAGGCTGCATCTCCGGGCCAATTACATGACTCGCGTCTGCCAACGTCGGCGCCGCAAGCTCCCCCACGCGCCGATAAAACTTGTTCCTCTCGGCGCGGTTCGAGAACCGGGTCATCGACCATTCGCTCATGTATCCCATTCCATGCCATCGCTGCAATTGGGTGTGCCCATGGAGGATGAGCGCTCCTTCCCACGCAGGCCCCCGTAATACCTGCATCGGTTCAGCGTCGAAATCATCTACGAAGCGCTGGCCGTAGGCGTTCATCTCAGTGCCCACCAGTATCGGCAAGGAAAATCCCTGCGCTTTCTCCACAAACCGGTGCATAAGGGCGATTTTCGTCTCTCGTGCCACCGGATCCTTGATGTTCCAGTTGCGATCCGGAATGAGGTTGACCGCCGAAACCCCCTTGGACATCATCAAGTCGAGCAATTCGTCAATGTCCTGCTCGCCCTGCGTGGTGCCGTCCAACCACGCATACGTCGGGATCGACTGCGCGTCCACCGTGAACCGCGCCACCTCGTTCAACTCCGGAAAATCTGCGCCTGTCGGCTTGATGTAGCCGACCCCCCCGGCCTTCATCAATTTCGCGCGAATCTGCCCCTGAAACAACGGCGGGTCCGCGAACAGCTTGGCAATCTCTCCGGGCTTGGTATCGAGTTTTCTGGCCCAGAACTCGGCGCGCACCCCATCGTCCGGCATCAACTCGCGCGACTTCCGGTCGTACGCGATGCATACGTGCCGCTCCGTTGCGTTACCGTTTGGTGTCAGCGACAAGACGTCGGCATCGAAATTCAAAACGACCGGACTCAAATACGGATTGACAAGTTCAACCATTCGGCGCGTGCGGGCCCGCGCCGTCTCTCTCAACGAAGGCAATAGGCCGGAATCCGCAAGGGTGGAGGTTACGAACCCCGATCCCATGAAATACGCGACCCCGGGTTCGCCCGGCGAATTGATTTCGCGCGACCCGAACTCCGGCACGTAGATGCGCGTTTCCAAGCCGGCGCAACCGCGGAGTCCCAGTAATCGGCAGGCTTCCAGAAATTCCTCGACCCCGTCCAGCACATCGAAATCGACCAGACCCACCGCGCCGAGCCCCGCCACCCGCGCTTCCCACGCCACCGCCGACGGGGAATATCCATAACCGTTGAACGAATAGAAGGTGTGGCAATGCAGATTCACCCAA
The DNA here is from genome assembly GCA_045863315.1 of Candidatus Hydrogenedentota bacterium. Taxonomy (GTDB): domain Bacteria; phylum Hydrogenedentota; class Hydrogenedentia; order Hydrogenedentales; family SLHB01; genus JABWCD01. The sequence continues at coordinate 3,513 of BTUX01000092.1, read as the reverse complement.
CGCCCCGGTTCGGGCAACTCGATGTGGCCCAGGCGCGCCAAATCCCACAACCCTTCAAGCGCGGCCCGCCGCACCGTCGGATCGAAATCATTCAACTGCAACTCCAACATCTGCCTCGATGGCGTCATCGAACTACTCCTGCCATCCGCCGCCCCGCGCGACACTCAACAGAGCATACTACATCGGACGCGAACGAAACAGGTTGGCGACCTCATCCGCGGGACTCGCGAACGGGAATCCCAATGGCTCTTCAACGAAGTGCTCTCCTGACTTCCCGCAATTTCTCCCGAAGTCGGTACGAAATTGCCGAAATCGGTGTCGGAGAATGTGCGGCGCCCAACCCTTCTCTTCCGTTTGAATTTTCTTTCCGAGCCGCTTAACGTCCCGGCAGAGATTTGGGAGGTCTTGGGGAATGGTACGGCGTTTTGCGGGCATCGCTATCGCGGCAGTGCTTGGCTGCCCCACGTATTGTTATCCCGAGTACTCGGCAGAGGCCTACCGTTCATGGCAGTGGTACCTCGGTGATCCCGGGCGGAACCATTACTCAAGTTTGGACCAAATCAATATAGGAAATGTCTCCCGACTCGAACAGGCCTGGATTTATCGCAGCGGAGGCGAAGCGCAGATTCAATGCAACCCGATCATCGTCGACGGCCTCCTCTACGGCGTATCGGCAGAACGGCGAATCTTCGCGCTGGACGCGGCGACCGGCAAGGAAATATGGACGTTTACCGCGCCGGACAAACAGGCCGCAAACTCGGTGTTGCGGGGTGTGCAGTATTGGGAGTCTGGACGCGACAGGCGCATCATGGCCGGCATGGGGCACCATGTTTACGCGCTTCATGCGCGGACCGGCCGACTGATCAAGTCTTTCGGCGACAACGGCGCCATCAATCTGAAAGACCACTATGATCGCGACGTTTCGAACCTTTCCATCACGGTGACGACACCCGGCGCGATCTACCACGACATCATGATGATGTCGGTCCGCGTCCATGAGGCGAACCCCGCCGCACCGGGTGACATCATGGCCTTCAACGTGCGGACCGGCGCGAAGCTCTGGGAATTCCACACGATTCCCCGACCCGGCGAATTCGGATACGATACCTGGCCTCCGGAAGCATGGAGAACCGCTGGCGGCGCCAACTGCTGGGGCGGTATGAGCCTCGATCTCGAGCGCGGTGTCGTCTACATCCCCACCGGTTCGGCGACCTACGACTTCTACGGCGCCGACCGGCACGGCGCGAACCTGTTCGCGAACTGTCTCCTCGCCTTAAACGCGAAAACTGGCGAACGCATCTGGCACTACCAAATCGTGCACCACGATCTCTGGGACCGCGATCTCCCTGCCCCGCCTAACCTCGTGACCATCGTGCGTGACGGCAAACCGCGCGACGCCGTCGCCCAGATTACAAAATCGGGATATGTGTTCGTGTTCGACCGGGATACCGGCGAGCCGCTGTTTCCCATCGAGGAGCGGCCCGTGCCTCCTTCGGACTTACCCGGCGAATCCGCGTGGCCGACGCAACCTTTTCCGCTCAAACCACCGCCCTTTGCGCGAGAGTATTTCCCCGAAGACCAAGTGACCACGCGCACGCCGGCAGCGCACGACGAAGTGCTCGAACGCCTGAAGCGCATCCGAAACGGAGGCCCCTACAATCCGCCGAGCCTTGAAGGCACGTTGGTCTTCCCTAGTTTCGACGGCGGAGGGGAATGGGGCGGCGCTGCGGTGAACCCCCGAACCGGCGTGATGTACGTCAACGCCAGCGAGATACCCTGCATCGTCTCGATGTTCGAGGTGCCCCAGGGTGAGTCGCACGGCAAACGAATCTATACGCAAAACTGCGTCTTCTGCCACGGCGTCGATCTCAAGGGTGATCCCCTGCGCGTGTTTCCGCCGCTGACGGACTTGCAAAAGAAATACACGATGGAACAGATGGCGCAGCTAATCCTACACGGCAAGGACCGGATGCCGTCGTTCAGCTACCTTAGCGCGGCGGACATCGACGCCGCGCTGAAGTACATCTGCCAGGTCGAGGACGCCGCCGTGCGCGAGGGAGCGACCGCGCAAGTCGAGAGCCCGGCACCAGCAACCACGCCGCGGTGGTTCAACCACAGCGGGTATACGCGGTTCGTCGACAAAGACGGCTATCCCGCGATTCAACCGCCCTGGGGGACGTTGACCGCGATCGATCTGAACCGGGGCGAACACCTCTGGCAGATTCCGCTGGGGTACAACCCCGAACTCGCCGAACTGGGCCTTACGAACACGGGCACGGAAAACTACGGCGGACCCATCGCGACCGCGGGCGGCCTCATCTTCATTGCGGCCAGCAAAGACGCCCATCTGCGCGCACTCGACGAACGCACCGGCAAGGAGTTGTGGAAGGCCAAACTCCCCGCCGCCGGATACGCCACGCCATCGACCTATATGATCAGAGGCCGGCAATACGTCGTGATCGCCGCCGCCGGCGGCAAACTCGGAACTCCCGCGGGAGACGCCTACGTCGCATTCTCGTTGCCCCAATCGCGGTAAAGACGGGGTCGTGAACTTTGCTGAATGGTCGTCGGCAACATCTTCGTCGCCGATTCAAAAAGGCATGCTTGGAACGGTGTGCAATCGCGCTAAAACAAGACGATCGGGTGGTCGACCGGCGGGTGTCATGCAATGGCAGCGGAGATAAAACTGGTGGGCCGTGCAGGAGTCGAACCTGCGACCTTGTGATTAAGAGTCACCTGCTCTACCAACTGAGCTAACGGCCCACCGACAACCGGGCTTTGCGGAATCCCTTTGGAACATGGGATGGCCGTTCGCCCACGGGGGTGAGAAAGAAAATGGAGCGGGAGACGGGACTCGAACCCGCGACGTCAACCTTGGCAAGGTTGCACTCTACCACTGAGTTACTCCCGCTCGGATTCGCAAAAATCCTACCATAGGCCATGGGTCGAGTCAAGAAAACCCCTGGCGCGCGCGCTTCGCACCGGGCGGGCTCCGACAATTCTCGTGTAGCCCTATTGGTATGCGTATCGGGCCGCGTACAGGACTCGATGGTCAGCCACGCAGCAGGTGTTTGAGGTGCTGGCCGGTGTATGAGTTCTTGACCTTCACCACGTCTTCCGGGGTGCCGACGGCGACGATTTCTCCGCCCCGGTCCCCTCCTTCGGGCCCGAGGTCGATGATCCAGTCCGCCGTCTTCACGACGTCGAGGTTGTGTTCGATTACAAGGACCGTATTGCCGCAGTCTGCGAGCCGGTGGAGCACGTGCAGCAGCTTGTCCACGTCAACAGCGTGCAGACCCGTGGTCGGCTCGTCGAGGATGTAGAGGGTCCTGCCGGTCTGCCGCTTGGACAATTCCGTTGCCAGCTTTACGCGTTGCGCTTCGCCGCCGGACAGGGTCGTCGCCGCCTGCCCGAGTTTGATGTAGCCGAGTCCGACATCGTTGAGGGTTTCGAGCTTTGAGCAGACTGCGGGGATATTCTTGAAAAACTCGCATCCTTCCTCGACGGTCATGT
>BTUX01000091.1:0-16050 GCA_045863315.1 Candidatus Hydrogenedentota bacterium | reverse complement strand
GAAACCGCGGCGGACGCTGAGCGTTGCTGATGTCATCACGAGCGAACGAAGGATCGTATAGAACCATACGTCGAGGTGTTCGGCGACTTCGAGCGGCGCCCGGGCGATCCGTAATACGCCGGAGTTCTGCGAATCGATTTCGATCCAGCGCACCGTGTTCGGCGCCAGCGTTTCGCTCGTGCCCTCAGCAAGCGCGTTGCCCAGTCGGTGCAGACGGTCGCGATACGCTTCCAGTTGAAACAGCTCGGTGGCGAAGGGCGACTCCGCGCCGTCAGGCGGCGCCGGGATGGCCTTCAGGCGTTCCAACAAATAGGAACAGCTTTCGACGCAGCGATGAATTTCTTCCGCGGCCGGCAATACATAAACCGCATGGATTTCCCGCAGGTCCTCGTCGCGCAGAATGTCTTCGGTCAAGCGCCACTTGATCTCGCGTCCAATTTGGCCGCACCGCTCCGCTGTGAGATGCCGTATGGCGTCAAACGCCGAAACAAGTGCGTCGCGCGCCGCCGCGATCGCGGGCAGTAGCCGATTGTCGATGATGTCCAGTATTCGCTGCAATTCGTCGTGCGAGGGTCCGTACCGGCCTTTCGTCAGCTTCATCACAAGAAACGGGACAAGGCCGCGCTCCTTCCCTCGTTCGAGACGGATGAAACGGCTAAGCAGCGCGAGCGCCCCCATTCGCGTGACTTCAACGCCAAAGAATTCCGTGGCGGAGTCCTCGATGCTGTGGGCCTCGTCGATGATGACTCGCTTGTACGCGGGCAGCACGGACAACGCGTTGAAACTGCCCAGTTCTCGCTTTATGGCGAGATCGGAGAACAGCATGTGGTGGTTGACGACCAGAATATCCGCCCTGGCGACGTCCCGCCGCGCCTTTCCGAGGAAGCAACGTTTGGGGTTGGGACAGTTCGATATCCTGCACGAGTCGGCTTCGGAGCACACCGAAGCCCAAAGGTCTTTGTCCGGAACGAAGGGCAAATCAGAGAGACTGCCATCGTTCGTCTTTTCGGCCCAATCCGCGATGGCCCTCAATCCCCGCTGTTCCTCCGCGTCATTAAACAGGGCCGATTCAGACAGCATGCGGTTCAATCGTCGCCAACACAGGTAGTTGTTTCGTCCCTTGACAAGAACCGCGGAGAAGGGTGTGTCGAAACAGCGTTGAAGCAGGGGGATATCCTTGCCGATGATTTGCTCTTGCAGATTGATCGTCTTCGTCGAAACGACAATGCGTTCCCGATTGCGCTGCGCCCATTCGATTGCGGGCAGCAGATAGGCGATGGTCTTGCCCACGCCGGTCGGCGCTTCGATCACCGCAAAACCGTCGCTGTTGAAGGCGGTCGCGACGCGCTCCATCATATGGGCCTGTTGCGGGCGCACCTCGAAGTGCGGCAGCGCGCGCGATAATCTTCCGCCGGGCGCGAGTTGTCGGGTCAGCGACGCGCCGTCGATTCGATGGCGCTGCTCTTCGATCAGGGGCTCGACGACGACATATACCCGCTGCACCGAATTGTCTACGATGTATACGCCGTGCCCGTGAAACCCATAAATGGTGGCAAGCTGAAGATCCGCGTCGGAGGGCGCGACATTGCCGGAGGGATGGTTGTGCAGCACGACTTCGCCCTTGACCAGCCCTTCAAAAACAGCCGGCACCGCGCCTTCCGTGCCCCGCGCCAATACGCGTACTTTTGAAACCAGCCCGTCCGCGTTCAACGCGCCCGCCAGGAAGACTTCCCGGCCGCCAACCTCATGGATTGCATCGATGATCGTTCGGGCGGCGGCGGTTGCAATGCGGGCGGGCGCGGGCTCTCCAAGATGTTCCATGGACGTCCTGCTGCGTTTTGGAAGCGCATACCATATCACAGACCGCCCGGACGAACGAAGCGGACAACGAATAATCACACCGCTGACCACGCCATAAGATGTTGCACCGGTCCGCGCTATGCTCGGAGCAATACGCTCCCCGGTCGATATCCAGCCGACGATCAACTGACGGGCTGGGCATTGCGGAAAAAAACAACCCGCCGCAATCCAACGCGATCGAGGGGAATTGCAGACGGCCACGAGGACTTTCCCAAGGCGGTCGTCGCCATGCGCGGCGCCCTTCTTCCCCGTCGATACTCTGTATGGCGCGAGACTTTCGTGGCGCGGTCTACTCCTTTTCTGACGCACACCCCCTGAATCTGCTATCGTGCTGCCGACACCGTCGGAACCGTTTGTATAGGAGCATTCAGTCCATGAATCGATTTTGCCCGGGTCGAGTTCTTCTCCTCGCTATGTTCGTTGCCGGCTGGTACCTGGCGGCTCGGGCGGACGACGAGTACGGCGACGAAAGCGATTCACACGGCCCGTCTGAGTTGACCGCCGAGATGCTCAAAGCGACCGATGTTATCGCCAAGGCGCTTGAGTTGGCGCCCCCGCGGGGCTGGACGCGCGACGGGGCGATCGAGCGTTACGTGCCGGAGAACATGTACGACAAGATTAATGGCCGGTCGGAATTGTACATGGCCTACGACGTGGTGGGGCTGGCCTTCACTTCCTTCGCGAATGAGTCGGAGAAGAGCGCGTTGATTGATATCTACCTCTACGATATGGGCTCTACGTTGAGCGCGTTCGGCATCTTTTCCGTCGAACGGAGCGGGGCGGAAAAAACTGTCGATTTGGGCAGGGAAGCGTACCGGTCCGACTCCGACCTGATCTTCTGGAAGGGACGATACTACGCTACGCTGCTCGGCCCGGGCGATTCTGCGGACGACCACGAACTTCTACTCAACGTGGGACGGGCGCTCGCCGCGCGGTTGGACGATACTCCGGACCAGCTTTGGGGTCTCGAAGTACTCCCCGAGAAGGACCGGGTCGACCGTTCCGTGCAGTATTACCTCGCGGACGCGCTCAGTCTCGATTTCTTGTCCAACACCTTCACGGCGGAGTACCGCTCCGGTACGGGCCGTTACAAGGCGTTTGTCTCACGGCAGTCCGGCGAGGACGCGGCGCAATCGGTCAGCAGAAAGTACGCTGAATACCTCGAAAAATACGCGGCCGCTTTGGAGGAAAACCGCCACAGCGGCGTTCGAATGATCTCGGCCGACGTCGGCGCCGGCCATTACGACGTCGTGTTCCATACGGGCGGATACGTCGCGGGCGTCACCGCGGTGCCGGACCGCAAGCGCGCAATCGACGCCGCGGTCACGCTGCTTGAGTCCCTGCGCCGATCGGAGTGACGGAAATGCGCGTCTGTTCTTGAACTCCTCACGTTCCGGCAGGTGCTGCTTGCTCTGAAGTACGAGGCACGCCCCATAGTATGAACCAGGTCGCAGCGAGCGCGGACAAAGTGAAGAGGGCGTGAGCAAGCACCATGGACGGGTGCTCACTCAACATAATTCCGAGCGGGCCTCCGCTGCTCGGCGGCGGCGCGAGATACTCCTTGCGGATAAAGGTCTTCACGCAGGAGACCGCATAACAGGACCACAGAAGCAACAGGTACAGGTTCCGGTTCGCGCGGCGTCGCGATTGGAAGTACGCCACAACGCAACCCATCGCGACGGTCGCAGCGATCACAATCAGGAGCAGCGCCGGCGCCGACACTTCAAAGCCGCTGCCTTTGACGAAATTCCGCTGAAAGTCGATCATCGTGTGAAAAAACGTGAGCGAGATGGCGACTTGCCAGGCGGCCGGTATCGACCGAATGCCGAGGATTATGCAGATCCCGCCAAAAACGATGAAGGTCTGCAGCATGTTGGTCAGATCGTCCAGCGCGTGCCGTGGAAATGATTTAAGCTCCTGCGGCGTATCCGGAATCAACCCGTAGACGGGCGGAAGAATCCAAAACGCCGCGACGACCACGAGCGCGACGCCAACGACGGGTCCCCAACCACCACCACTCCCGGCCGGCGCTTCATCACGCTCGGCAATACGGTCGCGGGTGAGATATGCGCACAGCCCCAGGAACGCGCCGAGGATAAAACCAAACGAAAACTCCATCATCTTCCACCAACCGAACCATTTCTGCGTGACGGGAAGGCTGGGGCCCAAGACCATCCACAGTGTGCCTCCCCCGAACCCTAACGCTCCGCCGACGGCCCCGAGCGCCGCGAACCTCATGAGTACGCCGGTATCCGGCCCTTTTCGGCGACTGGCAAGGTATGTCAGAAACGCGATCGCCGCGAACAAGAGGCCTGCCCAGGATTCCTCTCGCGGCCGATCGGTCGGGTGAGAGAAGTAGATCAACTTCGGCTGATTGATCAGCTTCCATCCGATGTAGTAGGCGGCAATCGAAATGAGAAAGGCAATGGTAAGCGTTTTGGTGTCATAGGCCCGGCGGGTCAGGCCCGCGCCGAGCACCGCGCCGCCCAACAATCCCCACACGGCACCCTTGACGGTGACGCCGAGCATTCCCCACGCCATCGTCTCCGGCGTTGTCGCCAATCCCAACGTCTGTCCGTACGTCATGTCACCGCCATATCCAATGCCGATCGCGCCGAACAGCGCCACGTACGCGGCGGTTTCCATTCGGTGTCTCAACATCAGACTTAGGGACAGCGCGACGAAACATCCCGGGATCATTGCCGCAAATGGGCCGCCGCCGATATATCCGCGAAGTCCCCAGCCCAACAACATGGCGATTGCCGGAAAGAAGACAAAGACCCACACCCCGGTCCGTTCTTTCTGCGGCACTACAAGCCCATCCCCACGTTTTCCGCCAACTGTTGAACCTTATTCGGCGCCGTGTTCGGACCCGGCTCGCGGGCCCGGTTTCAGCTCGCTTTCGCCTTGCTTCCGGCCGATGCGCACGATATACGTCTGTTCAAGGATGATCCCGCCGGCATCGCCGACCGATTCCGTATTGACCCCGATTCCATTGGTCTTCTTTTGCGCGGACCAGTACCGCAAGGCCGCGATCGCTCCCTTCTCGTCCCGGACCCACTCCCGAAAAATGCACGAATGGCCCGAGCCGTTGCGGCGCCAGAACTGCACGAAGTCGCCCGGACGCGCATCGTCTGGGTCTTTGATTTCGAACCCAATTCCAAAAGTCAGCACCGCGTTGTGGATGCAGCGTTTGTTGCCGTCGCTTCCAAACCATAGGAATTGAAACCGATTCACCATTTCCGGCGTCCACGTGTGCAAGACCTTTTCCTCATGTTCCGCATTGTACGTTTCGATCGCGCGCATGAAGACTTCCCACGTGATGCCGCTGCAATGGCAGCGCCCCTGCGGATCGCCCTGCGCTATGAGTGTGCCATTGTAAAACACGTCCTGCGTGATGCCCTTCCACGGGCCGGTTTTCGGCCACCAGTACTCGTGCGTGCCATCGGTGGGATAGGACTCGGATACGCGCAGCACGGCCCGCGCGAAGGCGTCAGCATCCGGGAGCGCCGGAGACTCTGTCGTAGCGGGTTGCGCAAGCTGAGCAAGAACAAGGAGCGCCGAGCAGAAGTTACACGTAGAGATCATTGACAAAATCAATGAGTAAGTCTTCCGTTACGGAATCGGGCAGTATGTCCAGAACGGTATTCAGCAGCGCCATTCGGTCGGGCAAATCCGTGCCGTTGATTCCCACCATTGCAGCGAGGCCGGCAGGCGACGCCTCGTCTCCGCTCGCCAGCAGGGCTTCGACCTGCGCACGCACGGCGGCGCTGTCAATCCGGTCGGGATTTGCGCGAATGGCGGCCACGGCATCCCCCAGATCGGCGAGGAAGGCGTCGACCACGGAGACCGATCCCTGGTTGACGGTGACGTGCAGATTCGGCGGCGAACCTTCGACTGAAAACTGAGGTTGAAGATACCAGCCGCGGAGCTTCATTTCGTCCGCCAACTCATAGACATTGATTTCATCGGATGCGAAAGAGAACATGCACATGTGGGGTTTGCCCAACACATAAAGGCCGGGAATCGCGTTGATTCCATCGACCATGCGCTGGGTCGCATTCATGACGCCGCGCACGATGCGCTCATACCCTTTCTCGCCCATAAAATGAAGCGTGGCCCACGCGGCGGCCATCGGCCCTCCGGACTTGGTACTCAGTACGGTAGGATTGATAAGCGCATACGTGGTGGACTTGGCGCTGGCGAAAATCTGAAAGCGGCGCAACTCCTTGTTTCGATAGAGCACCACGCTCGCGCCTTTCGGCGAGTAGCCGTACTTGTGCATGTCCGCGGACATCGACGTCACCCCCGGTACGGTGAAATCGAAGGGGGGAAGGTCATACCCATACTTTCGCATCAGGCTGAGATGGATGCCGCCGACGCACCCGTCCACGTGGAATAGCAGTTTCCGTTCCTGCGCGAGTCGGCCAATCGCCTCGATGGGATCAATAACTCCGTGGGCGTAGCCGGGCGCGGATCCGACGAGCAGGACCGTATTGTCCGTAATGGCCCGGGCCATCGCCTCGACATCGGCTTGGTAGGTCACTTCGTCGAAAGGCGTCAGTACGAGGTCAAGGCCGAAGTAGGCCGCCGCCTTGTGAAATGCGCAATGCGCCGTGCGGGGCACGATCATTTGCGGGCGCTTGATATGGGGTTTATGTACGCGGGCCCAGTCCCTCGCGGTTTTCACGGCCAGCAGGATGCTCTCCGTGCCGCCCCACGTGAAATTGCCAACGACGTCGGCGTCGCCGCGGAGAAGGTTGGCGACCATCCGGACTACTTCCCTCTCGAGTCTCATCAGGCTTGGGTAAGTCGTGGGATCCAGCGCGTTTTCAGACAGATACATCAGGAAGGCCGCTTTCGCGACCTCCTCGGCGTCCTGGCCGGGGTCGTAGGTGTAGGCGAGCACGCGACCGCTGCGCCATGGCAAATCGTGTTGTTTATACGATTCCAGCGTGTGTAAAATTTGCTCCTTGCGCAGACCATCGATCGGAATTTGCATGTTGAACTGTCCTCGGCCCCCAAAACACCGGCGCCACGTGCGGCGAGTGAAACCAGCGCCAGTATAAGCACAGGGAACATCCGCTTCAAGGGCCGGGGCCGCACCATCAACAGGATGAAATCATGACCGCGCAGAATCTGAGTGAACTCGACAGGCTCCATTTCTTTCACCCCTTCACCTCGATCACCGAGCAGATGCAGGGTGCCCCTCAAATTTTCAGCGAAGCGCGCGGGATACTCGTCAAGGATATCCAGGGGCGCGAGTACATCGACGCCATGGCCGGGCTGTGGTGCGTAAACGTCGGATATGGCAGAGAGGAAATCGCGGACGCAGTCGCCGCACAGATCCGCACGCTGAGTTACTGCCACGCGTTCGCGCACTCCGCAAACGAACCGGCCATCCGGCTTGCCGAGCGCCTCGCCCGCCTCGCGCCGGGACCATTGAACAGGGTCTTCTTCGGATGTACCGGCTCCGACGCAAACGACACGCAGATCAAGCTGGTCTGGCAATACAACAATCTGCTCGGCCGTCCCCGACGAAAAAAGATTATCGCGCGCAGGGGCGCGTACCATGGGGTCACACTCGGAGCGGTGAGCATGAGCGGATTGCCGCATTTGCACGCCCAGTTCGACGTGCCGCTGGAGCGCTTTGTACACGTCGAGAAACCGCACTACTTCTGGCGTGAAGCGCAAGAGATGACCGAGCGTGAATTCACGGCGTTCCTGGCCAAGGACCTCGAGGACACCATCGAGCGCGAAGGCGCGGACACCATCGCCGCCTTCATCGCCGAGCCGATCATGGGCGCGGGCGGTGTGATCGTTCCGCCTTCGGGATACTTCGACGCCGTCCTCCCCATCCTGCGTGAACACAAAATCCTGTTCATCGCCGACGAAGTGATTTGCGGATTCGGCCGGCTCGGGAAGTGGTTCGGATCGAATTGCTACGGTATCCAACCGGATTTGATGACTGTCGCCAAAGGTATTACGAGCGGTTACGTCCCCCTATCGGCCTGTATCGTCTCGGACCCGATTTGGGAGGTCTTCCGCGACGCGTCGCCGGAAAAGGGTCCGTTCTCCCATGGGTTCACGTATTCCGCCCATCCGGTCGCCGCAGCCGCTGCGTTGGCCAATTTGGACATCATGGAACGGGAGGCCCTTGTCGACAATGCCGCGAAAGTCGGTGTGCATTTTCAGCAACAGATTCGCGATGCTTTCAATGACCATCCGTTGGTGGGCGAAGTCCGGGGGATCGGGCTGATAGCGGGAATCGAACTCGTCGCGGACAAAGCGAAACGGCAGACGTGGGACCCCACGCTCCATGTGGCGCGCCGGCTGCACATTTTACTGCGTGACGAAGGCCTCCTGTGCCGACCGATCGGCAACACGCTGGCCTTCTCTCCCCCACTCGTCGTCACAAGAGACGACATCCACGCCATCGTCGAGCGGTTCGCGCGCGGACTCGACCGGCTTACAGCCGAACTGAAGGCAGAGGGACGAATCTGACCGCCTTACATGCGCGCCCTGTGAGCGACGAGCACAATGCAGACCGAGACATTTTCGACACAAACCGACACGGTATGCGATAATCAGAAAATGCAAAATGCATGTCCTTTTCCACGCCAATCCATGCGCCCGTAGCTCAGGTGGATAGAGCAACGGCCTTCTAAGCCGTAGGTCACTGGTTCGAATCCAGTCGGGCGCGCCATGTTACCGTTCGAAGAGCGTGAGGAAATTCACCACGCGGACGATGCCGCCGTCAACTTGTACTTCCCCCGCGGCGAATGCGAGGGCGGGGTTGGCCTTGTTGGTTGCGATTCGTTTCCAGGTTGTCGTCGTGGTGGTGATGCGCATATCGGGATTCGCCGATCTCCGGGGTCGGACTTCGGCCACGCCGCGACGGACATGCACAGTGTAGTCCATGCCTAAGTCAGTGAAATGGAACAAGACGATTTCGTTGATCGTTCCCGCTTTTTCGGGGTCGAGTCGAGTGGGCATGGCGCGCATGAATGCGTCGATGGGCAGCGAATCGACAAACTCGTCCGGCGGGGCCGAGGCGTCCGGCGGCGTGATGCGCAGGCTGCCGCGCCATTCGGAGGCTTGTGTAAGGTAGTAGTTTCTGGCGTTTGCGTTTTGCTGTTCCGAGGCCAGACCCTCGAAACATGCGGCGAGGGTGTTGCGGGCTTCGGGGGAATTCGGTTCGAGCCGGGTCCACATGCGGGCCAGTTCCGCGGCCCACTGGTACTCACGTCCGCGCAGCGCGTCTACGGCCTGCTCGGCGAGCGGCCGGCCCCTTGTGAACGACTCGGAATACCGGCGGGCCCGCTCCGTCGGGGCGAGTGGATTCAGGCTTGTAGCGTCTCCGTCGAACCAGCCCAGATACCCGTCGAATACGCCGCGGGCCGACCATGCAACGGTGCCGTAGTATTCCTGGAGCCAAGGGTGATCGGCCAGATGTGATGGAAGCCGGACCCGCTCGACGATTTCGTCCGGTGTCCAGCCAAGATTGAGGCCGCGGACCGTCTGGTCATGGACGAATTGAATTGCGTCGCGGTACGCGGTCAAGGTCTCCGCGATCGCGTCCTCGCCGCTGAGGGGCCGGGTATGACTCGGCACCAGAAACTCGGCACCGAGGTCTCTCATCCGATCCAGGCTGGCCACCCACTCCATGACGTCGCGGTACGGGGTGCCGCGGATCGTGTAAAGATTGGGGAAGGCGCGGTAGATGTTGTCCGCGGGCAGGAGGACCTTCTTGTCGGGAAGCCAGACGGCAATCTGGTCGGGGGTTTCGCCCGGGTTGTGAAATAGGACAATTCGCAGACCTGCGACGGTGACCTCGAGACTATCGGAAAAGGTCGCGGTGGGCCTCGCCAGCGCCATGTTCTCGGCGTGGTAGTCCAATCGAGGGCCGATTCCGCAGTTGACGAAGGACGTGTCGGGCAGCGCCTGTCCGAACATTCGCATACTGCGCGTATAGGTGGCATCGCGTACGACGCTGATGATTCGGTCGATGTGTTCGCCGGTGGTTTCGTGCGCGTAGACCGGAATATCGTCCCGCCCTCCGGTAAAGACCTGTCCCCCGAAGACATGGTCGGCATGGTTATGGGTAAGGACTAGGGCCTTCACCGGCTTGGACGTGATTTCGCGAAAAGCCGCCCACACGGCCTCGGCTTGGGGCCGTCCTTCCATGGCATCCACGATGACGACGCCGTCCGTCCCTTCGAGCAGGACGGAGTTCGCCAGTCCATACCCAATGGCAACGTAAACCCCTTCCGTGACTTGCTCCACGCCACGGGCAAATGGTTCGCCCTGTGAGACGAGGTCAGACGCGGCAGCGGGCGCTGTGGTCGGGCCTTCCTCGCGAGTCGAATCGAGGCATCCGCATAAGGTCGCCGTGAGTGCAATGCATAGGGCCCATGGCACCACCGCCCGAAATCGATGATCCGCCGTTGCATCATGGGCCAACGGCATTGGACCGGCGCGGAGGCGATTATGTCGTCGAGAGGTCAGAACCACTCGAAGATGAACCGCAGCCCCTGGAGAAATTCATCCAAGCTGAGGTCGAAGATGGCGGTGATCAGTCCGAGAAGTATCAGCAGGATTTCCATGATTGACTCCCGACGGTTTACCGGTATCCAGCGGTAACGGAAAACACACCGTCCCCTCTCGAGGCGGCGCAAATGAGACGATAGAAAATTTGCGCTTATTCAAAAGTTTCTCATCCGGCCGGCTGCCTTTCTGCAACACCCTCAGTGTCGCAGAAACATTTCGTATAGTGTAAGCAGTATTTCCACCATGATGAGAATGACAATGTACCACTCGACCCGAAGACTTCGACGATGCTGCAAGAGGTCCAGGACGGTCTCGACCGTTCGCGAGATTAATTTCAGTTTGCGCTCCAGCGCAACCTGCCGCTCGCGCAGTTCGTACTCGGTTGCGAGCCGGGCATACAGGGGCTCCAGCTCGACATGGTCCCACAGGACGTCCGGTTTCTCGGCCACCTCGATTCGGCCGACCATCCGCTGCTCGATTGACAAGGCCGCCCCGATATGGCTCAGCAGTTCCCGCGAGCGTTTTGCGACGCGCCCTCCGCGTTCGAGGCTGCTCGCGAGCGGCTCGACGCGATCGAAGGTCGCCGTGATGATGTCTTCGTAGTACTCGAGCACGACGCTTTCGGCCAGGACGTCGGCGAGCAACTGGATGCGATCCATGCCCGCTTCGCGGAACACGACGACGCCCTGCGAAACGCGTTCGTCCGTGCCTGGGTCAATTGCGATTTCGACCTGCTCTTCATACAGGCGCGCATGAACGTCGCGAACCAGTTTCTTCAAATCTGCGATGAACGCGGCCTCTTCGATCGGCTGCATGCCGAACAGGACGACCGCCCCATACTTGAACAAGACCGCGCATCCTTCCTCGCCCGCTCGAATAACCGCCGGTGACGCGGCGATACGGGTGCTGAGATCGACGAGACCGAGGTCGATACGTTCCGACAGCAGGATCGAGCGCGCGCGGATGCGGCGCTTGTCGCCAAACAGTTTCGTATCGCCGTTGACCATGGTGTCCCACTAATCATCTCAGTGGTATGTAAACGATTTGCCTTCCCGGGCGAGCCGTTCGAGCAATGGAGCCGGCTCCCACAGTTTTCCATGCTGTTTGTGAAACTCGCAAACCCGCCGGTAGACCTTGTCGAGCCCCACCGTGTCCGCGTAGAACATGGGGCCGCCACGGTAGACCGGAAACCCGTAGCCGTAGATGTAGATCACATCGATGTCGCTGGACCGAAGCGCGATGCCCTCCTCGAGGATGCGCGCGCCTTCGTTAATCAGGGGATACACGCAGCGCTCCAGAATCTCCTGATCGGTGATGTCGCGCCTCGTGATACCCTTCTCCTTCGACTCGGCAAGAATCAGCGCTTCGACTTCGGGATCGGGAATCGGCGTGCGATCGCCGCCCTCGTAGCGGTAAAAGCCGGCGCCGGTCTTCTGTCCGAAGCGCCCTCTTTCGCACAGTTTGTCGGCAACGGCGGAGTAGCGCTCGTCCATGGGGCGGGTCGCGGCCTGACGCTTGCGGATGCGCCAGCCCACGTCGAGCCCGGCAAGATCGCTCATCTGGAACGGACCCATCGGCATGCCGAATTCGTACAGGACCTTGTCCACCTGTTGAGGCAGCGCCCCTTCCTCAAGTAAGAACAGCGCCTCGCGGATGTATCCGTGAATCATTCGGTTGCCGACGAATCCGTCGCACACGCCGACCAGCACGCCGACTTTCTTAATCGTCTTCGCCAGCGCCATGGTTGACGCAATCACTTCTTTCGAGGTTTTCGCGCCCCGCACGATCTCGAGCAGCTTCATTACATTCGCGGGACTGAAAAAGTGCGTTCCAATGACGCTTTCCGGCCGGGACGTCGAGTCGGCGATCTCGTTTACATCCAGTGTCGAGGTGTTCGTGGCCAGAATCGCGTCGGAACTGCAATACCGGTCGAGTTTGCCGAAGACGTCTTTCTTGATGTCCATTTCCTCGAACACGGCCTCGATGACGATATCCGCGTCGCCGATTTCGTCGAAGGTCAGAACCGGCCGGATCAACCCCATCCGCTTGTTCATCGACTCCTGTGTCAGTCGTCCCTTCGACACGGTCGCAGCATAGTTTCGCCTGATCGTGTCCAGACCCCGATCGAGCGCCTCTTTCGTCGCGTCCATCAGGCAAACCGGAATTCCGGCATTGGCGAAGTTCATCGCGATGCCGCCGCCCATGGTCCCCGCCCCGATAACCGCCGCCTTCTCGATCTTCTTCACCGGCGTATCTTTGGGTACATCGGGGATTTTCGACACCTGCCGTTCCGCGAAAAACAAGTGGCGCTGCGCGGCGCTCTGCTCCGACATCAGGCACTCGACAAAAATCTGGCGTTCGCGCTCAAGCCCTTGGTCGAACGGCAAAGTCGCCGCCGCCTCGACGCAATCCACGCAGCGTTGCGGCGCCTCGAACCCTCGCTTCGTTTTCGCCAGCGCCTTGCGGGCCTGCTCGAAGATCGCGGGGTCTGACCTCGCCCCGGCGAGTTTGTCGTCCATGTCGCGGATTTTGCGGAGGGGCCGCTTCTCGGCCGCCACCGTCTCCGCGTACATCCCCGCACCCTCCAGTTTCTCGTCGATGATCTCGTCGATAATCCCCAGTTCCATGGCGCGTAGCGCCGGAATCGGATCGCCGCTTGGAATGAGTTCCAACGCCGCTTGAACTCCCGCGAGGCGCGGCAAACGCTGCGTGCCGCCGGCCCCCGGCACAATTCCCAGCTTTACCTCCGGAAAACCGACCTGAGCCGAAGGCGCCGCGCACCGGTAATGACATCCCAGCGCGGTCTCCAATCCGCCCCCGAGGGCCGTGCCATGAATCGCCGCGATTACCGGTTTTGTGCTGTTTTCGAGGGCGGTGATCACCGCGTTCAAATCGGGATCTTCAAGCGGACGCCCGAATTCGGTGATGTCCGCCCCCGCAATAAAGGTGCGCCCAGCGCAGATCAGCACGAGCGCCTTGGCGTCCGCGTCGCACAGTCCCTTATCAAGGCACTCGACAATCCCTTTCCTCACCCCCGCGCTCAACGCGTTCACCGGCGGGTTGTCCACGGTAATGAACCCCACCGGACCGCGCCGCGAATACGACACCAACTCAGCCATGGTTGGACTCCTCCCCTTCCCTAGGTTCCGCCGATGAACCCGCGTCACCCCTGCCCAATTCAATCGTATCGCCCGTGACTCAATAGAAGCAATCAGTCCCCATTTCGCCGTCCTATTGATTGCAGCCACACCGCCACCACGATGATCGCCGCCTTCAACATCCACTGGACGTTTTCATCCACGTTGTTCAGACCGAGCAGGTTGGACAGAATCCCGAGCGCAAGCGTCCCCACCAGGGTGCCGAAGATGCCGCCGACGCCGCCCGCCAGGCTCGTCCCGCCGATCACCGCCGCCGCGATGGCGTCGAGTTCGTACGCCACACCCGCGTTCGGGTTGCCTTGATGGAACTGGCAACAATGGATGATTCCAGCTACGCCCGCGAAAAATCCCGATAGCGTATACACGCGGACCTTTACCCAGCCCACGTCAATACCCGACAATCGCGCCCCTGCATCGCTCCCGCCGACGGCAACGAGGTACCTTCCAAACCGGGTCAACCGCAGCAGCATGGCCCCGATCGCCGCGCAGGCCAGGAACGTCGGCACGACGATCTTCTTTTGCGCGATGAATTCCACCACACGGTCAACGTAGTCCGCGCCGAATCCAATGTCGATGTTTGCGTTGTCTACCAGCCACCGTGCAAATCCCCGGCTCCCGATCATCGCCGCGAGCGTGACGATAAACGGTTGCATGCGAAACCGCGCGATAATCAGTCCGCTCGCCAGTCCAAACGCCGAGGTCGACGCTAACGCAGTAAGCATCGCGACATGTAGCGGCCAGCCCTTGTTCAAGAACGTATAGGCAAAGACCGTGCCGCTCAGCGCCAGCAGCGATCCCACTGAAAGATCGATCCCGCCGCTGATGATGACTAACGTCATCGCCGTTGCCAGGATTCCCGTCTCCGACACTTGGCGCAAGGTGTTGAGCAGGTTCGTCGAATTCCAGAAGATCGGATATCCATCCCGGTACGGCGAAAACATGGTGGCCAACGCCACCACAAACAACAGCGTCAACACCGGCCTAAGCCCGTTCTGCCGAAAAAAGCCCACGAACCGCTCCCCTGCCTCACGCACTCACGCCATCACATCACCAAGACGAAATCCCGCACTTCGACACACGCCTCTCGTTTCACCATTAAACGTTCGCAACCCATAACGCACAACTCGTCATTCGTCATTCGCCATTTCCTCCCGCCTTGCCCGCCAATCCGAAATCCAAAATCGCAGATCCGAATTCCGGCTTACCGTCCCCGTGCATCAAACACCCACTCCTCCTCCAGCGAAATCGTCTCCCCTTTCTTCACTTCGGCCGCGGCGCCCTGCAGCGACACGCCGTAACTCCTTGACGGGTCATCGAGCACGCACAGCAGCGTATGCGCATTCGGCGTCTCCTCCGGAGATTTCGGCATGGACACCAGCCGCCGAGTCCACGACCCCGAATCGTTCACCGTGATCACCCGCGGCACAAACGCCCCCAACACGACCCCTTTCGTATCCTGCGTCGGCGGCACCGGAATGATCCAGTACCGCCGCGATCGCACCACCGTCGCGCCCTTCGACTCCGTGCCGCCGACCGCCTTCACGTCGCCGTCCGTCCGTTCAATGCGAATCGTCGACTTCTCCGGCAGCCGCACCGTGTTCCGTAACGCAAAGCGCGCGGCCCCCTCGCCTACGCGGAGTGCCGTCACCCGGAACCGAGCGCGCGCCGACTTACCCAGCAATTGAACTTCTTTCTTGATCCGCATACCCGTTTGTTCCGACGCAGGGCCCAACATCGCCACATAATCCGGGCGCCGCTCGATCACCTCCGCGGGACCTCGCCGAACCGCCGCGTCCTTCTGGGCAAACGGAATGAGGTCGGTGTGCATGCCGCCCGCGTCCACCCAATCAGACCCGACCGCCACAGCCTCCCCCACCGTCAGCGGTTGCACAAAATTCGGCCCGCCGCTGAACCCCACGAACCGCACGCTGAACAACCGCGGCTCAACTTCCACCCGAATCGCTCCGTTATCCAAATCAATGATCGATCCAAGCGGTCGATCCGGTTGGTGGTTTTCGGACCCATTCGGTCCGACTTGTCCGGCCTGTCCGACTGTCGGCTCGACAAGAAAGACCAACGCCCCGAACAATAAAAAAGCGCCTCGGCGAGTCAACATCTTCCCCTTCCATTATTTGAGTGCCCGCATTTTGAATTCCGACCCACTGCATTGCAACCCCGCACGATTTTCTGACACGGAGGGCACGGAGAGAAAGGAAACCGAACGCAAATGAAAAGGTCAAGACCGCAGGGAGCAAACGATTCATCGCCGGCCGGGAAGCCCCCTTATGCCGGCGCTCTCGTCCTCGCTTCGTAGTTCCATGCCTGCTCACCTCACGGCATTTTCCCTAATCGCCGGATAAGAAAAGCCTCGTTGGCGGAATCTTGTTGTCTCCATGGGGTATAGATGGAGTGCACGCACAGCAAGCGCAACACCAACGAGGTGAGCATGATGATACGGCAAGGCGCGATTTCAGTAAAGCTA
>BTUX01000090.1:0-16098 GCA_045863315.1 Candidatus Hydrogenedentota bacterium | reverse complement strand
CGTCCGCGCACGCTTTCTGCAGTAGCGCGCCCGGCGTTTACCGCCGCCAACAATAGGTTCATCAGGCGAGTGATATCGCGCTGACGTAGAAGCGGCTTGTCTGGACAGCACCCCCGCAAATGTGTTGTGATCCGAGGGGCTGGTAACGCGATGCCAAGGGGAAACGATGGGGAAAAAATTCGGATTCTCGTTTTCGTGGAAGCGGGCGCTTGGTATTTCGGCCGCAAAATCTAAGGTAGCCCGAGCTACAGGCATCCCCCTTACCCGAGCGGGACGGCAACGCAAGTTTGGGCGAGCCGCCGGATGCTGTGTGTCGTTCGCCGTGTGTTTGGGCACTGTGCTTGTTCTTCTATTTGTCGTCCGAATGAGTTTATGGGTGTGACGGGGGTACGTCCATCGTGAGCGTGAGAAAACGCACTTGGGAAATCGTCGACCTTGCCAGGCGGGACGACAAGTGGAGTAGGGCCGTAGACCTGGGCATGTTGCTTCTGATCCTTTTCAACGTCATTGCCGTTGTTGTCGGCTCAGTGCAATCCATCCAAGTGCGCTTTACAAGTTACCTGAATGCGTTCGAGTTTGTCTCCGTCTTCATCTTCACGCTCGAGTCTGTCATTCGCTTGTGGTCGTGCACGGCGGATCCGCGCTACCATCACGCCGTTCGGGGGCGCATTCGGTTTGCCCTCGAACCGATGTCGGTTGTCGATCTCGTCTCAGTTCTTCCCTTCTATCTTCCGTTTGTGGGAGTCGACCTTCGTTCCCTCCGAGTCCTGCGGCTGCTCCGCATTCTGCGTATCGTCAGAGTGGGCCGCTACTATTCCTCGTTGAAGCTGATCAGGCACGTGATCCAGTCGAAGAAGGAGGAGCTGATCCTCACGTCGGCGCTCATGGGAATTCTGTTGGTGCTCTCGGCGACTCTTCTGTACTACTGTGAGAACGAGGCGCAGCCCACCCAATTCTCAAGCATTCCCGCCAGTATGTGGTGGGCCGTTTCGGCGCTGACAACCGTGGGATACGGAGACATATACCCCGTGACGACGCTCGGGAAATCGTGCGCAAGCATAATGTCCATTCTCGGAATTGGAATGTTCGCCCTGCCGACGGGAATACTGGGAGCCGGCTTCGTGGAGGCCATCCAAAAGGCGAAAGCGCCCCGACGTCACTGTCCACATTGCGGCAAGGAGATCGACCCTTAATCGCCATGGGCCTTCGAACTGCACGAATGACATTGGAGCCGTGCACCATTTTTCACGTGCGAAAGCTCATTGAAGGCGCCGCGGCATTCGAACGGTGGTCCGGGTGGAAAGTCTCGGAGGGCTATCTGGAGTTTCCCGAGGCGTTGGGCGTTACCCTCCATCTCCTTGAAAAAGTTTCCGAATCTCCGGACCGCGCATGGTGGGAGCCGTTCCTTTTTGTTCACGAAGCGGATCGAGTTCTCATGGGCCTCGGAGGCTATAAAGGGCCGCCGGACAAAGGTGTGGTGGAAATCGGGTATGGTATTGCACATGCCTACCGCAGGAAGGGCTATGCGATCGAGGCAGCCCAGGCGATGATCACGCATGCGTTCGGGTTCGCGAAGATTCACACGGTCCGGGCGCACACCCTGCCGGAAGTAAACGCGTCGAATCGCGTGTTGATAAAGTGTGGGATGAGTAAAGTCGCGGTGATTAATGATCCCGGCGAGGGAGTGCTTTGGCGCTGGGAAATTCGGAGAATGGACTGAGCATGCGTCCAATGAATATCAAAACCGAGGCTGCGCGGCCCACGGTCCCGATGCGGGGGATCGAGGTAATACGTCTGACGGGATGCCAACCCTACCGCGATGTGTACGAACTACAAGTCGAGCGACGAAAGGGGGTCGAGGCCGGACAGCGGGGCAACGCGCTTTTCCTTCTCGAACACACGCCGGTTGTCACCCTTGGCCGGAATTTCGCGCCATCCAGCCTGCTGCGATCGGAGGAGGAGATCCGACATCTGGGTATCGACGTGTTCCCTGTCGATCGCGGCGGGGATGTCACCTACCACGGGCCGGGTCAATTGGTGGCCTATCCCATCCTCAACCTACAGGAGTGGCGGCCTTCGATAGGGTGGTATTTGCGCTCCCTCGAAACGGTCATCATCCGCGTGTTGGAGGAATTTGGCCTGAGTGGGACGCGATTGGAGGGCTTTACCGGGGTGTGGGTGGAGGGAGCAAAAGTCGCCGCGATCGGAGTCGGACTCCATAATTGGGTCACCTTCCACGGTATCGCGCTGAACATCGACCCCGACATGCGCCATTTCGGATTGATCGTGCCCTGCGGGATTGCGGACAAACCGGTCACGTCCATGAAACAACTTCTCGGCCGACAACCCGACATGCAGAAGGTCATGGATACCTTTGAAAGGGAGTTCATCAGGGTGTTCGAAGCCGTTAGAACGGCCAGATGATCGGGATCAGAAGCACGGCCGTGATCCATAACGCGATCGTCAACGGCAAGCCTACCCGAAAATAGTCGGAAAATCGATATCCGCCCGGACCATAAACCATTAAGTTGGTCTGGTATCCGATCGGAGTCAGAAAACTGGCCGAGGCGGCGAACATAACGGCCATCACAAAGGGACGCGGGCTGAGATCGAGTTCGCTGGCGAGCCGCACGGCAAACGGGAACAACAATACCGCCGCCGCGTTGTTGGTAATCAGTTCCGTCACGATGAATGTCACGCCGTATATACCGGCGAGCATGAAAACCGGTCCCAGCGAGCCCAGTTGGCCTACTATCCACGCGACCACCGCGCTTACAACACCGGACTTATCGAGCGCCGTACCGACGCCGAATGACGCGGCGATGGTCACGAGCGTCTGCCAATCCACGCTTTGCCGAGCCGAGGACAACGAGAGGCATCGCGTCCCGACCATTAGCGCGGCGATGGCGAATGCAGCCGTTACTACGGAGATGAGGTTCGTGGTCATTAACAGAATCAAGCCGGCGAGCAACCCAATCGAAAGGAGGGCTTTGTCATGTCGCACGGGCCGGGAATCCTCGATTCCGCTCACGAGATAAAACTGGGGGCTGTTCCGATAATTGCTCAGAAAATGCGGGCCGGCCTGCAACAGTAGTGTGTCTCCGGGCTGCAAAACGATGTCCCCCACTCTCCCGCGCAGACGCTCTCCACCGCGATGGACCGCAATCACGGCAGCGTTATATAGCGATCGGAATTCAGAATCTCGAATCGTCTTGCCCAATACGGGCGACGTAGCCGATACCACGGCCTCGCACATCATGTGCGCCCGGCGCCTGAATGCATTCTCTTCGTACCCCTCGTCGGCAATCGGCACGAGACCCTGAATGCGTTCCAAGTCGACAATGGTGTTCACCTCGCCCGTAAACGTCAGAATATCCCCTTCTTCAAGGACTTCTTCCGGCGCGACCGGCGAAATAATCCGGTCTCCGCGCATGATTTCCACGACGAAGAGCCCGCGCAGTCGACGCAACCCCGCATCCTCGATGCTTCGACCGATCAGCGGGCAGCCCGGAGTCACGCGCAGATCGACCAAGTACTCGCGCGCCGACCGCGAAATCTGCTCCAAGAAATCCTTGCGATCCGGCAGCAGCCGGTAGCCAATGAGCAGCAGATAGGCAATTCCTACGATGGCATATGGGACGCCAAGGAAGCTCACCTCGAAAAGACCGGGGGACTGCAGACCGTCTGCAAGCTTCGGGTTGGCCGCGACTGCCTCGGGCGTAAGCGCACGGGCCGCGTTGTCCATCAGGCCCTTAACTACGAGGTTGGTGCTCGTTCCAATCAGCGTGCAAGTGCCGCCGACAATCGTCAAAAAGGACAGTGGAATCAGCAGCCGGGACGGAGATACGTTGTTCTTATGACACCAGCGCGTGATGATTGGGATGAACATCGCCACAATCGGCGTATTGTTCAAAAACGCGGACATCCCCGTCACGCTGAGCGCCATTCGCGCCAATACGCCCCGTTCCGTTCGCGCGCGGCCGAGGACCCACGATCCAATAGTGTCTAGCGCCCCGGTCTCCCGCAGGCCCGCCGCAACGATGAACAGCCCCGCAACGGTCAGCATGCCCTCGTTCGAGAATCCGGCGAACGCTTCCGACGGGGTGATGATTCCCACAATCGCCAGAATAAGAGTCCCACAGAGCAGAACCGCATCCGGCGGGTAGTTCTTAATCAGCGCTGCGAGGATCAGCGCTACGGTGACAACAGTGAAAAGCACTTCCCACTGCACAAGACAAACCTTCCGCGCGTTCGTTCACTACGTTTTGAACAAGAACTGGATCGGGGCCTAATTATGACTAAACTGATAAGATAATGCAAGTTTACCCCTACGGCGTCGAATTGGGGGTCCTCGTCTCCGCCGGGGTGGAGTCACTCGCAACGCCGCCCTCTGAAGGGCCGGCCGAATTTGGCTCGGGCGATGTCTGCTCCGGCGTGCGAATCAGGTCGGGCGCGGGGGGCGCAAATTCAGGTAATTTGGAGATTTCTTCCTCCAGTTCCTGTAGGGCCTCACGTGTGCGCGGCTGGTCGGGGTTTAACTCGAGCGAGCGGGTAAACGCATCTCGTGCGCCGCGCAGACGTTTCATGGCCCGGAGGACTGAACCCATCATGTTAAAGGCAACGAAGTTCTGGTCGTCCAGCCGTATCGTCCTAAGCAAAGGCCAGTAACTGTCGGTAAGCCGGTCTACGCGAATCAGCAGCTTGGCGTAGGCGAAGTGGCTTTCAGCGGTGTCGGGTATCCAGCGTCTCGAATCCTCAAAATCCCGGAGAGCGGCGTCCAGATACTGGCGCAGGCGGGGGACAAACTCCGGAGGGACAGCTTGGAACTCGTCGAGGGCCTGCGCGGCCTTTTCCATGTTGCCGACGCGCGTGTCGAGGGCCACCATGGCTACAATCGCCTCGGCGAGGTCCGATTTCAGTTCGAGCGCTTTGGAGACGTTTTCTAGCGCGAGGTCGTAGAGGCCCATTTCGAGGAATACCGTGCCGAGCGCGGCGTAAGCGCGGGCATTGGCGTCACCTTCGGGCCTGAATCGCGCCGCCTTGCTGTAGGAGCGAATCGCCCGCTCGCGAGCAGGCCCTCCGAGCGACGCCTGGGCCTGGGCAAGTTCGAGCCACAATTCAGCCTCTTCGGGGTCAATGGAAACGGCCCGCACCAAGGCCAATTCCGCGAGGTCGTAATCCTTTTCCGCGCTGAGTGCACGCGCGTACCCCCGCAAGGTTGTAACATCGTCGGACTCCGACGCGTTCATAATCTCGTACAGGGCGCGGGCCTCGGCCACCAAGGCCCGGCTTCGGTCCGCATTTTCGCGGGCTGACTCAAAGTCCCCGCGTGCGGCGGCGCGGGTGCTTTCCTCCCGCGCCTGTTCGGCTTCCTCCAGCTTGGCCGCGGCCGTGGCAGCATCCGGGACCTCCCCGATGGCGGCCTGCATAAAGGCAGCGAGGCCGACCACCAGGAGATGGCCGGGCAATTTCCGATACCTACGCATAGTTCTCCTACCGGTTGGTTGCGCCAGTCAATGCGCCGAATGCGCAATGTTACCCGCGATGCTGCCCCGATTCCAGAGGGACGGACCCGCCGAAGCCGGTTTCAAAATTCCACAGGGCGGATTCGATCGCTTCCAGGAGCGGTCCGAAAGTGGATGAATCGGTTGCGCAGACGGGGATTCCCCCGGTCGATTCGATAAGTCCCTGCAAACGGGCCGGAGCGCATAAATCGGATTTGTTTAGTGCGAGCATGGTGGGCGTTTGGGAAAGTCCGAGATCCGACAAGAGCGACTCGACGGCGCGACGCCGCTCCTGGACCGCATCGCTTGAAGCATCCAGTACGTGCAGCAGCAAATCCGCTTCGTCGAGTTCTTCGAGCGTGGTGCGAAAGGCGGCCATCAATTCCTTGGGCAGATTTCGAATGAAACCGACCGTGTCGGTAATGATGACTTCGCGGTCTCTTGGAAAGCGCAAACGCCGGGAGACGGGGTGCAGCGTGGCAAAGGGCATGTCTGCCGCGGTCACGCTGCTTCGCGTCAGATTATTGAGCAAGGTCGATTTTCCCGCGTTGGTATACCCTAAAATCGATATCGTGGGCATGTGTTTGCGGGTGCGCACGGCGCGTCTCAGTTTGCGGCGTTCCCCCAGTTTTCTGACCTCGCGCTCGAGTAAGGCAGCACGTTCCTGGGCCCGCCGCCTGTCAATCTCGAGTTTGGTCTCGCCCGGTCCCCGTCCGCCGATGCCGCCCGTCAGCCTGGAATAGGCTAACGCGGTCTGCTTGGCGCCAAGTCGCGGCAGCATATACCGAAGCTGTGCAAGTTCGACCTGTATTTTGCCTTCCCGTGTCTGTGCGCGTTGCGCAAAGATGTCGAGAATCACCTGCGTGCGATCCAGCACCTTCAGGTCCGTGAATTCGGCAAGCGCATTCACCTGCGACGGGAGCAGGTCCTGATCAAACACGAGCGCCTCCGCGCCGAATTGCATAGCCTTGATAAGGGTGGACTGCAATCTACCTTTTCCCATCACGTAACGAGGATCCGGCGCGCGCCTCTGGATGATTTCGTGCACCACTTCGATCCCTGCGGCCCGCGACAGGTCCCGCAGTTCCGCCATCGAATCCTCGGCTTCATCGGCCCCCAATGTCGAGACGTGAACCAGCACCGCGCGGTCCCGCCGGTCGCCGATGGCCCGGGGCTTTCGCAGCCGAGCGAATTCCGCCTCCAACGCCCCAATCATTTCCAGAAAATCGTCCGGAAGCTCGTGTACCGATCGCAAAGTCGATACGGACCACGGCTGCCCCGCGTCGTTGTTTGGCAGCAGATGAGCAAGATGGATTCGGCCCGGCAAACCATCCTCGAGGGCTTCCACCGCGGCGACCATGTCGAGCCGCAGCAGGGCCAAGTCAGTGAGGTCGTCGTCCGTCAGCGGTTCCCCATGGAGGTGCGTATGTACGAGGCGCAGACCGCACAACCGATCTCGACCGCGCCGGTACGCGCTTAAGTCCGGCAGAAGCACAGATCGCGCGTCGCCCACCACCACGAGGCGCGTCTCCCCTCGACGATCGATCAAGATTCCCACCTGCCGTTGAATCTCCCGCGAGACCTCGCACAGCGACCTAGCAAACTCAGGAGTGATCACCATACCGGCGGCCGTCTTGCGCGCGGCCAACTTCTCCAGCCGGCGCAAGGGGAATGCGCTCAACCCATGCGTATTGCCTGATACCCGGATAACCCAAAACTCCTCTCGTCGGAAATCACTTCCTCCACCGCAGCATAGGTACAATCATCGCGCTACCCTATCCGGCCCGTCAAGAAATGCCTCGTCACCCTGTCGCTCGCCGTACTATCCAGTTCACGACGCGTTTCAACCCCTGCCCCAGCCTCACATGACTTTGCCCCCGCGACAGCCCACTCGAATTCGACCGGAGTCCAACACCACTACCACGGCGCGCCCCGCTGCCTCGATTGACGTGAAGTGAAGCATAGTGACAAACTTTCTCGCACACCTTCGAGGGCAGGAATGCGCTCGAAGCAGAACAGGGGATCATGTCCGTGCCGCGTATCTTCGACAACATTGACTTTGGCCTCTTGCCGGCCCTGGAACAAACGCTATCGACTTCCAGTCGAGCGGACTTTTGTGTCGGCTACTTCAATCTTCGAGGCTGGAAGACCATCGACTCCCTTGTCGCCCAATGGTCCGGCGGCCCAGGCAGCCAATGCCGACTGTTAATCGGCATGCAGAGGCTCCCCCAGGATGAGTTGCGCCAAGCGTACAGCTTGAGACCAACCGAGGACGAAATCAGCAACCAGGCCGTGATCCGGCTAAAGCGGCGGCTCGCTCAAGAGTTCCGGAATCAACTCACCTTTGGCGCACCGACGGACGAGGACGAAGCCGGATTGCGCCGCTTGGCCGCCCAGCTTGAAGCAGGACAACTCGTCGTAAAGCTCTTTGTCCGTCATCCCCTTCACGCCTAGCTCTACCTCTGTTTTCGGTCCGATCCTGATAGCCCGCGAGTGGGTTGCCCGAACCGCTTTCAACGTAGACCGCGTCGTCAAGCGCTTCTACGACCAGTTCCGCAAAGAACACGCCGCCTTTCTCAAGTTTATCACCGGCATCCGCGACACGGACGACCACGAATGGTACGCCTCTGTCATGCTCAACCGTTTGATGTTCGTGTACTTTGTCCAGCGTAAAGGATTCCTGGACGGCGATCCGAACTACTTGCGCAATCGACTGCAACGGATGCGCAAGGAGCACGGCAAGGACAAGTTCTACTCGTTCTACCGCCACTTCCTGCTCCGTCTTTTCCACGAGGGCTTGGGTCGCCGCGAACGCTCCCCCGATCTGGACAAGCTCCTTGGTAAAATCCCCTATCTCAACGGCGGCATTTTCGACATCCACGAACTTGAACGCCCCGAACGCTACGGCAAAGACATCCAAATCCCGGACAAGGCCTTCGAACGCATCTTCGACTTCTTCGACCAGTGGCAGTGGCACCTCGACGACCGTCCCACCCGCGCGGATAATGAAATTAATCCCGACGTGCTCGGCTACATCTACGAGAAGTACATCAATCAAAAGCAGATGGGAGCGTACTACACGAAAGAAGACATCACCGAGTACATTAGCAAGAACACAATTATCCCCTTCCTTTTCGATGCCGCCAGAACCAAGTGCAAAACAGCTTTTGAACGTCGTAAGAGTGAGCAAAGTATCGAAAGCGGCGAGGGCGTCTCGCCTGCGGCCCCCACCATCTGGGACCTCCTGAAAAACGACCCCGACCGCTACATCTACCCCGCCGTCAAACACGGCATCTCGTGGGATTATTACGAACAAAAGAAACTCGATGCGCCCCGCCCCTTGCCCCCGGTAATCGAGAAAGGTGTCAACCCGCCCACCTTACACCAACCCGTCGGCGATGGACCCATCCTTACCCTCGAACTACGTAAAGACTGGAACAAGCCCGCCCCCACCGAATTCGCCCTGCCCACCGAAACTTGGCGCGAAGTCGTGGCCCGCCGCCAACGCTACGCCGAGATCAAAGCCAGATTGACCCATAGTGCCACAGGCAGTGACTCAGGCAGTGCCACAGGCAGTGGCAGTGGCAGTGGCAGTGGCAGTGGCACAGGCGTCCCGCCTGTGTCTTCCCCTGCCTCGTCCTACTTTGACCCCTCCTGCAATGCCGAGATCACACGTCGCAATCTGCCCCATTGGGACCAGGAGGGCAAGCTGTACTTTGTTACCTTTCGTCTGTTCGACTCTCTACCCGCAGCCCAACTGAGTCAATGGAAAAAGGAGCAAACCCAGTGGTTGCGCGATCATCCTAAACCTTGGTCCGAACAAGAACGCCAGGAATATGAGCACTTTTTTCCCGACAGAATCGAGCAATGGCTCGATCAAGGCACAGGGTCTTGTCTCCTTTCAGCTCCCGCCGTATCCGCGATCGTGGAGCGCGCCATGCAGCACTTCGACGGTGAACGATACGAACTTGATGACTACGTAATCATGCCCAACCATGTCCATGTCATTTTTGCGCCTCTTCCCGGTCATTCCAGGCCGGAAATCCTTCATAGCTGGAAATCGTTTACCGCCCACCAAATCAACAAACACCTTGCGCGCAAAGGTTCAGTATGGCAAGACGAATCCTTTGACCATCTTATTCGAAACCCAGATCACCATGAACGCTACCGACGCTATATCCGGGAGAATCCGGTCAAAGCCTCACTGAGACCGGAGGAGTACAGGCTGGGGCACGGCACGGGACACAGGCGGGACGCCTGTGCCACTGCCTGTGCCACTGCCTGTGCCACTACCTGTGCCACTACCGCCACTACCGCCACTACCGCTGCCGCTGCCAATGTTACTTTTTCCGCACCACCTCTGGCTGGCATAACGGATATCAATGACTTCATCACCCTCAATCTCGACATCCGCCAGTTCGCCCAAGACGTAATCGAAACCTGCGACGACCCCAAACTCCTGCGGGCCTTCTGGCACGCGATCGAGAAAGTCACCATCCTCGACCCCACCTGCGGTTCCGGCGCCTTCCTCTTCGCCGCGCTCGATATCCTCGAACCGCTCTATGAGGCCTGCCTAGACCGTATGGAAGCGTTCCTACAGGACGAGGCGAGTAACGTGGCACCAGTTGCACCAGCGGCATCAGCGGCACCAGTGGCACCAGTGGCACCAGTGGCACCGGCGTCCCGCCGGTGTACCCCCCACGGAATCCCCATCCTTCCCAACAAGAAATTCTCCGACTTCACCGACATCCTCGAGCAGGTCGCCAGCCACCCGAGTCGCCAATATTTCATCTACAAAAGCATCATCCTCAACAACCTCTTCGGTGTGGACATCATGGAAGAGGCCGTCGAAATCTGCAAACTCCGCCTCTTCCTCAAGCTCGCCGCCCAGGTCGAGCCGGACACCACCAAGCCCAACCACGGCATCGAGCCGCTACCCGACATCGACTTCAACATCCGCGCCGGGAACACCCTCGTCGGCTTCGCCTCAATGGATGAAATCCGCCGCGTGCTGGGCGGAGACCTCGAGAAAATGCTCGAACTACCCGCCATCGAGCAAAAGGCCGCAGAAACCGACCGGCAATTCCGCCTTTTTCGCGAAATGCAAACCGAACGTGGTATGGACGCCAATGATTTCGCCAATGCCAAGCAAAAACTCCGCGAGCGTCTAAAAGCGCTGGAGGAAGAGCTGAACCGCTACATGGCCACGGACTACGGTGTAAAGCCCGGCAAGAAGGTGGATTTGGAGCACTGGCTCAAGACGCATCAGCCCTTCCACTGGCTCATTGATTTCTATGGCATTCTCAAGGCGCGCGGCGGCTTCGACGTTACCATTGGAAATCCTCCGTACGTCGAATTCAGTGCCGTCTCCCGACAGTACTCAATCAAACGATACGCCACACAAAACGCGGGCAATCTCTATGCCTATGTGATCGAACGCTGCTACAACATTCTTCGCGACCAGGGCCGGATCGGCATGATCGTTCAACTCCCCATCGTCTGTACCGACCGAATGAAGCCCCTTCAGAACGAATGCCTTACCAGGAGTAAACACATTTGCTTCGCCAACTTCGATGACAGACCAGCGCGCTTGTTTGACGGACTAGAAAACATCCGAGCAACGATTTTCTTAGCCAGCACAGGCAACTCCCAACAGAGGTCAGTTTTTTCCACCACGTACAATCGATGGTACTCCGAATGCCGCCCGCAGTTGTTCGGTTTGCTTTCCTATGTCGAGATTACTCCCCACCTCATGGACGGCGCCATACCCAAAATGGGGCACGCGCTCCCGAAGACAATCATGAACCGCGTTAATGGCTTTGTCTCACTCGGCATGAACCTTACTGGCCGCACCCCTGTCTATTTTCACAACGCTCCCCGGTATTGGATCCGGGCAATGAATTTTGCCCCGTACTTCTGGAACGAACGAGAAGGCGAAAAATTGTCCACCCAGGTCAAAATGTTAACCTTGCAGAACCAAAGCAATGCTTCTGTCGCCACAGCCGCGCTCAACACTTCGCTTTTTTACTGGTGGTTCTTGCTTCTCTCAGACTGCCGACATCTCAACATGCGTGAAATTGAACGTTTTCCCATCGGTATCGCTCACATGTCAGAACCTCTCAAGAATCATTTGGTAAAACTCACCGGCGACCTCATGACCAGCTTCAAGCGCCACAAATCCCGCAAGGAGTGCCAATACAAAACTACCGGCAAGGTCGTTTACGATGAGTTTTACCCCAAGTTCTCGAAGGACATCATCGATCAGATCGACACAGTCCTTGCGCAGCATTATGGGCTTACCGAAGAAGAACTCGACTTCATCATCAACTACGACATCAAATACCGCATGGGCAGGGACAGCGGAGAACGCGACGAGTGACTCGAAGCGACGTGCGAGAACTGCATTACATCGCGCCTATCGGGAATGTTCCCTCGATACTCGAGGTCGGCATTTTGTCGCATGAGCGGGCTTCAGAAGTTCAGCATGAGTCGATTGCCATGCCGAAAATTCAGGCGCGCCGGACGAATAGGCGGATTGCCGGTGGACGTAACCTGCACGAATACGTAAACCTGTATTTTGATGCCCATAACCCCATGCTGAGCGCGGTGCGCGGCGAGAATGGTTGCATTTGCGTATTGCGCGTGAAGCCATGTGTACTGGATATGCCGGATGTTGTCATCGCAGACCGGAATGCCGCATCGAATTACACGCGATTCTTGCCGGTGGAAGCGGGTTTGCGGGCATTAGACAGGGATAGGGTATATGCGCAATACTGGACGCACAGGGACGATCCGTTTGAAGAGATGCGGCACAGGTCGGAGAAGTGCGCGGAAGTGCTCGTCCCGGATCAGGTACCGGCGGAATTGATCGTCGGGGCCTTTGTGGCGAATTGCGCCGCGCTCGACCTATGGTCCCAACTGAGTATCGAACTCGTCGCCGAGGTGAATAATGGGCTCTTTTTCTGACAGCCGGGACGTACGGGTGTTGGTGGGCAATCTGCTTCAATCGGAGGCGCAGACCCTGGTCAACACGGTGAATTGCGTTGGCGTCATGGGCAAGGGCATCGCCTTGGAGTTCAAGAAGCGCTTCCCCGATATGTACAAGGACTACGTTCGCCGCTGCGAATTGGGCGAAGTGCGGCCCGGTGTGCCTTACCTTTATCGTGACGTGTTGCCCCCCCAGATCGTAAATTTTCCTACAAAGGACCACTGGAAGTCCGTGTCTCGTTTGGAGGACATCGAGCGGGGTCTGCGATATCTCGTCGGACATTTCCAGGAGTGGAACGTTACCTCTATTGCCGTGCCGCCGCTGGGCTGCGGGAACGGCCAACTCGAATGGCGCGATGTGGGGCCGTTGATGTACCGGTATCTTGGGTCGTTAGACATTCCGGTAGAATTGTATGCCCCATACGGCACCCCGCCCAGGCAACTATCCATCGACTATCTTTCGCAGGGTAAAATCCCCACAAGAAATTGCAGCTACGAAAAGGGGTACACGAAGAAGAAACTGCAGCCCGCTTGGGTTGCGCTGGTCGATATTGTTGCCCGCCTGGAGGCTCAGCCCTACTGCTGGCCAGTGGGACGGATTATTTTCCAGAAAATCGCCTACGTCGCGACGCGCGAAGGCTTACCCACCGGGTTGCGGTATACTCGAGGCAGTTTCGGGCCGTTCTGCTCTGACTTGAAGACCGTCGAAACGGAATTGGTCAACAACAATCTGCTGAAAGAGAAACGGCTTGGAAAAATGTTCAAGATCAGCGTTGGCCCAAATTACTTGCGGATCCGCAAGGGTTACGAGGCCGATATTTCGCGCTGGTCAAGCATTATCGACAAGACGACGGATCTGTTTGCGCGTATGGACACAAACCAGGCGGAGATTACCGCAACTGTATTATTCGCTGCTGACGAATTGAGCACACGAAGCCAGACAAAGCCTACGGAAGGCGATGTGCTCGCCGCTGTCAAGCAGTGGAAACGGAAACGCCGTCCGCCGCTTGACGAAGCGGAGCTGGCATCAGCCATTCGGAATCTCGCAATATTGTGTTGGCTTGACGTTGAGTACGACTCCACTTTGTCGATACTGACTGAAGATGTGGTGTAGAGACAAACTAAATGGAGCGCCTCCCCGAATCGACTTTGACGACGATCAAAGTGGCCGATACTCCCTACCCGAGACAGTTACGCGACAGATTGGAAGAACTAGCGCCTGCTCAAGTCGCGGCGATTGGCGATCTCACATTGCTTTCTTTGCGCAAAACGGCTCTCTTTTGCTCGACTCACTGCCCCGGCGATCCCATTCTTGCCGCGTGTGACCATGCCGCGCGGTGGCGCGACGAGGGCCGCTGTGTCATCAGCGGATTCCATTCCCCCGTCGAAAAGGAGTGTCTCCGCATCCTCCTTGGTGGTAAGCAACCGATCATCATCTGCCCCGCCCGCTCGCTGGAAGGGATGCGCATCCGCGCCCTCTGGCGCGACGGTATTGCCCAGGGCCGGCTCCTCTTGCTCTCGCCTTTCCAACCCGTTGCCCGCCGTCAATCCGCCGCTTTGGCCCGCCAGCGCAACGACTTCGTCGCCGCCCTCGCCGACGAAGTCTATATCCCCTACGCTTCCCCCAATGGCGAGATCGAGCGCATCGCCCGCTTGGTCACGACATGGGGCGTACCCCTGATCGGCTGTGCGCCGTCGTGAGCCGCTTGTCACCCGGTCCGACCTTCGGATTCACACCGGCAAGGCCGCATAATGCGGCGGCGGTTATGGGAGGAGGCGAGGTGATGTGCCGGTCGCGCCAGTCCAGCATGGTGTCTATCGCCGAGACAGGCTCCGAGACCGGGCCGCACGCGGCTGAATAAACGTGCCGAAGCGGCCCTGAATGGAAACCGCCCCGGCACGATAGAATAGTCCCCGCTGGCAGCAAAAGGGGTGTGAATTATCCCTGAAGCATGACCCGGCGGATGATGCGCTGGCTCTCGACGGCGTCCAACGTCTTCTGGGCCTTGCGAAGTTCGTTTGGATCCAGTTTCTCCAGCTTTTTCCAGAATATCGACAAGTTGCCGATGGCAATCTGACATGCCTGGGACGGGTCGATCCGTTGGGGCAACATATCGATGGTCGAGTACCCCTTGTACTTGTTGACCTTCAGGTAGAACAGCGCTTCCATCAGTTCCCACATGTGTACGCTGCCGGGAAGCATCAGGTCGTCCCAGAGTCGGTAGTTGTCGCTGAAGTACACCTGAAACAGTTTGTTCGATCGGGTGAGAAACGCGATGGACTCGGCCGGGTTTTCGCCGGCCATCATCGCGTGCGAGAAGTTCATCCCGACGCCGACGTTCTTCATCGCAATCTCCTGGCACAGGGAGAGGGCCTTTCCAACGGAAGAGACGGTGGCGAATTTCCTGGGATCCCGCGGTTTGTACGCGATGGCTACATTAATGTCCGGAGAGGCGTATTTCGCGATGGTCTTGATCGATGAGATGACGGTGTTCCAGTGGGTCGTGTAGTCGATATGGAACGGATAATCGAAGCCGTCGCTGTACAGTTTGAGTGTCACGTCCATCGCCGCCAGTTGACGCGCCATATCGACGGCCTTTCGGCCCTCGTCGATTGCGGCATTCCTGGTTTTCGGGTGTTGGTGTCCGAACGCACCCCATGCAAAGCGTCGGTCGGCGGCCAGATTAGCAACGACGCCCGAACACAGCATGTTGTAGTCTTTGAGAATTCGTTTGAGTTCCTTGACCGGGAATTCAGGGGTGATATCGGTCTGGCTCACCTCTACAGCTTTGATGCCCTTAATCTTAGAGGCGATCGAGATCTTTTCCTGAGGTCGCAAGGGGTCGCGGTAGCCTTGAGGGCAAAACCGATCCGGCGAGGACCCAAATACATCAAGCGACACGGACAAACGTAGGGCCATGTTATTCTCCTAAGATTCGGGGCTGCACAATGCACGTCCAACTATGGACATGACTTCATCCGAGGTGGCTCTTTTCGGGTGAAGAGTGTGCGCCACGGCACTACAAGGTCTTGAGGTTCTTGACTTTACAGATTACGAAGGCAAGACGCGCTCGTCGCGCTAGTATACGAATTTGAAACTAGAAAGTCAATAGTCAACTTTTGCCTATACCGTGTTGCTCCTGCTTACCGGGATCCCACCAACCCGGATGCGCTGAGGAAAAAAAAGAGGCGAGTGCGGGCAGCGGGGGAACTGCCATAGACGCACTCGCCGGTGGTGGGAACCAGTCATTTCTGACTGTACTCGAGGGGTAGCCTGGGGGAAGGACTCCCCCTCGACGCGCTCATTATAACACAGAATTTCGAAAAATCTATTCCCTTTTTTCTGTAAAAACTGCGACGGCATTATTCGCATTTTGACAGAATTCGGGCCTCCGTGCACAATTCCTCCCATGTGGGGTCAAGGGCTGATATCTAAAGGCTTCGCATCCCTTGGAATCGTATTGATTGGATTCTCGCAGTCCGACGTGGAGACAGGGAAAACTCCTTCCACTGGCGCGGGTTTAACCGCTGCGCATCCCCCCACCGAAGAAGACCCATCGGATGACTACACCGGCCTGCTGAAGTCCCTCCCACCTCCCGCCGCGGG
>BTUX01000089.1:0-16122 GCA_045863315.1 Candidatus Hydrogenedentota bacterium | reverse complement strand
GGGCAACTCGTCGAGAAACAAGACGCCGTGGTGCGCGAGGCTGACTTCGCCGGGCACGGGCGCCTGGCCCGCGCCGCCGCCGCAGATCGACACGGTCGTCGCCGTATGGTGCGGCGCGCGGAACGGCCGCTGCACGACGAGCGTCCCTTTTTCCTTCACGCCGTTCGCCACGCTGTAGATGCGCGTCGCCTCGAGCGCCTCTTCGAACGTCATCGCCGGAAGGATGCCGGGCAGCCGCGACGCGAGCATGGTCTTGCCGGTGCCGGGCGGGCCGATCATCAGGAGGTTGTGTCCCCCCGCGGCGGCCACGGTCAAGGCCCGCTTCACGTGCGCCTGCCCTTTCACTTCGGTGAGGTCGGGCGTGTTGCGCCGGCCCTGCTCGAATATGGACTCCAGTTCCGTGCGGTACGGCGGAATCTCCACGACACCCGAAAGAAACCCGATCGCCTCGGAAAGGTTCTTTGCGGGAATGACGTCGATGCCCGGCACCACCCCCGCTTCCTCCGCGTTCGGCTGCGGCAGGATGATGCCCTTCAACTGCTGGTCGCGCGCCGCAATCGCCATCGACAACGCGCCGTCCACCCGGCGCAGCGATCCGTCCAGCGCCACCTCGCCCACCAGCGCGTATTCGCCGAAGCCCTTGCCGGTGATCTGCTCGCTCGCCGCCAACAGCCCCGCCGCGATCGGCAGGTCCAGCGCGCTGCCCTCCTTGCGTATGTCCGCCGGCGCAAGGTTCACCACGATGACCCCGCGCGGATACCGAAACCCCGAGTTCTTCAGCGCCGCCCCCACGCGCTCTCGACTCTCCTTCACCGCCGGGTCCGGCAGGCCCACCATGAGGAAAAGGTTCGAACCGGGGTTGATGTCCGCCTCGATAACCAGCGGATACCCGTCAATCCCCAGCACCCCGCACGATAAGACCCGGGACAACATACGATGCCAAACCCCAAACCCAGTCGGCGATCACAGCAAAAGGAATGGTAGATGGCAAGGAATAGGCATTCAAGCAGGAGAGCGGTCAAGATCGGTGAACGTGATGGAATGTGAGGCCTGGCCGCTGGATGCCGTCACCGATCTCTCGCAATCCAACCTGCTGCGAAGGAAACCAGCCGCCGTGCGCACAATGACCGGACGTTTTCGCGCTCGGGGGGGGAGTCGCAGGCGAATGTGGAGCTGTCCCTCTTTCGATTGCCGGCGTCAGACGTTGACGGCGGTTGGGCGCGGGGCAGAGGCTTTCTTCCTGGTCGCGGCGAGAATGCCCTTCCACCGGTGGCGGCGCGCAAACGTGAGCAGTTTTTCATAGTAGGCGGGGCCTTCTTCGGGAAACGGATAGTGGCCGCCGGTTGCGCGCGCGGTGTTGGCGTCGTCAAATCGCGGCTGCCGCTTCGTGTAGGGGCGGTAATGCTGGAAAGCCGATTGCGCCATCAACTCGACAGGACTCGATGCCGACTCAAGTTGGTCAACGAGTTCAAATCGAACTCCCGAGGGTTTGAGCGTTTCATTGACCCAATCCTTCAATTCGCCGAGCGTGTTGCCGTGCGGGTTGGTGAGGTGGTAGGTGCGGCCGCTCGGCCCTTCTTGCTCGATGATGTGCCACAGAACCTTTGCGGTCCAATCGACGGGCACAAAGTTCGACACGGTATCGCGGTTGCCCTCGACCCGCACGTGGAGCGATCCATTGGTCTTGCGGGCGAGCGCCAGATCGATCAGCCGCAGAAACCCGTAGACGTTTTGGAAATCGCTGATTGCGCCGTCCGCGCTCGAACCCACGATAATGCCCGGGCGAAACACCGCGCCCGACGCGACGCGGGCATCGAACGTGTCTCGCACCAGCCGTTCCGCCTCCCATTTGCTTCGCTCATAGGTGTTGGTGAAACCGTGGGGTGCGTCCAATTCGTGTTCGTATGCGATACCGCCGCGGGCTCCCGCGACATACGCGGTGCTCACATGGAACAAGGGCGCGTTCGCATCGGATATGAACTCGATCAGGTGCGACGCGCCGGCCACGTTGGTCGCCCAGACCGTTTCGTCGTCCTTCGGGTTGAAGCTGGTGGATGCCGCGCAATGAATGGCCAGTGCGACCTTGCCTCGAACCTCGTTGGCCGTGCGATTGCAGAGCCCCAGGCGCGGCAAACGGGTGTCGCCGCGCACGATCTGGACGGAATCGAGGTCGTCTGCGTGTCCGATCAAACCGAGGACGGCCTGGATTCGGGCAAGGGCGCGCTCGGGGTCTCCGTCTCTCATCAGTACGATGGGCCGGTACCCGCGCGTCAAGGCCTCTCCCAGCACCCAGCTACCCAGAATCCCCGTGGCCCCGGTTATCAGGACGGGATCTTTGCGGCGTGTCAATCGATGCACTTCCTATCCTTTCGTGTTGGCACGCGTCTGACCATCTGGAAGCCGGGCAGGATTCACCCCGTGTGCCGGTCAAGCAGGGATTCGACAACCCACCGATACACCTTATGCGGTTCGCAGCGCTTCGTTACAACCCGCAAACGAATTCCCCGCAAGAGGAATCGACACACCCGGGGCAATTGTAGGCAATGTGGGAAGGCGATTCATTCGGGCGTTTCCCCGATAACACATATTCAATCTTTCGTCGGGATCAACGTCGACGCGCGCGATCGCAGGTGGAGTGCGCGCCGTTCGACAGCGGCCCTACCGTTCGCGATCTTCGTACTGCCGCTTGTAATACTCGCGGAATGCGCCGGACTTGATGGGCCGCCACCACCACTCGTTCTCCTGGTACCACTTCACGGTGAACGCGATGCCGTCGTCCCAGTTCATCAGCGGTTTCCAGCCCAGTTTTTTTAATTTGCTCGAATCAATGGAGTACCGGCGATCGTGGCCGGCGCGGTCCTTGACCGGTCTGATCAGGCCTTTGCCCTTGCCCAGGAGTTGCAGGATACGCTCCGTGAGCACAATGTTCTCGCGTTCGTTTTCGCCGGCTATGTTGTAGATGTTGCCGGGTTCGCCGTGTCGGAGCGCATGATCGATTCCGCGGCAGTGGTCCTCGACGAAGAGCCAATCCCGCACATTTTTCCCGTCGCCGTATAAGGGCAGCGGTTCGTTGTCGATCGCGTTGGTCACGAACAGCGGCAGCACTTTCTCCGGGTATTGGTATGGGCCGTAGGTGTTGGATCCGCGTGTGATGATGACGGGCGATCCAAACGTGTGATAATAGGACATGCCCAGCAGTTCGCCGCCCGCCTTACTGGCGGAGTAGGGGTTGCGCGGCCCCAGAGGATCGGTCTCTTTGAATGACCCCCGATCGATGCTTCCGTAGACTTCGTCGGTGGATACGAGCAACACGCGCTTCGTTTCCAGCTTCCGGGCGGCCTCGAGGATGTTATGCACGCCCCGCACGTTGGTCGCGATAAAATCGCTCGCCTCCATAATGCTGCGATCGACGTGGCTGTCCGCCGCGAAATTCACCACCGCGTCGCACCCTTTCATGGCCGCTTCCATGGCGGCGGCGTCCGCGATGTCCGCCTTCACAAAGGTGTGCCGTTTGGGGTCGACGCCTTTCAGGTTGTCGAGGTTGCCGGCGTAGGTAAGCTTGTCCACGTTCACGACGTGCAGGTCGGGATATGTCTTCAGCGCGTACCGAATGTAATTCGACCCGATAAAACCGGCGCCGCCGGTCACCATTATCCGCCTCATCCGTGACGCCCCCTTTCCTTCATGTACCTTCTAAGTGCGTCCTGCCACGTCGGCATCGCGAACCCGCACGTGGCGGTCAGTTTGGCGTTGGACAACACCGAATACGCGGGGCGCCGCGCCTTCATCGGATACTCCGACGCGCTGCACGGTTCGACGGGCGTGTCCACACCCGCCTCGCGCAGGATGGCGAGGGCGAAGTCGTATCGCGAGCAGAACCCTTCGTTCACCGCATGGTAAATCCCGTATTGCTTGGTCGGGACGATGGCCCGGGCCGCCACCGCAAGATCGCGGGTGTACGTGGGCGATCCGAATTCATCGTTCACCACCCGCAGTGATGGCCGCGCGGCCGCCGCTTTGAGAATCTTCTCGACAAAGTTGTTGCCGCCGGGGCCGTAGAGCCACGCCGTGCGTATGACGAACGACATCCGGTTGGTCCACCTCGTGTTTTCCTCGCCGCGCAGCTTCGATCGCGCGTACACGCTTTGCGGGTTCGGCTTGTCCTCGGGCTCGTAGGGACGCCCCTTCGCGCCGTCGAACACGAAATCGGTGCTGAAATACACCAGCGCCACCTCGCGCGCGTGACACGCCTCAGCGACCCGTTGTGCCCCGTTCGCGTTGGTATGAAATGCGCCGCGTTCATCGTCCTCGGCTTTCTCGACGTCCGTGTACGCGGCCGCGTTCAGCACTAGGTCCGGCGCGATATCGTCGATCGCCCGCTTCACCTCCGGTCCCTCGATGATGTTAAGGTCCGAATGCGTCAGCCCGATGACGTCCCCATCCTCCGCAAAAACACGAAGCAGATCCCGGCCCAGTTGGCCGCCTGCTCCCAA
Organism: Candidatus Hydrogenedentota bacterium; assembly: GCA_045863315.1. GTDB lineage: Bacteria > Hydrogenedentota > Hydrogenedentia > Hydrogenedentales > SLHB01 > JABWCD01. Next base: position 11,629 of record BTUX01000089.1, on the reverse strand, counting down.
CACCAGTATTCGCATTGCATTGTCCCAGAACCGGAGCGGATTGTATCAGGAATGCGGCGCGGATGGCAGCCCGTGCTTTCCGACCCGCAAGCGGCGCGACGAGGTTTTGGGCCGACTCCATTTGCTCATCACCGACCGGCTCCTGATACAGCGTTTACGGAGATTCTTCTCGCGGCCCTGGTTTGCTTCGTCGTTGCGGGCCCCGGCCCGATTCGTCGCGACGGCGAGACTAAAGTTTTCCGCCGACCTGCCGATAAATCTAGCAGACGCCAAGGCAGGGAGGCCGAGGCAATCGAAGACATGGATGTCGCGACAGTTGAACTCGAGGTTGGGCCGCTTCAAGCCCAACTCTCGCCCTTAAGGCGGGTGTCATCCCTCACCTTGCCTTCACATACGCGGTCGGGTGCCAATCCCTCACCTGATCCATCAAAGACTTGACTGAGTCTTCCCTCCCACAGTGGCGCCACAATCGTTGATTTGTGGCGCTTCTTCATTCTCTTTCGGTCCGCTCCTGCTCGAAGGATGCCGGTTCCATCGGCGCGCCTCAGCACGCGCAGTTGAGTTGGCGCGCGGCCCTGACCTCGTCAAGACGGCCCACAGGCATCGTCTTCGGCGCGTCGTGAAAGGCATGGGGGTCGGCTTCGATTTTCTGCGCAATGTCGAGCATCGCGTCGCAGAACGCGTCAAGGGTCTCGCGGGATTCCGTTTCCGTCGGCTCGATCATGAGGCTCTCCTTGACGGTGAGCGGGAAGTACACGGTCGGTGCATGGAATCCGTAGTCGAGCAGCGCCTTGCCGATGTCGAGAGCGCGCGCGCCTTTTCTAGCCTGCGGCGCGGCGGTAAACACGCATTCGTGCATGAACGGGAGAGCAAACGCGGGCTCGTATGCGCCTTTCAACCGAGCGAAGATGTAGTTCGCGTTCAACACCGCGTTCTCGGAGACCTGCTTGAGTCCATCGCGTCCGAGGTGGCGCATGTATGCATACGCGCGGACCGCCATCATGAAGTTGCCGAAGAACTGCGAAAGGCGTCCGATCGATTTCGGCGGCGTTTCGAGGGTGAAACCCTCTTCTCTCTTTGCTACGCGCGGCCCCGGCAAGTACGGCACCAACCGCTCGCCGACGCCGACAGGGCCGGAGCCCGGGCCGCCCATGCCGTGCGGGGTGGCGAAGGTCTTGTGCAGATTGTAGTGCATGACGTCGAACCCGAGATCGCCGGGCCGCGCGCGTCCGATGATTGCGTTCAGGTTCGCGCCATCGTAGTAAAGAAGCGCGTCGGCCTTGTGAATAAACTCGGCGATCTCTTGGATCTCCGGTTCGAACAACCCGTGCGTGTTTGGACACGTCATCATCAGGCCGGCGACGGAGTCCGTCATCGCCGCCTTGACGCTGTCGAGTTTCATCGTGCCATCGGCGTCGGACGGGACTTCGACGACTTTGAATCCCGCGATGGCGGCGCTGGCGGGGTTGGTGCCGTGCGCGGAATCGGGCACGAGGATGGTGTCCTTGTTCGTGCCTCGTTCGCGGTGGTAGGCCGCCATCAGCAAGGTGCCCGCGAGTTCCCCGTGCGCGCCCGCGATGGGCTGGAGGCAGACCTTGCTCATCCCCGCGATCTCGGCGAGCCAGCACTCCGTTTCGTGGATCAACTCGAACGCGCCCTGGCACGCCGGCCAGTATGCGGGCGACGTCGACAGGTGCGGGTGAAGCTGCGCGAACCCCGGCAACGCCGCGATGGTCTCCGCCATTTTTGGGTTGTACTTCATCGTGCACGAGCCGAGCGGATAAAAATGCGAATCGATGCCGAAGTTGCGGCGCGACAGGTTGGTAAAATGCCGCACGACATCGATCTCGGCCATTTCCGGCAGTTCCGCGGGGGCGGACCTGCACAACTCGATCGAAAGCGGCGCCTCCGGCACGTCGAGCGGGTCCAGCGTGATCGCGCGGCGGCCCGGCTTCGACTTCTCAAAAATCAACTGCATTCGAGACGTCCTCCAGCGCCGAGGCGAACGCATCGAGTTCGGCGCGCGTGCGGCGTTCGGTCACCGCGATCAAAAGGTCGTTTTCGCCGCCGGCATCGACGGACTTCAGCGGAAGGCCCGCGACAAAACCGCGCCCGGCCATTTCCGCGGCGACGGCCTCCGCATTTCTCGGCAGGCGCACGGCGAACTCGTTAAACGTCGGCCCGTCGTTCAGGATGGTTGCGAACGACAGTTTCGATTTCAGGTATTCGGCTTTCGCGTGGCAATGCCGCGCCACCTCGACCAGTCCCTGCTTGCCGAGCAGCGAGAGGTAGATCAGCGCGCGCAATGCGCAGAGCGCCTCGTTGGAGCAGATGTTCGACATCGCCTTCTCGCGGCGGATGTGCTGCTCGCGCGCCTGCAGGGTCAGCACAAAGCCCCGGCGGCCCTGCGCGTCCGCGGTTTCGGCGGCGATGCGGCCCGGCATCTTGCGGACGTGCTCCCGGCGCGTGGCCATAAGACCGAGCCAGGGCCCGCCGAAATTGAGCGGGACGCCGAGGCATTGGCCTTCGGCAATGGCGATGTCCGCGCCCATTTCGCCGGGAGTTTTCAACAGGCCGAGGGAGATGGGATAGAACGACATGACGAGCAGCGCGCCGGCGTCGTGGCAGCGTTTGGCGAGCGCGGTGTAATCCGCGACGGTGCCGGTGAACGCGGGGTTCTGCACGATGACGCAGGCGGCCTCCGACGGGTCGTCGCCGTCGACAAGCGCAAGATCGAGGTGCGAGACGTGCGTCTTCAGCATTTGCCGGTAGATCGGATTGAGTGACGAGTGGCAGACGACTCGTTGCCGGCCGGTGACGCGCACGGACATCGTGGTCGCCTCGAACACCGCCGTACCGCCGTCGTACAGCGAGGCGTTCACGAAGTCCATGTTCGTCAGCCGCGCGACAGCGGACTGGTACTCGTAGATGCTTTGCAGCGTGCCCTGGGAACACTCGGGCTGGTACGGCGTGTACGCGGTGTAGAACTCGCCGCGTGACGTGAGCGCGTCGACCGCGGCGGGAATGAAATGGTCATAGGCGCCCGCGCCGAGAAAGCAGATACGTTCGGGCGCGTTCCTCGCCGCGAGCTTCGCCATGAGGTCGCGGACCGCCATCTCGGAAAGGCCCTCGGGCAGGTCCCACGACTTCGCGCGAAGCGCCGGGGGGATGGACGCGAAAAGATCGTCGATGGTCTTGTGGCCGATCACCTCGAGCATTTCCGAACGCTCGGCGTCGGTGGCGGGGGCCCATGTCATCCGTGTTTCGCCTCCACCATTGCCTGATACGCCGTGGCGTCCATCAACGAATCGAGGTCCGCTGAGTTGACGTTCTCAAGCTTGAAAAACCAGCCCTGGTCAAAGGGGCCTTGATTGACCAACTCCGGCGCGCCTTCCAACTCGCCGTTCACGGCGCACACGGTCCCGCCCGCGGGCGCGTACACGTCGCTGGCCGCCTTGACCGATTCGACGGCCGCCGCCGCCTCGCCCTGCTTGACCTGTTTGCCGACCTTGGGCAGATCGACGTAGGTCACGTCGCCGAGCTGTTCGGCCGCGAACGAGGTGATACCCACGACGTAAACCGAACCCTCCGCGCGAATCCACTCGTGTTCTTTAGTGTACTTGCAGTTAACGGGGTACATGCTGTTCCGCTCCGTTCATCGCCCAACCTGGAAGCCGGGCTCTACTTTCGACAGGTGCCTTCCGTATAGAATGGCGCCTTCGCAACTTCCACGGGAAGCGCCTTGGGTCCGACCGTCAGTTGCGTGCCGGGGACCGCGAGGTCCTTCGGGATGTACGCGAGACCGACACCGTGGCCGACGCTCGGGCCAAAGGTGCCGCTGGTGACCACGCCCACCTTGTCGCCGCTGTGAAACACGTCGAATCCGTGGCGCGGCGCGCGGCGGTCCGCCGTCTTGATCGGCGTGAGCACGGAGTACGAACCCATGTCGCGCAGGTCTTTCAACGCAAGCTTGCCGACGAACTTCGTGTCCCACTCGATGTACTGCTCCATGCCCGCCTCGAGCGGCGTGCGGGACGGGTCGAAATCCTGGCCCGACAGCGCGTAACAGACTTCGGTCCGCAGCGTGTCGCGCGCGCCCAACCCCGCGGGTTTCACCCCATCGTACGCGAGCAGGCGCCGCCACAGCTCCACCGCAATCGTGTTCGGCACGAAAAGTTCATAACCCAGTTCGCCCGTGTAGCCCGTGCGCGAAAGCACGATTTCGACCCCTTCCCATTTCGCGTAACGGGCCTGGAAATACTTGAGCTGGGCCGCCTCGGGAATTTCCTTCGACAGGATGTCGCGCGAAAGCGGACCCTGGATGTCGATTTTCGCGGTGACAGCCGACACATCCTTCGAATCGGGGTGCGAACCGCAGATGCGGGCGGACACGTGGTCCAGCGGGCCCGCGTTCGTTACGACAAAGAGGTCCTCCTCGCCCATCTTGAACGTGATGACGTCGTCGATGATGCCGCCTTCGTCGTTCAGCATCGCCCCGTACCGGCAACGGCCCACCGGCAGTTTGATCGGGTCGGAACAGACGAGTTCGCTGTACGCCTCGATGGCGTCCCGGCCCCAAACGTGAAACTCGCCCATGTGCGAGCAGTCGAACAACGCCGCCTTCGTGCGGCAGTGCTCGTGCTCCTCGAGGATGCCGGAAAACTGGACGGGCAGGGCCCAGCCGTGAAAATCGACGACCTTACCGCCAAGGGCGACGTGTTCGTCGTAAAGTGGGGTCCGCCGCATTCAATGCCTCCGCCTGTGCCGACCGGTTTCGCGCTCCGCCCGTGGGCGAAATGCGCGACGACCCGCTATTCGCGCGATCCGGCGCGCTACTGAAAAACCCGGCGGTTTTTCGCCGTGGGTCCTGCCCCGACACGCACAACGCACCCTTCGCGTTGTGCAAAGAGGCTGACCGCAGCATCATGCACCGGCACGCAGTCCCCGGCCCCATGCCCCGATAGCGGGGTCAAAGGCCGTGCCCAGGCGAACGGCAAAGAAATCAACCGGCCCGCCGCTTCCCCGTGGTCAATTCCACGTCACTTCGCCAGTCGCGGCGGACGAAAGGGATCGGCCATAGGTTGCCATCAACGGTGCGTAATTTTCAACCGGCGCGCCGGCAAGCGCAACGACAGGCGGGACGTACGGCACAGCAGGACGCCTATTCGCCACGGCGGGACGCCCGTACGGCACAGCGGGACGCACGTACGGCACAGCGGGACGCGCGACGGCACAGCGGGACGCACGACGGCACAGCAAGACGCGCAGACCGCACACCGGGACGCGCGTACGGCACAGCGGGACGCACGTTCGGCACAGCGGGACGCGCGACGGCACAGCAGGACGCGCAGACCGCCACACCGGGACGCGCGTACGGCACAGCGGGACGCACGTACGGCACAGCGGGACGCGCGACGGCACAGCAGGACGCACGACGGCACAGCGGGACGCGCGTACGGACTGCACAGGTAGCGAGGTCTCCCACTCGCCCCCCGCCTCTCGTTCCGAAGTTGCACTTCGGAACGTCTGTGCAGACGAAGCTGCGCTTCGAATCCACTGGGTATAGCAACGTCGATTTCGAGTGGGGCGAAGCACAGCTTCAAAGACAAGGGCGTTCCCAAGCACAGCTTGGGAACGAGAGGAACGACGCACAGCTTGGGAACGAGAGGAACGAGGGGAACGAAGCACAGCTTGGGAACGAGGGAAACGAGGGGAACGCTCCGGTCGCCTTCGATCCCGTCTCCTGTGATACCTCCATGACCAAGTCCGGCGCTAGGCTTCGCGAAACGCCCGATTAGCACGAATCGCTCATCGCGTTGCAGACACCTTCCGAGGTCTCTCCGCAATACTTGCCGGTATAGTTGCTCTGACAAGTGAAATTCACGCAGCACCGATTATTCGGCGTCGTTTTCGCGGTAGGACCACCATCCCCCCGTGCCGACCCGTCCGGGTTTACCGTCAACGGTCGATCTTTGTGGGGGCGGAGTATGCCGCACTCTTTGGCGTCCTTCAGGGCATCGAATGTCGGGCGATAATCCGTGTAAAGTCTCCTAAGGCTGGTTTCGAAAATCTTGTCGAAGGTCATATCACCGAATCTTATCGTCCGGGTTCCATCCGGAAAATCCAAGTCCCAAAGCTCGCCATTCTTCAAGAGGTCCTCAATTGTTTTCCTGCACTCGTTGGAGGTCCCCACATGATTCGGCGGCAAATAAATGCCGGCATAGTGCATCTCTTTCAATAGTACAAGCAGGTGCTCATTCGGCCCGGGGGTCGTGCCGGGTTGATAGGCAATGCCTTCCAACATGAGATCCGTCAGGGACTTCTTTTTTTCAGACGCTGACGCGCCGCTGCTTTCAAAGTTGGCAATCGCCGTTTTGACTTTGTCTCGATTCTCTTTGGTTATGACTCTGTTGTTCATCGTGTTGAATGCGCCAAAGGCATGGCCAACCCGTCTGTCCACCAATTTGTCAAGGACTCCATTTGTTGTTCCGCCCGCGGTCAGAAGTGGCCGCGTATAGAGTTCTTCGACACTCCACGCCTCGACCTTGTCCGCGGCTTCGCTCGAGTCGGTGTAGTGCGCCAGCCACAGAACGCATTCGCACTGCACTCCCACATTCATTCCTTCTCTTCGCGGATATTTGTTACTTGGATTGTTACTTGACGTGGGCATGCCAATCTCCTTCGCAATGGTTCAGTCCAATTCCGGCCGATTAGAGACGATGTGACGTTCGTCGTTCGGGATCAAGTTGAGGCGTTGCCGTATTCACGCCAAACTTGAAGTTCAGTCAGATGAAGGGCATTAGTGATTCTCCACGACCGAGCGTAGCGCGACGTCCCTTGCTTTGTTTGTTTCGCCCCGACTATCAATCTACCTGCACGCGGACCCTTAGTCGCTGCAATCCGCCTCGCTCGACATTCATTTCAAAGCCGCTTGAGCCGCCGCCGGCAATGCCCGGGGCCATGTCCCGGCACCATTGGAGCAACCGATCAAGGTCGGTCACCGGACTCCCGTCTATTTGCACGATTCGATCGTTGAGCGCAAGGCCCATGTCGCGGTAGTAGGATTCAAGTTTGATTTTCTCGAGTTCCGTGTCGGCCGGAATCCAGATTCCGTTCAGCCTTCTATCCCCTTGCGCGGGTTCGCCGATGTTTGCGGCGTACATCTGGTTCTGTCGGATGGTGTTCGCTGCGTACTTTTCAAGTCGTTCGGCTTGAAGTTTGAAGAACTCGACGGCTTCCGCGCGAGGAAGTCGGCGCGTCATGGTCTTCGTCGTGGCCTCGACGAGGACGGGGCGCAGGACGCGTTCTTTGCCGGCACGGCGAATTTTTAGGGTTGGTGTCGTGGCGGAGACGTATTGGATTTCGCCGGCCATACGGCTGATTTCGGCGGAGAATGCGGGATCGTACACGGATACATCGTTCACCGCAAGGACGGCGTCTTTCGGTTGCGCTGTCAGCTTCGCCAAGGCGTTGAAGATATCACCTTCGCATTTCAGTCCGCCGTTGGACTGCGCCGGTCCGGCGGGCGCCGGCCGGCCTCGTACCGCGTCGGCGAGGCGTCGCAGGCACGCGGAGAGTGTTTCGGGTGTCGTGATCACGGGAATCTCGACGGGTTCCCGGCGATTGCTTGGGGTTGCCGCGGCTTGATTCGCAGCCACGGCAGGATTGTGCGTTGCGGCCTCGGCGACACCGGCCTTCGTCACCGTGCTCCACGGCGCGGCTTCCCAGATATGAGCGTCCCCTTCCTGAGAGACAAAACACAGCCGATTCGAGCCTGGAAGAAACCGGAGCCCTGATCCTACTCTTCGGCCTGGAAATCGCAAAGTGAGTAACTCGTCAGTCGTAGTAGAATCCCAGACCCGGACCGTGCCGTCCCCTCCTATTGAAGCCAGGCGCAAGCCATCGTCGCTGAAGCCCAGATGGTGAATCCCGTCGAGGTGACCTTCGAGCAACTTGGGGTCGGCGAAGTCGATGGTGCTCCAGATCAGAACGTTGCGGTCAGCGGAGCCGGAGGCAAGGCGTAGGCCGGCGGAATCAAACGCGACGCAAAGTACCGCGTCTTCGTGTCCGGTCAACACGCGCAATTCTTGTCCCGTGGCCGCGTCCCAGATGCGCGCCGACTTGTCCGCGGAAGCGGTGGCGATGGTCCTGCCGTCCGGACTGTAGGCCACGGCGTTGACCGGCGCCGTGTGGCCCCGGAGTTCGAACAGTTCCGATCCCGTTGCGGCCTCCCAGACGCGCACGCTCCCGTCATATGACGCTGAGGCCACTTTAACTCCGTCTGGACTGAAGACGACGGACTGAATGCGCGCCTCGTGCTCGAGGAATCGCGAAAGCAATGCTTGGTCGTCGATGTTCCAAACGAGGAGGGTGAATTCGTCCGCGGCGGCGACGAGTCGGGAATTGCCGGGACTGATCGCGACCGCACTCGCGCCCGAGAGCGAGTATCCCGCCAGCGTAGCGACCAGCGCGCCGCTCTCGATATCCAGGACTTCGATTGCGCGGTTGTCCTGCGCCACGGCGACCAGGGCGCCATCGGGGGAGATAGCAGACGCAATGGCGGCCTTTCCAGAGACCGGCAAGACCCTTTGTCCCGGTGTGTTTAAGGCATTCCATACCCGCGCGGTTTGGTCCAGGGACTCGGAAATCAGTCGATCGCCTTTGGCGCTCAGAAACAACTCGCGCGGCATAAATCGATAACCTTGCGGCGTGTTGATCTTGCGCGAAGTGTAGATGTTCCACACCGCGATGGACGAAGTGTGGTCCCCGGAGAGGTAGGTGACGACGTGTTCGTTATCCGGCACGAACCGGGCCGCATAGATCGGATCTACATCGTTAAGTCTGGAAATTTCTTCGCCGGTGGCCGCATCGAACACCCGCGCCGAACCATCAGCGCTCCTGGTAAGGACCCGCTGGCCGTTTTGGGAAAACTCGACCGACCGCACTTGCGCGGTATGCCCCTCCAGCGCGCTGATTGGTTGTAGGGTGTCGCCAAAGGCGTACACCGTTGCGAGGACATCGTTTGCGACCACAATTCTCTCACCGTCCGGCGCCCAGTCTGCCGGCCCGCCCGCGACGCGAAGCAACTCGGCGCCGGTGGCGCTGTTCCACACCGTCGATTCGAGGGCCTGGGCGCCAGGCGCAGCCGCATTAGAGAGATACCCCGTAGAGCTCACCCACTTTCCGTCCGGGCTGAAGTCGGACACCGAGACTCTTGGCAGTGCGGTATAAGTCAGCGCCTGGTCGCCTGTTTGCAGGTCCCATATGCGAGCGGTGCCGTCACTTGCCGTCGTCAGGACGCGTTGGCCCGCAGGATCGAATACCGCGGACGAAATCGTACCGGTGTGGCCTTTGAATGTCGCGATAACGTCGCCGGATTCGGCGTTCCAGACTCGGACCACATTGCCGAGAGAATACCCCAGCAGCTTCCTGCCGTCGGGACTGTAGGCGATGTCGAGGGGCTGATCGAGTCCTTCGGCGAACCTGACGAGCACCTTGCCGTCGGTTGCGTCGTGAACGCGGACTTCGCCCCCGCGCGATGTCGTGGCGATGCGCGTTCCGTCCGGGTTGATTGCCGCGTTGTTGGTTTCTTCGAGCACCAGCAGTTCCTGATTGCATCGGTTGGTGAGGTAGCCCCATTCCCAATTGCGCAGGTTGGGGTTGGTGGCGGCGAGGGTCTTCCGTGCAAGTTCGTGGTCGTTCATATCCATATAGGACTGAACGAGCCGCATCTGCGTGATGTATTTTTCGTTTTCCGCGACGCCCCAGGCCGTGACGGCGTCGTTGCGGGCCTGAACGACTCGGACGTAGGAGTACAGGCCAACGGCGGCGAGGATGGCGAGGCTGGCGACCGCCATCCTCACCTGAATCTTGTTTCGACGGTAGTAGCGTTTCAGCATCTGGCCGAAGCTGTATTGGTGCGCGCGGACCAGCGCGCCCGTGAGGTAGCGCTCGACCTCCTCGGCCAGCTCCTTCGCGTTGCGGTACCGGTTTTTCGGGTCGGGTTGCATGCAGCGTTCGCAGATCGCGGCGAGTTCGACCGGCGCGTCCGGCTGCAACTTCAGGCATGACACGGGCCGGTCGTTCGCTACCAAGTCGAGTACGTCCCACGTTTCCCGCCCCTGGAACGGCGTCTGGCCCGTGATGATGTGGTACAGAAAGACGCCCAGGGAGTAGACATCGGAGCGCTCGTCGACGAGGTCGATATCGCCGCGGGCCTGTTCGGGGGCCATGTAGGCGGGCGTCCCAATCACGGCACCGTCCGAGGTTTCCGACGAGGACTTTGCCCTGTCCCGCAACTCCGAGAGCGTCTCCGCCATGGTCTGGGCGCGGGCGTCCTCCTTTCCTTTGACCTTGGCGAGACCCCAGTCAAGTATGACGGTTTCGCCGAACTGGCCCACCATGACGTTCAGCGGTTTAAGGTCGCGATGGATGACGCCGCGGCTGTGGGCGTAAGCCACGCCCTGGCAGACATCGAGAAAGTTTTTTACGTACCGAAGCCGCTGATCCAGCGTCGCGCTGCGCCGCAGCATCGCGTGGAACGTGTCCCCTTTCACCAACTTCATCGTGTAATACGGGTGGCCGTCGTGGCGCAGACCGAGTTCGTACACGGGCACAATGCAGGGGTGATCGAGTTGCCCGGTGATCTTGGCTTCCTGCAGAAACCGGGCGACCGCATGCGCGGAACCGCGGACCGGCGTCGGCGCGTCGGGAGCGGTCACCCGCGCACGGAGGAGTTCTTTTAGAATGACGTCGCGGCCGAGTTGTTCGTCGTGCACGAGCAGCAGGCGACCCTGCCCGCCGCGGGCGTGCTCGTGGCGGATGGTGTAACGGCCTGGCGCCTCGAACTGGCGCGGAAGTTCGATCCCGGCGGCGGACCCCAAGTCCTGTAACTCGCCGAAAATCTGATCCATGCGCAGCGTCGACCGCGTCATGGAAGAATCCAGCGATTGGTAAACCTGTTCCGTGCCCCGTACGGCCTCAAGAGTGGCGACCGCGTCACCGTTATGCGCGTCGATCGCGTGTTCGACGAGGTCCTCGAGCATGGCCCGATCTTCGGGCGTAATCAGGCCGGATTCTACCAGTCGCTCGGAAAGAGTCTTGGTCGGATCGACGGCCCACGCTGCCGCCACTTCCATCAGTTGGGCCGGCGTGACGCGCTTCAGTTGAACAGCAAAGATTCCGAACAACAGACTGCGTTCGCGGTTCATGAGAGTTCCCCCACCCCCAGTGACGAGATTCAAAATAAGCCTTGCGCCTGCACTTAGTGTAACACAAAAGGGGAAATCTCGCCACCCCGCGCGCAAGGGGTCGAAGCTGACAGCCAAGCGGCGCACTGCATACGGGGAAGGAAACAAGGCACCATCAAGCGCTGTAGAGCTGGCAGCCTGTCGGACTTTTTTCCTAAACCCAATCGTATCAATGATGTTCTGTTCTATTAGTGGATCGTCCGATGATAATCATGGATGTATAACGGCTCATATACGTGTGCGTTGTCAAGTCCGACAAACTGCTAGCCCGCATTTCTCACCCGTCGCTCCCGATGACGGGAGCGACGGGTGAGAAATGCTCAGGAGATAGCATAAAAGTCAATCGGGTGAGGATTTTTCACACCAACAGCCCGTTTTCC
>BTUX01000088.1:0-16265 GCA_045863315.1 Candidatus Hydrogenedentota bacterium | reverse complement strand
GCTTCTCGGGTTTTGTCGCGGCCAGGTTTGTTTGCTCCGAAGGGTCCTCGGCGAGGTTGACGAGGAACAACTCGTCTTCCAGTCGGATCCGCACTTTACCCGATGTGTCTTCAGGTCTGCCCAGTAGCTTCCAGTCCCCCTTTCGGATCGCCCACAGGGATTTCTCCCCCTCGCCGACATGCCAGATCAGGGTGTCATGCGGGGATTCCGCGCCGTTCGATTGAATGACGGGCACGAGACTTTTGCCGTCGATGTCGTGGTCCAGGAGCGCGACTCCGCACAGGTCCGCGATCGTCGGCAACCAATCGCAACCGTGTGCTATCTGGGCGCGCGATTCGCCTTCCGGCAGATGACCCGGCCAACTGACGACGGCGGGCACGCGAATCCCGCCCTCGAACAGGCTGAATTTCGCCCCGCGATACAGGCCAGCGCTGCCGCCGCCGAAGTGCGCTCGCTCCTCGGTCGAATGTCCGTTGTCCGACTGGTAGATGATGATGGTGTCTTCGAGCAGGCCTAGCGACTCGACTTTTCCAATCAGTTGCCCAATGCGCTCGTCAAGCGTGGACAGGAAGGCGCCATAGAGGTCGCGGGGGTAAGGCACGCCGGCTTGCTGATATTCGCCCAACCAGTCCGGTTCCCCCTGGTAGGGATAGTGCGGCGCGTTCGCGGCGAAATACAAGAAGAACGGCCCGTCACGGTGCGCGTCCATGAATCGAGAAGCCTCTTCGATCATGAGGTCGGGAAAGAACCGCCCCGGCGCAAACACTTCCTCCCCGTTTCGATACAGGTCGTGCCGGTTGGGGCCGCTCCAATAGAAGAAATGCGAATAGTTGTCGATGCACCCGCCCATGTGGCCGAACGAATAATCGAATCCCTGCGCGTTCGGATTTGATTCGCCGTCGAATCCAAGGTGCCATTTGCCGATGTGGGCCGTCGCGTAGCCTGCCGCCTTCAACATTTCCGCCATGGTGATTGCGCGACTGGGAAGGCCGGGTGCGCCGCGATCGCTCGATACGTTGGACGGCACACCCGCGCGCAACGGATAGCGTCCCGTCAGCGCCCCCGCGCGAGACGGCGAACAGATCGGCGCGGGCGCGTAGAACTGTGAGAACCGCACGCCCCGCGCGGCAAGCGACTCGACGTGTGGCATGACGAGGTCGCGCGAGCCGTAGCTGGGCAGGTCCGCCGTGCCCTGGTCGTCGGTGTAGATCAGGACGACGTTGGGTTTGCGCGCCGGCTGCGCCAATAGGGGACCGGCCAGCAGAGTAGCCGCGCCGCACGCCGTCGCGCGCAGAAAATTCCGTCGGCTCAGCCCTTTGCCTGTGTCCACTTCTTGATAATGTCCTTCCGCTTGCCGGGCTGCGACGCGGCAATCTCACCCCACTCCAAGGCCTGTTGGACGCCGGTGTAATCGAACGCGACCATGTGGTCCGCGCCACAGGACCGTACCAACAAGTCGGTGCCCGCGCCTTGTCCGCAACCGATCTCGAGTACGGCCTTTCCGCGCAGCGACACATCGGCCCTACCCAGCAGGTCCGTAGTCAGAACCCGCAACATGAACGACCGAAATGGGTTGTTCACGAGGACCTTCTCGAGTGAGTTCATCTTCATGGACTCACGCCCCGACACCTGATAAACGCACCACGCGTGAGGTTGCCAAACGGCGGCAGGGATTGCAACCTTTGGCCCTTCGCGCGCCGTCGGCTCCCTTCCAATTGCCTTCCTCCGCGTGGCACAATTACGCGGATTGGGGCAATCGAAGCTCGGCCGTCCGCGGTAGGCATACGTCGGGGAGGAGGAAAGCCCCGTCGTTCCTATGCAACCCACGGCCCAGGAGATGGTTACACAGATGATTACGGTGAAACTGCCGGACGGTTCGGCGCGCACGCTCGACGATGGCAGTACTGCGCTGGACTTGGCGGAGCGTATCGGGCCGCGCCTGGCGAAGGCGGCGACGGGCGCCAGGATCAACGGCGAAGTCAAGAGTCTGCCGACCCCACTTCAGGACGGCGACGAGGTACAGATTCTGACCTTTGATTCACGCGAGGGGCAGGACGTGTTCCGCCACAGCGCGGCTCACCTGATGGCGTCGGCAATCGCGCGGCTGCGGCCGTCCACGAAGTTTGCCATCGGCCCCGCCATCGAGGACGGATTTTACTACGACATCGAGACCGACCCCCCGATTACGGAAGAGGAATTCCCGGCAATCGAGGCGGAGATGGCAAAAATCGCCAAGGAGGACGCCGTGTTCGAGCGCATCGAGGTGCCGAAAGCCGAGGCGCTCAAGCGGTTTCAGGAAAGCGGGGACCTGTACAAAGTCGAGATTCTAAATGACCTCGAGGACGGTGTGCCCATTACCTACTACCGGCATGGAGATTTCACGGACCTGTGCCGGGGGCCCCATTTGCCGTCAGCGGGGCGGATCAAGGCGTTCAAACTGCTCAGCGTAGCGGGGGCCTATTGGCGCGGGGACGAGAAGCGGCCGATGCTACAGCGCATTTACGGGACCGCGTTTCCGAGCAAGAAGGAATTGGACGAATACCTCGCATTTCGCGCGGAAGCCGAGAAGCGCGACCACCGGAAGCTGGGCCGCCAGCTCGACTTGTTCAGTTTTCAGGCGGCCGGGCCGGGATTCCCTTTTTTCCATCCCAACGGCATGGTTGTGATGAACAACCTGATGGCGTTCTGGCGCGAAGAGCACGCGAAGCGGGGCTACAGCGAAATCCGCACGCCGATCATTCTTGACCGTTCGCTGTGGGAGCAGTCCGGCCATTGGGACCACTACAAGGAAAACATGTACTTCACGCAGATTGACGAGCGCGATTACGCAGTGAAGCCCATGAACTGTCCCGGCAGCATGCTGATATTCAGGAGCGATCTGCGCAGTTACCGCGACCTCCCGATGCGACTGGCCGAAGTCGGCACCGTGCACCGGCACGAAAAGTCGGGCGTGTTGCACGGCCTGACCCGGGTGCGCATGTTCACGCAAGACGACGCACATCTGTTCATGACGCCGGAACAAATCCAGGACGAAGTGCTCGCGACGATCGACTTCATCTCGTACGTGTACGGCATCTTCGGTTTCGAATACCACGTGGAACTCAGCACGCGCCCCGAGAAGTCGATCGGGTCCGACGAAGTCTGGGAGGCCGCTACAAACGCGCTTCGCAATGCGCTTGACGCGAAAGGCATGTCGTACAAGGTGAATGAGGGCGACGGCGCGTTCTACGGACCGAAAATCGACTTTCACATCCGCGACAGCCTGAAACGTTCGTGGCAGTGCGCGACCATTCAGCTCGACTTTTCGATGCCGGAGAAGTTTGACCTGGAATACGTCGGGCCCGACGGCAACCGCCACCGCCCGGTCGTGATTCACCGCGTGATCTATGGATCGATTGAACGGTTCATCGGCATTCTGATCGAACATTTCGCGGGCGCGTTTCCGCTGTGGCTTGCGCCGGTGCAGGCGGTCGTCGTGCCCGTGGCCGACGCCTTCGACAATTATGCGAGGTTTGTTCGGGACCGGCTGCGCGAATCGGGAATCCGCGCGGAAGCGGACCTCGGTCCGGACACGATGAAGTACAAGATCCGGGATGCCCAGACGCGCCAGGTGCCTTATATGCTCGTGGTGGGCGAGCGCGAACAGAGCAGCCGGTCCGTGGCGGTGCGCCACCGACGCAAGGGCGACATCGGCGCGGCGCCGCTGGATGACCTGATCGCGAGGCTCAAGTCGGAAGTGGGAAGCAGGGCTTTGGATGCGTAACAGATTCGCGCTGCGCTGAATTCGCGAATGGTGGGGCCGCTGTTGGCTGCAATGAAATGAGGTTGCCGCCGATCCAGATTCCTCGCATTCGTTCGGAACGACAAGCCGATTCGTTTGGGATGCCGGAATGGTCCGTCTGGATCGGGGAGGCGAGTGCACCAGGCGCGGTTACCGCACCATGGTCGAGGCGTGAACGATTTCGATTCCCTCTCTCTCGAAGACGGGAATGTAGGCCTTGAGGATGGGGACGGTGTTGGGGCGGAAATGGCAGATGGCGATGGCGCTGCCCTGTCGTTTCACGATCTCGATGAGCTGATTGAATCGGGCGCGTATGTACGACGGACTCGACTCGTGGTCGAGGAACAGATCCCGCGCGGCGCAGGGAATTCGCATTTCCATGGCGATATCATAGGCGACCGTCGATCGGGTGGTTCGGCTATCGATGAAAAACAGGCCGGAATCCTGTATCTGTTCCAGGAACAAGCGCATGGCGTCGGCGTGCGAGGTGAACTTGGATCCGGTGTGGTTGTTGATGCCCACCGCGCCGGGAACGTCCTGCAAGGCCCGAATGGTGTGCACCCCCATCTCCGGTCCGTCCATCGTCACGGTTATCTCGCCGGGGTAGGTCTCGACCCCGCTGCGGTTTTCCATCGGCATATGGAGCATGACCTCGAACCCGAGTGCCGCGGCGCGGCGCGCGGTTTCCGCGCTGTGCGGCGCGTGGGGAAGGATGGACAACGTGAGCCTATTTGGCATAGCAAGGATTTCTTCCGTGACCCATCCGCCGTAGCCGCCGTCATCCACAATGATGGCGACACGCAGATTGTCGAACACGGGCCGGTTGGAGCGTGGCCTGGCCTGCATCACGGCGTCGCCGTTGAGGTCGCTCGAATCGAGCGGCAGGTCTTCGGCGTTGGGGAACATCCTGCGCACGAGTTCGTCGGCATCCATCCCGTTAAAGGCCAGGACCATTGCCGGCAGCAATGCCTCGGGCGAGAGGCCCTCCGGGGAAGCAGTCGCCTCCTTCACCACGATTTCGGCGCACGGCACTTCGCGATACCGAATGGTCAATACCGCGTTGCCCTCGGATACCCGTGGTTCCTGATCGATTGATGCGCCGGGCACCTTCAGTGTGCGGGCGACGTGGTCGTGGATAGCGCCAAGGGTGGTGGCAGAAGTCTTGACGGCGCGCAATCGCACGAACTGCCATACCGCATGCGGGCCTTCTTCGAGGAGGCTGGCGGTGCGCTCGATGGATGTCAGCGGAGGTTGGAACGCTTTGAGCGACCGTTCGACATCCTCGGCGATGCGCCATGTGAGACCCGTCAAGTCGACGGGCTCGGCGATTCCGGTCAATGTCACAATCGCAAACTCGCGTCCGCCGGTACGCAGGCGCAGGCTGCGCTCGCCGGGACGGTCCACATCGTTTTCGACCACGGTTACCTGTTGTCGGGAGAATTCGTCGCGCAACGCGCGTTCGAGTTCCGATGGGTTGACCGACGAGGGCAAGGCCGCCACGACGCGGCGATGGGTCCATGACGCATCCGCATCCCGGTTTTCGTCGGCCCGGCCCACGAGAATGGCGGCGGCATCGACCCGATGCCGGATGAGCAGGGGAGCGATCTCGTCGGAAAGCGCCCGCGTATGCGCTCTCAAATCCACGGGGCGATTGCCCAGATAGCCCGTGATCATCACGGCGCAGAGCAACAGGCCGGATGTCAGTACAACGACGCCGATCAGCAGCGTTGTCCATGCGTTCGGCACCGTCCCGATCCCGACGCGCCTGCCGGACTCCACTCCCTGCATTCGCTCAATGCGTTCTGCCGAGCTCATTGAATGTCAACCCACTCCACGCCCTGAATGTCGTCTCCGAGAAATCCCTTTCCCACGCGCGCGAACATCTCCGGCGAATCCGTCACCAGAAACGTATAAGCGGGCGGATTGCCGGAGTCGCGCTGCGCATGGCGCGATTGCAATTGCGCCAACACGGCATCGGAAGTGGCGTCGGCGCTGTCGACGAGGGTAATTGCGGGGCCGACTGCGCGCGCCAGCACGTTCTTCAGCAATGGATAGTGCGTACAGCCGAGGACGAGCGTGTCGATGCCGTCGCGGAGAAGACCCGCGAGATAGGTCTTGGCGATTTGCAGCGGAACCTCGCCGTCCGTCCACCCTTCCTCAGCAAGCGGAACGAGCAGGGGGCAAGGCGTCTGCACGACGCGCGTCGACGGGGAGATGGCCCGGATTGCATTCAGATATTGTCCGCTCGATATGGTGCCGACGGTTCCAATCACTCCGATGCAGTGGTTGCGGGTCGAGGCGACCGCGCGTTGGGCCCCCGGCTCGATCACCCCGATTACGGGCACGGGCAATTCGCTGCGCAGGGCATCCAAGGCGTAGGCCGATGCGGTATTGCACGCCACGATCAGCATCTTCACGCCGCGCTGAAGAAGGAGCGCGGCGCAACTTCTCGCGTAGCGCACGACGGTATCCGCCGATTTGGTACCGTACGGCACGCGGGCCGTATCGCCAAGGTAAATAATCGACTCGTTTGGGAGTTTCTCGGCCACGCGGCCGAATACGGTCAGCCCGCCAACTCCGCTGTCGAAGATTCCAAGGGGGGCGTCGTTGCTATGCATTGCCGGCCTGGCGTTCCGCGCCGCGGAGTACCCAACGGTCATCCGGAAGGATGGGCTTGGAAAGATCGATGTGCATCGATACGTTCTCCGGCGGCGCATCGCCTCCGACCAGGAAACGGACGGACTTGACGGTGACTCCGTCCCTGCCTTTGAGCGCGTCTTGCGTAAGCGTGTTCACGATTCCGTATACCGTCAGGGCTTCCGCGGACACGCTCGCCGCAGCGGCGAGCAATCGATTCTGCTGCGAGAAATCGATCACGAGTTCGCCGTCGTTCAGCAGATACAAAGCGTTGAACTTCGTATCTTTGGCGAGGACTTCGTGAAGACCCTCCTGCGGCGGGCCCTTGATGAGCGCGTCGAGCGCTTCGCGGCAGTTGTCCACGGTATAGTCGCTGAACGCAATCGGCCTCAGCTCGGCCTGAAGCAGCCCGGTCGGGCTTGCAAAGAAAACGGGAACTTGCCGGCTCTCCGTCGGAAGGGCATCCACGGGGCGGCCGCCGCCGGCCGGTCTCTGAATCGTGGCGGTTTCTACAGGGTTGTAGCCCCGTTTGATCATCTCGTTGGCGAGCAGAATGACACAGAAGAAGAGAACGAGCGTGGCCATGGCCCATGCGGCCAACAGCGCATTCCGAAAGAACGATCGACGCTGATTCGAATCCATGGAGTACTACCCGAAACCCACCTTCCACTCTGTCGACGCAGGTTTTTCCATCGATACGGCGAAAAGGACAGACCACCACACCACCCAGGCCCGCGTCGTCCCGTCAATCGACCGGGCGGGATCAGACCTCCCCGGACAACGGTTGTCTCCGGGGCCATCCACTCCTAAGTCCGCGAGCAAATTTTACCGGCCTTCCGTGCTGGTTGCGGGAAGGCGGATCCGAAATGCGGACTATAGGTTGCCACAGATGCCGCGATAATCCAAGCGGAACCAATCGGCCTCCTCTCGCGGCTTGCCGTGTCATGGGCCGGATGGCGCGCCCGCAAGATAGTTGGCGATTCCTTTTGCGATGCCCTCGGCCAGTTGATTGCGATACTCCAGGTTGTACAAGAGCGCCGCTTCGGTCGGATTGGTGATGAATCCGACTTCAATTACGACGGCAGGCATCTGCAAACCTTCGAATATGCGGCACGGCGCGCGCCTTACCGCCCGCGGCGAGGTTCCGACGCTCTGAGATAGTGCGGCAGCGATGCTGCGCGCCAGCGCCACGCTGCGCGAGGGGTCCGGCCCGGGTATCGCGGTAGTCGCCGGCGAAGGCGAGTCCTGCGGGCAAAAGATGTCAATTCCGCTGGCAGCCACCGGACTGGCGCCGGTATGAATGCTCACCAGCAGGTCGCCGCGATGCGTCACATTGGCTGCGCTGACACGCTCGTTCACGGGTATCGCCGTGTCGGCCGATCGAACCAGAATCGGCGTGCAGACCGGCGCCAGCAGTTTGGCGACCGCGTCCGCCAAAGCCAGGGTCACCCGCTTCTCCTCGAGCGCGCGATTGTTCCCCTCGTCGTCAACCACGACGCCGCGCGCCCCGATGTCGGCGCCGCCGTGTCCCGCGTCAATGATGACTCGGGCGGCCCGTCCGGCCGGACGGGTAGGGGGGGACGCAGGCGTTTCCGTGGGCGGCTGTTCGGAAGCGGTCTCGGACGGCGCGGGAGTAGAAGGGGTCTGGCCGGCTTTAACGTCCAGGCGAAAACCCGAGGCGAACATTCGGGTCACGTCGCCAACCGCGATGTGGATGTCTCCGGAGTCGGTCCTCACGGGATACTGCAAGGCAAACTTGCCGTATGTCGCGGCGACCTGCGTGTCGTCGGGAACAATCGACGCCGACGCACCCAATAGAGTCAGCCGGATGGCGCCTCCCTCGATTGCGCACCGGCCGCCGAACTGCCGGGCGATTTCGACCAGCGATACGTAGGGCACGCCCTCCGAATGCGTCAAGGCCACCGCCGCCTGACGCACTTCATTATTGACCGTGGCGCTAAAGGTAATCGTGCCGTCCACGGCGGCGACTGCGGAGATGACGGAAACCAAAAGCAGGACAGCGAACGAGACCGCTCGGGTCATCGGTTCAGATTCCGAATCCGTTGCTGGACGATGAAATTGTTTTCGAAACCGACTTCGGGACCGGGTGACTTGAAGGTGAATACCAGCGCCACAATGAACACTACGAATAGCAGGATAAGGACCGCCAAACCTATCTTGTCTCGTCTTGACATGTCCGCCTCACAGACTGCTCGCGGCCGGCTTTCACCACGCGCTCACTCAAAAGTATAGGCGGGCCGAAAGGCCGGTACAAGGCGGCCCGACGCGGGGTGTGCGTTACCGCTTGTACTTGATTCCGCCCGTATCACCGGACAAGTCGCCGCCCGCGGACCGCGAACCGGATCGGCTCCCGATGACGGCCGGTTTCCTGTATTCGAGTTTGACCTTGGCCTGTTCGGCGGCGAGTTCCGCGTTCAGCTTCTCGAGGCAGGGCTGGCACAGCCGCTTGGAAACGCTGATCGCCGGGGCGCCGCAGCGGCCGCATCGGACCTCGGCCCCACGCGCCTCCGACTCGATGATTCCCTCTTCGATGCAGCGGAGCACCACTTCGATGTCGATGCCCGTTCCTTCCGCGACCTGTTCGGCATTTTGCTTCGGATGATCGGCGACGTACTTGCGGACCTCCAGAAACTCGTTCTCCTCGGTTTGCTCGCACGCGGGGCAGATCGGTTTGCGAATCTTCTCATAGAGTCTTCGGCATCGTTTGCAGCTTGCCAGCGCCATACCACCCCTGCTTAGCCCGGCGGCCATGCGAACGAGATCGACTCCCGATCGATCTCGAGGTTGCCGATGATCGACGCCTTCAGCACGACCTGGTCCTCCCTGTCCAAATTGACGCCGACAGTCCACTGTCGAACGGGTTTGAGTGTCGTGAATCGGTCGTTGACCGGGGCGAGCGGCGCCGTTTCCTTCCGCGGATATGTCACTCGCAGCCACACGCGCTCGGCGACGGGCGCGCTCAAATCCTCCCTGCCGGCGTCCCTGCCGACCGCTTCGATCTCGGCCCCCGGCGGAAACACGTACGGGTCCTCGATTCCCTCAGGTCGCAACAAATTGCCTTCGACGCGGCGATCCTCGATGCGACGGCACAGTTCGGCTCGAGTTGAAGTCACCGCACTCGGATCGGATTGCTCGAGTGCGACGCGGCGGATGCGATCATTCATCCACGCGGTGAGACGAACGGCGATCTCGGACTGACCGTCGCGAACGGCCTTTGCGTATACCAAAGCGTTGCCCCCGTCAATGGGTTGGGCTTCGGCGGCGACCTGCGACGGGGCTACCGGCAGTCCCAGCGACTGCGGCACTTCCCATAGGATCGGGGATGACACGAGAACGCCCGCGGCAATGCCGGCCCCCAAGGCCGGAAGCACGAACCACAGCAGCTTGTAGCGTTTGACGGGCATTTGCGCATTCCTCAGCCCGAATTCTATCAGTAACCTTGTGGTTCGTCAATCCATAATCCATATATATTCGAGATTTTCTGTTCTCGAAAATTTGTGAATCAGCTAATTCCCAGGATCTATCGTCGATAATTCCACATGTGACTCAGATACTTCTCGTGCGCCAGCTCCTCAATGTCTGACCGCTCCGCTTTCCTCAGTCGGATTCCAGGCGCCACGACTCCGAACGCCTCGCAGATTGCCTCCCGGATAATCTCAGGATTCAGGGGCACACTCCGTACAAACCTGCGATGGGGCCGGTCTCCCCTATACTTAGGCCGATCATTAGGTTCGACAAGGTACCTCTCCATCAGGCCGGCATCCATGCCGTACAGTATGGTGCCGTGATGAAGGATGAAGCGTTTGCGACGACGCTGGGCGTTCCCGGATATCTTCTTTCCGCCGACGGCGAGGTCGGATACACCCTTGTGACAGGCCGCCACCCCCCGCGCACGAAGGGTCGCGGCCAATTTTCCGAGTATGTAGCAGTATGAACCTCGAATGGTGGCTACGTCGGGGTGTAACTTGTGTGAAAGCACAAGCGCAAAATTAAGGCAGCCAGGCCCTTGCAACACGCATCCGCCGGCGGAGCAGCGTCGGAGAATGGGTATGCCGTCCTGCTTGCAAAGGTTATCGCGAACGTAGTCCCTGACTGGCTGGGAGACTCCGAGCACGACGAACGGTACGGCGCTTTCCCATATCCGAAGCACTTGGCCTCCTCTACCGGATTCCGCCCGGTCGAGCAGGAACTCGTCGCAGGCGAGGTTCATTTCCGGTTCCCGGAAGGAGAGGTCGAGCAGCCGAATGCGGGATTCCGCGGATTCCCGACTAGGCGCACCGCCGGTGGAAACGGTCGGCCCCTTTGTCCCAAGGCCACTGCCCGAACGCGTCGCTGACGGGGGGTGACGGCGCAGATCCGCCGAGTCGTTCATTGGTCTGCCACTCGTACGGGCCCTGTATAAGGCGTTATTCGTCGAGGGGCGACGAGCTCCGCTCGTTGAGACAAAAAGATACTCTCCTCCCTCTCCCCGCGATCGTGATTAACTGCCGGTCCCAGCTTTGCGCCGATCCTACATAGGAACCTGCCGTTTGGCAAACTGCGCTGATTATCGGACGAGGTAGTTGAATACGGCCTGCAGGTTGTCATCGGGCGAGTGGACGCTTTGCACGCCGAGGGGCTCACGGGCGAGGAGTTTGTTGAGCGAGTCGTAGAACAGGTTCGGCTCCCGGGTGTACACCGTGACGGCGCCCTCCTCGTCGTCGAATGAGACATGGACGACGTGGCCTTCCTCGAGGACGCGGGCCGCGAGACGGCGGGGTTCGAGGCAGCGGACCGTGACGGAGTGGGGGTGGGTGTCGATCAAGGCGCGAACCTCGTGTACGTCGCCATGGGCCAGGACACTGCCCTTGTTCATCAGTACGATGCTGCTCGTCAGCATTTCGATTTCGTAGAGAACGTGACTGGAAACGACGATGGTCTTCCCTTCCCGGGCCAAGGCCTGGATGAGTTCGGACATGGAATGGCGTCCAAGGGGGTCGAGGCCGGTCATGGGTTCGTCGAGCAGGAGCACGTCGGGGCGATGGGCAATGCTCTGCGCCAGCTTGACGCGCTGGCGCATGCCGCGGCTGTATCCGGCGATTGGATCGTGCATGCGGGCGGTCATCCCGACGCGCTCGAGGGTGTCGAGGGCCGACCGGCGCGCGGCGCTCGGCATCAGCCCGGCGCAGCGGGTCAGCCAGTAGACGAATTCGTAGCCGCTCATTTCGTCGTAGTAATTCTCGCGCTCCGGGCATAGCCCAACCCGGCGCAAGAGCGCATAGTTGGACCACGGCCGTTCCCCGAGCACGCGGACCTCTCCTTGGCTGGGGCGGGCCTGGGAGGTGCACAGGTTCATGATTGTGGATTTGCCGGCGCCGTTCGGCCCCAGCAGGCCGGTGATGCCGCTTTCGATCTCGAAGGAGACGTGATTGAGCGCGACCACTTCCCCGTACCACTTCGATACCGACTCGAACTGGATGGCGGCGCTCACGACGCAATCTCGACCGCGCGCACCCGCCGCGCCACCAGCCACAGGCAGAACAGGGCAAGCACGAGCATGCCGGCGACGACGTAGCTCCAATGCAGCGTGATTCGGGTCCTTCCGCCGAAGATGACGTCGGAGAGGTAGACCATGGATCGGATATAGCTGAGGCAGCGCAGGTTGGGGATTCTGAACACCTCCGCGAGGACGGCGCTGAACGCACCATTGACGAACACGACCGTGCAAGCGATGACGGAGGCCCAGCCGGTGGTCTTACTGATGGCGGAACAGCCCATGACGAGCAGCGCGGAAGGCACGACCAGCACTATCGAATAGGCCGCTATCATCGGGGCCACCCAGAGGTTCTGGGCGAGGAACTCGCGCGCGGCGGCCGGTGCCAACACGACGTGCAGCGCAAAGAGGACCAGTCCGAGCGCGACGGTCAACAGGAGCGGCACGCAACACACGGCCAACAGCTTCCCCGCGACGTATTCGAAGCGGGTGAGGGGTTTGGCGAAGTAGACCTCGAGCAGGTTGTGGCGGTAGTCGTTGCAGATAGCGCCGGCCCCGATGAGGAGGCAGAACGTATACACGAAGGGAGTTGCCATCGCGAGGTAGAGCTTGAAGAAGCGGGCGTCGATATTGGTGAATTGCACCTGCCGGATCATGGTGCGAAACAGCGCGCTGGGATTGGTCGTCATGAGGTCGGTCACGACGAGGATGAACAGGCAGATGAGGAAGGGCAGAAGCGAGAGCAGCAGGAGGCGGCGGTAAATAGCGCCGCTGCGGGCGACGCGCAGTTCGTGCCGGGCGACCGAGAGCCAGCGCATGCGCCGCCGGCTTCGGGAGGACCAGGATTTGTAGGTTTGCGGATAGATGGGCATGGGTGCAGTCGCCGCTCAATCCCTTTTTCGCCGATGCTGGAGCTGCTTGAGTCTCCGCCAGAGGGTGTTGCGCCCCACGCCGAGCACGCGGGCGGCCTCGGAGCGGTTGTTCTTGCATCGGCGCAGCGTTGCGAGAATATATTCGGTCTCGACTTCCTCGAGGGTACGGTCCTGCCGCTCGACGGCAGCGGGCGCCGCGCCGGCCGCGCGACGGACCATCAACTCGACTTCGCCGGGTTGGAGCGGCAGAAAAACGTACCCGTAGGCGCCGCGCGACATGGCTGCCACCGCGTCGCGAATCCGGGAGGCCGACGCCAGCACAAGGGTCTGCGCGTTCGAAGCGCGTATCGGGGCGCGCTCGAGGTCGTCCGTGACAATCACGTCGGGACGGTCGTCGACCGGCACATGGCCGTCCGCCTGCAGCAATGCGCGCACGGTCATACGCAGGCCAGGATCCTCGATATCGAGTCGCACGCGTGGCATGCCTTCACGGTAACGATTTGCGAGGCCCGAATTCTACCTTGTACCGGGCCGCGCCGTCGGCGCGATCCTGCTATACTGCGCCGAGGCGAACCGTACTGCCCGGGCTTCTTGGGCGGGCGCGGCGGACATGGGGAACAGGGTGGACAAAACCTACAGGTCGGTGCTGGCGTGGGGCGTGCATCTACTGACCGCCGGAGGCGCGCTGGCGGGTTTCATGTCGGTGCTCGCCATCGTGGAGGAGCGATGGGTCGCCAGCCTGGCATGGTTGATGGTTGCGGCGGCGATCGATTCGTTTGACGGTAAGCTTGCCCGCATCTTGCGGGTAAAGGACGTGTTGCCGGGATTCGACGGAGCGCTGCTCGACAACCTCGTCGACTACTTTACCTACGTAATCGTGCCGGCACTGTTTCTGTGTAAAAGCGGGCTGTTGCCGGACGGGTTTGGGCTGGCAGGGGCGGCGATGATTGTGCTTGCGTCGGCGTACCAGTTCTGCCAGATTGACGCGAAAACCGCCGACCACTATTTCAAGGGATTTCCATCGTACTGGAATGTCCTGGCGCTGTATTTGTTCCTGCTTCGATGGGAGCCGTGGTTGAACTTCGCCGTCGTCACCGTGTTTGCCGCTTTGGTGTTTGTACCGATCAAGTATCTTTATCCGTCGCGCACCAGACGGCTGCGCAGGCTGACGGTGACGCTGGCGGCGCTGTGGGCGGCGAGCATGATCGTGTTGCTGGCGCAGTATCCGGAAGTACCTGCCGGACTGCTCTGGGGGTCGTTCGCGTTTGTCGCGTACTACGCGGGTGCGAGCGTGATCCTATCGATGCGCGACGCAACGCAATCGGGACGGCGGGGATGAAGGACGTTACGAGGCGCGCTCTTCCCGGTCGACGGGCTCGGCGATGCCGGCGTCCACCAGAAACTGCAATCCCTCCGGTGAAAGCATGATCAGGTCGATGGCGCGATTGATGGCGGTTTCCCAGACCGTGACGGATTCGTCGGGCTCGGCCGCGCGGATCGCGCGATCGATGGCGCGCCGTACAAGCATCGTGATCTCCTCGTTGGGCGTGTACGTGGCGAGGCTGGAGGGAATCTCGTCGGTGGGGGACCAGACAAAGTCGGGAGGGGGCCCGCCGGGCCACAAGGCACCGGTGTCAATCGCCCAATCCAACCAATAGCGCGATCCGAAATCGACAAGTTCCAGATCGCCGTCGGAGCGCCGGCGTTGAATCCAGATGTAATACTTGTGCGCTTCGACATTCTCGACGTGCGCGTGAAGCGAGAGGGTGCCGCCGCCGCAACCCACCTCGATGGAACCGGCGACCGGGACATAGTCGGCGCGTGTGAGATGTTTGAGCAGATAGCAGCCGATCGTGTTAAGGGGGGCGATGTTCGCGACGGAAGGTTGCATGACTTCGCCGATTGCGGTATGAAGGGCGTCGGCAATGATTGCGCGCACGCGCTCCGCCACATCACATACGTCCCGCATGGCACACCCCTTTCCCCGAGCAGTCCTACCTTATCGCGTATGCGGCCGCGGATTCAACGTCGCTCGGCGTGCCAACGAGGGCCGGGGCTTCCGCTTCGAACGCGGGGCAACGTGATCGGCCCTTTCGGGAGTGATATCATCGGTCACGGAAGGTGGAGTTTGATGGACGCCTCGGATCTACTCGCGGAACTGGTTCAGCAGACGGGCGAACTGGTCAATCAAGCGGCGCATCCTCAGCGGCGCACGCTGCGCGTGTCACCGGAGGTGGCGGCGTTTTACTCGGCTGCTTTCGAGTACCCCGAAGCGGGACCGATCGCGGAAGCGCCGGCCGCGGCCACGGAGGAGACTCCTTCGTACCATACTGCTCCGGAGCCAGGGGACGTAAGCCGGATTGAGACTCTGGAAGAACTCGAACGGGTCGTGAGCGCTTGCACGAAGTGCGACTTGTGCAAGACACGGACGCGGACCGTGTTCAGCGACGGGAGCGCGTGCGCGCGGCTCGTGTTTGTCGGAGAGGCGCCGGGGGCCGATGAAGATCGGCAGGGAAAACCGTTCGTGGGGCGGGCGGGGCAACTGCTCACCGACATCATCGTGAAAGGCATGAAACTGCGCCGCGAGGACGTCTATATCTGCAACGTATTGAAGTGCCGGCCGCCCAACAACCGCGATCCGCTGCTCTCGGAAAAGGAGCAGTGCAGGCCGTATCTGGATCGGCAGCTCGAGTTGTTGAAACCCAAGGTGATCTGCGCCCTGGGCCGTCACGCGGCGAACACACTGCTGTGCAACGACGAATCGACCGGCCGTCTGCGGGGGCGATGGCATTTCTATCGCGGCATTCCGGTTCGCGTCACGTACCACCCCGCGTATCTGCTTCGCAACGAGGCCGACAAGCGGTTGGCGTGGGATGATGTCCAGCATGTCATGCGCGCGCTTTCGGGGGAAGAGGACCCCTTCGCGCAGCCGCCGGCGCCGGGCGAAGGGTCCGGCCTGTTCTCGTAATCCGCCATGAACGCCGCCGCCGCACAGCCGCCGCCTTCGACCGTCCGGTGGCACAACTCGCTGATCGCGCGCATCGTCGCGTTGTGTGTGGTCCTCGTCATGTGCTTGCTCGGTTCCGTCTACGTGCTTACCGGCCACTTTCTCCACCAGATTCGCAAGGAGATGGAGGCGCGGATCATTGAGATGGCGAACGAAGCCCGGTACTACTTCGAGGAACACGCGTCGGATTCTACGGACCTCGAGTCGGCTCGGAAGGACTTGGGGGAGCGGTTTCCCGGCGTCCGGCTTGACATCGCGGACGCGACCGACGTGCAGGAGATCACGCAAACGGAAGTGAAGATGACGGACGTGGGAATGGTCATAACGGGCAGCCACCTGATCGAGCGGCAGGGCATGCCACCCGCGCGGATGGTCGTCCAATTCACCATCAACACGCAATCGGCGATTGTGCGGGTGTTCAAGAATCGGTACATGGCCGCGCTGACGGCGGGCTTTTTGGTCACGCTCGGACTG
>BTUX01000087.1:0-16743 GCA_045863315.1 Candidatus Hydrogenedentota bacterium | reverse complement strand
TTCAACTTCTGTCCGAGCCAAAAAGCGAGTTGCGCGCTGGTCAGATTCGATCGTTCGAACGTGTCCAAATCAGCCGCCCTTCCGTGTGCAGCAGTGCCCGTTGTCAAACGCCTTCCGCACGCCCGGCCCCTTAGACGGTTTCCGCCTGGGGAAGCTGCGTCCCTTCGATTACGGCGGACCGTTCGGTCCCGGCGAATGGTTCGTCCGCGACGTTGATCCCCTTCATCCGAAGGACCCCGCGAATCTCCGCGTGGAGCGCGTCCGCCAGTTTTCCTCGTTCCTTAAGATAGCCCGGGCAGTTGTGACGGCCTGTGGGTACGGGTCGAAGGGTAATCCCTTCAAGCGGTCCGACGATCCGGGCCTGCTCCGCGTCCGGAATGCAGCGTTCGCCGTAGAAAATCGTTCCTGACGGGCGGGGCGCGCTGCTCGCGTATAGCTCGTACGCGTCCACGACCTGTTCCGGCGGCAGCGTCCGCGAGACGACATGTTCGATTACGTTGGCCGAGATGGCGACGAGCAGCACTTCGATATACTCGGTGGGATGGGTGAGAAGCTGCCGCAAGTTGAACAGAACTTTCAGGAGCGGTCGCCAGCCCAACCAGACCGATATCGGGAAGGCCGGGCTGAAGCCGATGGCATGGTCGAAGCCGCAGCGCGTGCCGAAATAGAAGGCAGCCAGGCCGCCGCCCGAAGCCCCCATCGCGATGTTTACCCGGGCGCCCAATTGGCGCTTCAACTCGTTGACCTTGCGTTCGTAATAGGCCGACCCCGTCGGACTGCCGTCCGGGGCGAACATGTAGCCCGAACGACGCAGTTCCCTGATGAAAACCGTGTTGACCGGATACCCCAGTCCTTCCAGTTGCCGTCGAAACTCGAATCGCGGTTCCCCCGCAAATAACACGTCCATTCCCGAGAACACGAAAATCGAAACGTCGGAACCGCGATCATCCACACGAAAGTATTCGGTTTCATCGGTCACCGCGTTCTTGCCTTCAAACACGCGGAAGGTCCCCTCCTCTTCCATATTTCGCGCCAAGGAAGGCAGGAAGAGTTTGGTCAGCGACCTGAATAGCGCCTCTTTAATCATCATGGCGCCGTGCCCGCCGATTTTCGGCAAGACAAGATCCGCTCGTACACATTCAAAACGGCCCGCGCCTGGACATCGAGCGAGAATTGCGTGACGGCCTTGTTCCGGGCGGCGCGACCGAGGGCATGCCGCAGCGGCCTGTCCTTTGCCAGTTGTGCCAAGATTTCGTAGAGGCTCCCGGCGCTTCCGTCACACACGAAACCGTCCTCTCCGTGGTTTACAATTTCGGGCAACATGCCGCGATTCGAGACAATCGCGGGCTTGCCCATCGCCATGGCCTCGCGAACGGCACGGCATGTCCCGTCGCTGCCCGGTACCAAAAAGACTTTCACGTCGAATGCTTTCAAAAGACCGACGTAGTCTTCACCTGTTGCGTAGCCCGGAAAGTGCACCCGATCGCTCAGGCCGAGGCCTTTGACCGGGGCTTTCCCTACGGAATCCTGATGGGTCCCACGACCCACCACTATAGCATGAGCATCGCACCCGGAATCTACAAGACGCCGAATACTAGCGAAGAAGTCCTCGTAACGCCTGTGAGTCTGCATGCGGGCCACAATTCCTACTACAAACGCGGCTTGCGGAATTCCCAGCCGTCGTCGCCCGTCGGGAACCTCGCGGGCCGGGTCGAATCGCTCCACATCTACAGCCCCTTGAACCACTTGCATAGACTCTGCCGGATAACCGAAGGTTTCACGGTCGTGGTCATAGGCGCCCCGGGATGGTTCGATAAGGTACGCCGTACGTCGCAACAGCCGGGCCCGTCCCCAGGACGCTTCGAATCCCAGTCCGCTGTAGTTGGATCGGATGATTGGGGGCGATCCGCCCCGCACTGCCGCCACCGCGATGCGGTGATCGTTGTCGAGATGGCAGTGAATCAGATCGTTCGTGTGGGTGCGAAGGTAGCGGCGGAGCGCTTGGGAATCGAAAAAGTTGAGGACCGGGTTATAATGCTTGGGAAGGCGGAATTGAAGCAGCGGCTCGATATCCCGGTCCCTCGCCGTGTCCCGCAGCGTGTGCGGGCGGTCCGGGGGCAGGTCGGGGAACGCAAGTTCAACTTGGACGCCAAGGCGTTGCAAAGCCACGCACAAGTTTAACGCGGGTTCCGCGGGCCCCGTAAACTTGGCGTTGCTGAAAAGATGAAGCACTCGCATGACAAGCGCACCCGCAAGGTTGGACGGTTCACGACCTTAGCCCGCATTTCTCACCCGTCGCCCCCGATGACGGGAGCGACGGGTGAGAAATGCTCAGGAGATAGCATAAAACTCAATCGGGTGAGGATTTTTCACACCGACAGCCCGTTTTCCCTGTCGCTGCATAAAGGTATGTGCCGCAAGAAGTTGTATCCTTCATGGCCCGCGGGTGTGAAAAATCCGGGTTAGCCGGCAGCCGCTTCCCGGCCATTGAACTTCACGCCCACCAACTGCGACACGCCGCGCTCCTGCATGGTCACGCCGTACAGCGCGTCCGCCCGCGCCATCGTCTGCTTGTTGTGCGTAATGACCACGAACTGGCTCTGGTTCGTGAACTCGTCAAGCAAACCGAGAAAACGCCCGATATTCGCGTCGTCCAGTGGGGCGTCCACTTCGTCGAGCACGCAGAACGGACTGGGCTTGGCCTTGAATATGCTGAATAACAGGGCCACAGCGGTCATCGCGCTCTCGCCGCCCGACAGGAGCGATATTGACGTCGGCTTCTTGCCGGGTGGACGCGCTTCGATTTCGATTCCCGATTCGAGCGGATCGTCTTCATCCAACAGATATACGCGCGCGTGCCCGCCGTTGAACAGACGCCGGAAATAGTGGCTGAAGTTTTCGGCGATCGTGCCGAAGGTGTCCATGAACATTTCGCGAATGCGCCGGTCGCTCCTTTCAATCACGCCGAGCAGGGCCTCACGCGCCTGGTTCAGGTCGCGCGTCTGGGCTTCGAGAAACGCGTGCCGCTGTTCGAGCTGCTCGTACTCTTCGATCGCGGTCAAATTGACGTCGCCCATCTTCTGCAGGCGGTCGCGCAGCTCGGCGACCCGTTTATGCCGGGTTTCATCGTCGTACTCGTCAGTCCCGACTTGATCTTCGGGCAGTGCCGCCAACGACACGGCGTATTCGCCGGCGATGCGCTCCTGAAAAAAGCCTACGCGATCCTCATCCTGCCGCAGGTTCAACTCGATCCGGTGCACCTCCGCCTGGGCCGCCTTGGCGGTTTCCCGCCGCTCCTTGAGCTCCTTGTCCAGTACCTCGCCCTCGTCGAGCAGCGCCTGGAGGCGGTTCTGCGCTTCGACCACTTTCTGGCCTGCCTCTTCTTTGCTCTCCATCAGGCCGGTCGAGCGCCCGACATTCTGCGCAATTTCGCGGTCGAGCCGCGCCTGTTCCCGATCCAGTTCCGCGATCAGCGCCGCTCGCTGCTCCGCGGCGGCAAGGGCCTGATCGCGCTCGCGCGCCTCGCGTTGGCGATCGCGTTCAATCTCTTCGAGCTGCTGCGCAAGCGCGGCCTGCCTCACCCGCAGGTCTGCCAGTTCACTCGCACACTCGGACATCGCCTGCCGCGCTTCTGAGGCCGCGGTCTGCGCCTCCGCCATTTCGGATTGCAGCACCTCCTCGTCGCTTTGCATCGAATCCGCGCGTTGCAGGGCCTCTCGCCGCTGGCTTTCGTGTTGCCCTCGCCGGGCGCTCAGTTCATCGCGCTGCCGATCCAGAGCGTGCGCGGACGCGACAAGGTTTTCCAGGTCAGTGGACTGCCGTGCAATATCCACCCCAATCTCGTTCAATTCAAGGCGCACCGCGGCAATTTCAGTTTCCACCGAGGACTGCTGGGCCGCGAGTTGCGCGATCGCGGCGCCTACCGTCTCCCGCTCGCGGCCCACGCCTTCAATCTCGGCGGCCTTCGACTGAACTTGCTCTTCCAGTTCCGCAATCTCCGCGCTGCGTCCCAACAGGCCCCGGCTCTCGTGTTTGGTCCTGCCGCCGGTCACCGCACCCGCAGAGGAGACGACGTCACCGTCGAGCGTCACCAATCGCGGGTGCCCGGAGCGGGTGCGCGTGATCTGAATCGCATCGTCGAGCGTGTGCACCAGTACCGTGCTGTGCAGCAAATATTCCACGGCGGGGCGCAATCGGGTATCAAAGCGGACGACGTCGATGGCCGGCCCGATTACGCCGGACAATCCGTTCAACGCGATTCTATCGTCCCGCAGGCCTCCCCGAATGGTGTCGAGCGGAAGGAACGTGACACGGCCCGCCATGGATTCCTTGAGGTATTCGATGGCCTGTTTGGCCGCATCCGCGTTCTCGGCGACCACGTTGTTGATGTTTCCGCCGAGCGCGGCCTCGATTGCGCGCTCGTACTGCTTGTCGGACGAAAGCAGATCGCCGATGGGACCGACAATGCCGCGCAAGGCGCCGTCATCGCGCGCACGCATGACCGCCCGTACCCCCGCCGCAAATCCTTCGTAGTTGTCCCGCAGTTCGCGAAGCGAGCGCAGCCTGGCGTCAAGGCTGCTCTTCTCCTCCCGCAACATCCGCCACCGCTCGTCGAGTTCTTGAAGGGCCTTGACCTTCTCGGCCCGCGAAGCAATGGTCCGCTCGCGGCGCTCATCGAGCGCGGACAACGATGCGAGACGTTCCGATTGCGTTCGCCGCGCGGACTCGAGCGCGCCAAGTAGTTCCTCTCGGCGCGCCGCGAGCCGCTCTTGGTTCTCATACAGGACCTGCAATTGCGAATCGATCGCCGCAATCGAGTCGGCCAATTGCTCGAGCGCGCTTTGAGTGCGCGCTCGGTCCGTGATCCGCTCGGCGACGCGAGAGCGAATGCCTTCGAGCCGCGCATCCGCCTGGGCCACGCGTTCCGCCTCTCGCTGGTTCTCCTCGATCTTTGCGGTAATGGACGCGTTGCAGGCCTCGAGGTCTTGTCGAAGCCCCTGGGCGCGTTCGTCGGTTTGCGCGGCGATGCCGGCCAACTCGGACGCCCGGGCGAGCAGGTCCTCGCGTTCGGCGCTTGCCTGCTCCCGTTTTTCCACGGCGTAGTCAATTTGTTGGCGTAGCAGGGCAATCTCGCGCTCGACTCTGTCCATTTCCGATTCGATTTCGTGGACGGCCTGCTGGCGCGTCAGGCGTGTGCGCTCGACTTCCAGCCGCTCCAGAGAGAGTTCCTCATGCCTTGCCTCAAGCGTGCTGATTCGCGCGGACACCTGCTCATACCGGTCACGCGCCTCGGCGAACTCTTTGCGCAACACCTCGATTTCGGCGCTCAGTCGGCGGAATTCCAGCCACGCGGCGCGAATTTCCACTTCGCGCAGTTGCTCGCTCAATTCGCGGTACCGGATTGCAGCGTTCACCTGGCGTTTGAGCGAGCGCATCTGGCGCTCCACCTCGTTCACGATATCGCCGAGTCGCAGCAGGTTCTGCTCGGCGGATTCCAGCCGACGCATCGCAATTTTCTTGCGGGTCTTGTACTTGATGATCCCGGCGGCCTCCTCAAACAGATACCGCCGATCCTCGGGCTTCGAGCTGAGAATCAGGTCCATCTTGCCCTGGCTGACCATCGAGTAGGCCTGCGTGCCAATTCCGGTGTCCATGAACATCTCATGAATGTCCTTGAGGCGGCAAGGCGCTTTGTTGATGAAGTATTCGCTCTCGCCGGAGCGATACACCCGGCGCGTGACCTGGACCTCGGCAAAATCAACTGGCAACGCGGAATCCGAATTGTCGAACGTCACCGAAACTTCCGCCATACCCGCGGGATGCCGGTTTTCACTGCCGTTAAAGACGACGTCCTGCATATTGCTGCCGCGCAATTCTTTGGCGCGCTGCTCGCCCAGCACCCAACGGAGGGCGTCCAGGATGTTGCTCTTGCCGCAACCGTTCGGGCCGACCACGGCGGTCACGCCGGGCTCCATGCGCAGGAGCGTGCGGTCGGCGAATGATTTGAAGCCAATCAGCTCAAGCTGCTTGAAGTACATATCGAAGGATCAGTCCTCAGCTACTGTCTCGTCTTCATGATCCGCGTAATGGTGTTTGCGCGGCCGGTCTCTTCGTCCGCGTCGATCACCACCGCGCACAACATGGGTCTCCCCTTGGCCACAGTGTGCGCCACCGGCAGACCCGTCAAGAACTTGTGGATACTCAACCCCCTGTCCAAGCCGATAACGGAATCGCTGGGGCCGGTCATGCCGACGTCCGTAATGAATGCCGTGCCGTTGGGCAGGACGCGTTCGTCAGCGGTCTGGACATGCGTGTGCGTTCCGACGACCGCGGTGCATTTTCCGTCCAAGTGCCAGCCTAAGGCCGCCTTTTCCGCGGTGGCCTCGGCATGCACGTCCACCACCACAATCGGGGTTTGCTCGCGCAGCCGGGTCACCTCTCGCAATCCCACGTCAAACGGGTTGTCAAACGGCTCCATGAATACCCGGCCCAACACGTTGACAATTCCCGCCTTGCGCCCGTCCGCTAGTTCGACGACCGCGCTGCCTTGTCCAGGTACGCCGGAAGGGTAATTGGCAGGGCGCACCACCGGTCCCAGCTTGTCGATGGCGGGAATCAGTTCCTTCTTGCGCCACGTGTGATTCCCCATCGTGATGGCGTGGATGCCGAGCCCGAACAGTTCACGAATTACCTCCGGAGTCGCGCCCAAACCGCCCGCGGCATTCTCTCCGTTCGCGACGATCAAGTCAATGGCATAATCCGAGCGCAGGCCCGGCAGCCACTCCTGGACACAGTCGCGACCGGCGCCGGCCACAATGTCACCGATAAACAGGATTCGCATGGCGCGCCGCGATTACTTTGCCACTTCCGTTGACCGTGTCTCCCGTACGACCGTGACCTTGATCTGACCTGGATAGGTCATCTCCGACTCGACGCGCCGAGCGACATCGCGGGCCAGTTGGGCGGCTTCCGCATCGTTGATCCGCTCAGGTTGGACGGCGATCCGAATCTCGCGCCCGGCCTGCAACGCGTACGAGCGGTCAACGCCGGGAAACTCGTTCGCGATCTGTTCCAATTGTTCGAGGCGCTTGATGTAGGTCTCGACCGTCTCGCGACGGGCGCCGGGGCGCGCCGCGGACAGCGCGTCCGCGGCCTGCACGAGCACCGCCATGACCGATTTCATTTCCATTTCGTTGTGGTGCGCGCCCACCGCGTTGGCGATGGCGTCGTTTTCGCCGTACCGCTTCGCGAAGTCGTGGCCGATGATCGCGTGCGAACCCTCCATTTCGTGGCTCACGGCCTTACCCACATCGTGGATCAGCGCGGCCCGCTTGGTTTCCTGCACGTTGATTCCGAGTTCGGCGGCCATGATTCCCGCGAGATGGCATACCTCCATCGAATGCTTCAGTACGTTCTGGCCGTATGAAGTGCGATATCCCAACCGTCCCAGCAGTTTGACAATTTCGGGGTGCAGCCCGTGCACGTCGACCTCGAGGCAGGCCTGCTCGCCCA
This sequence comes from Candidatus Hydrogenedentota bacterium, assembly GCA_045863315.1. Lineage (GTDB taxonomy): Bacteria > Hydrogenedentota > Hydrogenedentia > Hydrogenedentales > SLHB01 > JABWCD01. Next base: position 9,231 of record BTUX01000087.1, on the reverse strand, counting down.
GCTCTTTGATGGTTTGGGCCATCTCTTCTTTGACCTTCTCGACCACCTCCTCGATCCGGGCTGGGTGAATGCGTCCGTCTTGAATCAGACGTTCGAGGGAAATGCGGGCGATTTCTCGGCGGACGGGGTCGAATCCCGACAAGATCACGGCCTCCGGCGTGTCGTCGATGATGACGTTGATGCCGGTCGCCGCTTCGAGCGCCCGAATGTTCCGGCCTTCCCGCCCGATGATGCGGCCTTTCATTTCATCGTTCGGCAGCGGCACCAACGACACCGTGGTCTCCGCCACGTGGTCCGCGGCGCAGCGCTGGATCGCCTGGCCGATGATCCATTTCGCCTTCTTGTCGGCGTTCTCGGTCAGTTCTTCCTCGATTCGCTTGAGGCGCAGCGCGGTGTCCCGTCGCACTTCGGTCTCGAGTTGATGGAAAAGTTCGCGTCGCGCTTCGTCGGCGCTCATGCCCGAAATGGCCTCAAGCCTTTGCGTCTGCTCCGCGATCAAGGCGTCCAGCCGCTCTCGGTTCTTGTTGAGGGCATTCTCCCTGCTGACCAGATCGCGGTCCTTCTGGGCGATTTCGCTTGCCTTTCTTTCGACCTGCTCGACCCGCTTGTCAACACTCTCCTCTTTTGCGAGTATTCGCTTTTCCAGCGCGACCAGTTCCTTGCGAAGTTCTCGGGCTTCCCGCTCGGCCTCTTCGCGAAGTTGAATCCGCTGTTCCTTGATGGTGGTATTCGCGTCCTTGATGATCGAGGCGGCTTCGCGCTCGGCGTCTGAAATGGTTTGCGCGGCCTGGCGGCGTGCCCGGCCCATCAGGTTGCGGCCTGACAGGTTCGCCCCCACAACGGCTGCTACCATTCCAACCAGAAAAGCCACTCCGATCCACAGCAGTGTCAGTGGATCGACCATGTGGATTCCTCCGTCCCAAAAATGCATGGAATTCAAGGTACTTCCCGGGAAGTCGCTCAGGACGAGCTAAAGCGAGGAGGATCGGGCCGCGAGGAATTGCAACCTATTGTCGGCTAAGGCTATAGCAGGAATTTCCCTGACTCCGCCAAAACTGACTCATTCTAGCAAAACCGCTGCCGCGGTGAGCGCTACTCATCCGACCTATCCCTTGTCCCGAGGACATCGAGAGCTCGAAAAACCATCGTGCTCCTTCTGGAAGTATAGGTGCTTAACCTTATCAAAGTCAACGAGTAGAATCGTTCCAAACTGGAGCGTCAACATCAACGAATTCCATTCCACTTGCACGGTCACGCAATTTTCGGTCCGCATGCCATTCGGTCCTGCTTCCCCCGTTGAAGGGGGGGAGCAGACGGTCTTTGCGGTTATCTCGGTTCAAGCGAATTGGCATATAATGCAACCCGTGGATGGTCGCAAGGTATTTATATTGCGGGTACAAAGGGGAAGGCTTTGATTTTTTTGGGTGACAATGTCCGCGTCCCTCCATTGGTATTTGGGTCACTCCCAATACGTTTCAGCGCCAGGGGTCCGCTTGCTCGTGCGGTGCGTAAGCCGATGAGTAGCGTGGAACGGTAGTCATTACAAGGAGACGGTTGCAGCCATGTCGAAAGCTTTAGTGCATTCAGGATGTGCGGGGTATCGATGCTCCAGCTACAACACGCGGCGAGAATTCTTGAAGGTGGGCGTCCTCAGTGGCTTGGGGTTGACCCTCGGCGACTATTTTCGCGCACTCGATGCGCGGGCACAGGAGACTGCGGTGACGCCGCGGGCCGAATCCTGCATTTTCATTTTTCTCGCGGGGGGCTTGAGCCACGTCGATACGTTTGATCCCAAACCCTATGCTCCCATCGAGTACCGCGGCGAGCTGGGTGTGGTAAACACGAACACGGGGGAAGTGTTCGGGGGGGTGCTGCCGAAACTTGCGCAAGTCGCCGACAAAATGGCCGTCTTGCGTTCGGTCACACACGGCGAAGCGGCCCATGAGCGTGGCACGCACAACATGCTGACGGGGTTCCGTCCGAGCCCTGCAATCGTGTATCCGAGCATGGGCTCGGTAGTGGCGCACGAATTCGGCCCGCGCAACGACCTGCCCGGCTACATTGCCATTCCGGGAGCGGGCGATCCTTTCATGGGGACGGGTTATCTCAGTTCGGCCTACGGGCCGTTCAGCGTGGGCGGGGAACCGGCGACGAAAGGATTCCAAGTGCGCGACCTCAATCTTCCGGATGGAGTCACGCCGGAACGCATGGAAGCCCGGAAGGGACTCCTGAACGCGGTGGACAGCCACTTTCGCGAAATGGAGAAGACCGACATCCTGGAAGCGATGGACAGCTACTATCAGCGCGCTTACGCTTTGATCAGTTCGCAGTCGGCCCGCGAAGCGTTTAACGTAGCCGCCGAGCCCGATGAGGTGCGCGATCAATACGGACGGACCGCGATGGGGCAGCGCTTGCTGCTTGCGCGCCGGCTGGTCGAGGCCGGCGCCCGGTTCGTGAGCGTGATCGACGGCGGATACGATATGCATGTGAACATTCGCGACAGCATGCGCGGGACCGCGCCCGCGCTGGACCAAGGCCTTGGAGCGCTGATCGCGGACCTGGCTTCCCGCGGACTGCTGGAGAAGACTTTGATCGTGCTTACGACGGAATTCGGGCGCACGGTGCGGATAAACAAGGACGGCGGACGCGACCATTGGCCCAAGGCGTTCAGCGTCGTGCTTGCCGGCGGCGGCATCAAGGGCGGCGTTATTCATGGCGCCACGGACACCTACGGGTCCGAGCCTTCCAATGATCCCATCGGCCCGGCAGACATTTCCGCGACGGTCTTCAACCAATTGGGCATCGACATCCACAAGAAATTGATGAGCGCAGGCGACAGGCCCATTGACATCGTCCGCGATGGAAACCTCATCCACAACGTAATTGCATGACGGGCCGGCGATGTTGTACTCACGCCTGAAGAGGAGAGCTTTTGGAATAGCGGCGTTCGCTTGGATTCTCGCGCCGTTCGTCTCGGAGGCCGTGGCGCCGACGCTGAGCACGATCCTGCCGCGGGGGGCCACTCGCGGCACACAAGTCGACGTCGATTTCCATGGCGGCAACCTCGGGGACGCTGTCGACCTGATGTTCCATGACGAGGGAATCTCGCTTGTGGAACTTACGCCGGAAGACAAGAAAGTTCGGGCGAAGATTGCGATCGCGCCGGATTGCCGACTGGGAACCCACGCCATTCGTGTGCGGACGAAATCGGGTGTTTCCAACCTCCGCCTGTTCAGCGTGGGGGCACTTTCCGAGATGGACGAGAACGAGGAGGCCAACAACGATCCGACGACCGCCCCCGTTATTCCCATCAATTCGACCGTCAACGGACGGGTGACCAACGAGGATGCCGATTACTTTGCATTGGATCTCGCCGCGGGCGGAATCTTGTCCGCGGAGATCGAAGCCATGCGGCTGGGCGGACCGCTGTTCGATCCGAAGCTGCGCTTGTTCGGCCCCTCCGGACATGAGCTGCTTGCCGAGGACGACACGCCGCTGATGAACCAGGACGCGGCATTTGTGTACGAGGTGAGCGAAGCAGGGCGGTACGTGATAAGCGTCAGCGAGGCGTCCTTCGGCGGCGGCGGCGATTATTATTACCGACTGCACGTCGGCAACTTCCCGCGGCCGATGGCCGTTACTCCGATGGGCGGGCCGCCCGGCGCGGAAGTGAAACTGACGTGGCTGGGCGACCCGCAGGTCCGGGAACAGACGCTCACGTTGGCAAGCACGGCCGGTCCGACCCAACTGAACCCCCTGATGGACGCCGCGATCGCCCCTACGGGGGTGCCGTTTCGCGTGAACGAGCTACCGACGGCGATCGAAGCGGAACCCAACAACGATGCAGCGACGGCCACAGCCGGTTCGGCGCCCGGCGCTTTCGACGGCGTAATTCAGGAAGCCGGCGACGTAGACTGGTTCAAGTTCGAGGGGACGGCGGGGCAGGTATTCGATGTCCGCGTGTATGCGCGTGAGATGGGGTCTCCCCTGGACAGCGTCCTCGTGATTAACAATCCGTCCGGAAGCGGGTTGGCCAGCAATGACGACGGCGCCGGGATGGACAGCGCGGTCCGTGTCACGCTCGCGGAAAGCGGACCGCACACGCTCTATGTGACCGATCATTTGTCGCGAGGCGGGGCCACCTTCGCGTACCGGGTCGAGATCGCGCCGGTTACGCCGGCGCTCAGTTTCAGCACGAACCTTGGAGTAGGCGATTACGAACCCGCCGGTTTGACCGTCCACGCGGGGAACCGCGCGTTCTTCTTGCTGAACGCGTCCCGGTCCGATTTCGACGGACCTCTGAACGTTTCGTTCGAGGGGCTGCCGCAAGGGGTAACGGCGGACATGGAACCGATTCCCGCGGGCCAGTCCGTGATGCCGGTCGTACTGACCGCCGCGCCCGATGCCCCGGTTTCAGGCGCGCTGGTCAAGGTGAACGGTCAGCTCGCCCAAGAAGGCACGACCATCACCGGGCACATGAAGCAGGATATTGTCCTGATTTACGGCAATAACAAAGTGATTTTTCAAACGCGCCGCGTCGAGGAACTGGCGACTGCGGTCGGGGAACCCGCGCCTTTCACAATTGATATCGTCCAGCCGAAAGCGCCCTTGGTGCAGAACGGCACGATGAACTTGAGGGTGGTTGCCACCCGCAACGAGGGGTTCACGGCTCCCATCGCGTTACGCATGCTATGGTTGCCGTCGGGCGTCGGCTCGGGTACGGCGGAAATCCCGGAAGGGGCGTCGGAAGCTGCGCTCTTCTTGAACGCGAACGGAGGGGCCGCCGTCGGAGTGCATCGGATCGCCGTCATTGGTTCAAGCGCGGGATACACCGTCAGCACGGCGTTGACCCCGCTCGAGGTTTCCGCTCCGTGGGTTACGTTTGACGTCGCGAAGGCCGAAAGCGAGAAGGGCAGACCGACGCAGTTCGTGGTGACGGTCAATCAACAGCGCGGGTACGAAGGCTCCTATAACGCGGAGTTGCTCGGTCTTCCAAAGGGTGTGACCACGCAACCCCAACCGCTCACGCACGAGACAACGCAATTGACGTTTCCCATCGATGTGGCGGCCGACGCGCCTACCGGAAAGTTTGAAGGCATTTTCGTGCGCGCTGTCTTGAGTACCCAAGGCGAAGACGTGCTTCACCAATGGGGCAGCGGAGTCTTGCAGGTCTACGACCCGCTGCCGCCGGAAATGCAACAGGCGGCCCCACCGCCCGCTCCGGAAGAAGCGAAACCGGACGAGCCGGAGCGCAAGACGCGCTTCCCGACGGCTTCGAATGGATAGCTCAAACGACGTGCGTTTCCGCCGTTTCAGGCGGTAGGTTGAGAGATCGAGGCTGAAGCTGGAGACGAAAAACGTGAGATTTCGTATACTATTGACGTCGCTGGGAGCCGGATTGGCTGCCTTGACGGGAATCCCGGGCGCGTACGCGGAAACCCTCGCGGCGTTTCCGGCCGCGGCGCAACTCGATAATCAGACCGACACGCAGCGGATCGTCATTGTCGGCGCGCGCGAGGACGGGGTCACCCTGGACCGCACCCGTGAGACCACAGTCACCTTTAGTCAAGAGGGAGTCGCGGCGTGGAAAGACGGGAAACTGTTTCCCCTTGCGGACGGCGAGACGGTGGCCACGTTTTCATATGGCGACACCGCCGTTACCGTCCCGGTCAAAGTCCAGAACGCATCGGTGAATCCGTCGCCCAGTTTCCGAAACGACGTCGAGCCGGTCCTGATGAAGGCGGGCTGCAACGCGGGATCCTGCCATGGGAGCGCACAGGGGAAGAACGGGTTTCGCGTATCGCTGTTCGGGTTCGATCCCGGAATGGACTACATCAATCTTACGCGTGACAATCGTGCGCGCCGGCTCAACACCGGGAGCCCGGACGACAGCCTCATCTTGCTCAAGGCGATAGGCACTGTGGGCCACGACGGGGGCACACGATTTGCCAAGGAAAGTCCTCTCTATGACACCCTGTATAGATGGATTGCGGAAGGCGCACGAAATGACGCGGCGCCTCCGCCAAGCCTCATCGGTGTCGAGTTCCTTCCCAAGTCGGTGGTGTTGGAGGGCGCAGGCGCGAAACAACAGTTTGTTGCCCGCGCGTTGTACGCCGACGGCACGGACCGCGATGTAACCGAGCTTGCGCTGCTGAGCACAAGCGATGAACTGACGCTCCCGTTTGACCCGCAGACGGGGATGGCAACCGCCGGGGAGCGGGGCGAAGCCTATGTCATGGCCCGATACGGAACGTTCGCCGTCGTATCGAAAGTCATTGTTATCCCACAGGGCCTGACGGTGGACTGGCCGGCTGACGCGCAGGCGGCCAACTACATCGACGAGTACATTTTCGACAAGCTGAAGAAACTTCGAATCCCGCCGGCGGAACGGTGTTCCGACGAAAGTTTCGTCCGGCGCGCATATGTCGACGTGTTGGGCGTTCTGCCCACCGTGGACGAGACGCGCTCGTTTCTGGGCGATACGGATCCGAATAAGCGCGCCAAACTGATTGACGCCCTGCTCCAACGGCCCGAGTTCAGCGAATTGTGGGCCATGAAATGGGCCGACCTGTTGCGCGTCCAGACCGCAGCAAACGTAATCGACCAGAAGGCGCTTCAACGTTACAACGACTGGCTGCGTCACGCAATCACACAGAACAAGCCGCTGGACGAACTGGTCCGGGAGCTTCTCACGTCGCAAGGGGGCAATTTCACATCGCCCGCGGTGAATTTCTACGTCGCCGAGCCCGACCCGAACCAGATGGCAGAGAATGTCGCGCAGGTGTTCATGGGAATCCAGCTCAAGTGCGCGCAGTGCCACAACCATCCCTTCGAGCGCTGGACGATGGACGACTATTACTCGTTCTCTGCGTTCTTCGCGCAGGTCGGACAGAAAGGGTCGAGCGATCCGCGCGAAAAGATTATCTACGATCGCCGGAGCGGAGAAGTGAAGAACCTCAGGGACGGCCAGGTGATGGCGCCCAAGTTCCTGGGGGGCGACACGCCGGATTGCTCCGGCAAGGATCGCCGCGCGGTCCTGGCCGAGTGGCTGACCGGCCCGGACAACCCCTGGTTCGCCAAGTGCGTGAGCAATCGGGTATGGCAACATTACTTCGGGCGCGGCATCACCAACCCGCCGGACGACGTGCGCGTCACGAACCCGCCCACGCACCCCGAACTCGAAGAGGCGCTTGCCAACCGTTTGATTGAGGTGAACTACGATCTGCGCCAGCTTGTCCGCGATATCTGCAATTCGTATACGTATCAGATGAGCACGCAACCGCGTGACCCCGGCATCAAAGACGATCGCAATTTCTCGCACGCGCTCGTGAGGCGTTTGGGGGCCGAACAACTGCTCGACGCCGTCAGCCAGGTCACACAAAGCAAAGTGAAGTTCCCGAACCTGCCGCTCGGCGCCCGCGCGGTAGAAGTCGCCGACGGCAACAGCGGCAACTACTTTCTCGGTCTGTTCGGGCGACCGGCCCGATCCACCGTCTGCACCTGCGAGCGTCGCGAAGAGCCGACGCTGGCCCAGGCCCTACATCTCATCAACGGGGATACGGTCGTGGCCGCGCTGAACGCGGCGGGGGGTCGATTGGAACGACTCGCCACAGCCGAAGGTGTGACCCCGTCCGCCGCCGCCGAAGAACTGTGGCTGGCCGCGTACTCGCGTACGCCGACGCCGGAGGAGTTGCAGTACGTGGAGAACTACCTTGCCAACGCGGCGGACAAGCGCCTCGCGTTGGAGGACGTATTTTGGAGCGTACTGAACTCGAAGGAATTCGTTTTCAATCATTAATTGACAGGGTTCGTTTGATGCACGTCAGTCGCGCCCTGACCCTCGATCGATGCGTTGAGGTGAAGGGGGAGCAGCAATCCCCCGCATGGAGGTTCAAGCTATGTCGAAATTTGCCGTCTACAGAGTCCTCGTCGTGCTGGGATTGTTTGCCGCAGCAGTCGCCGGACCGTATGTCCTCGCTGAGGAAGGAACGCCCGCACCACCGGCGGAACAGCCTGCACCCGCGGAACCGGCGCCCGAGACCGCGCCGGCGGCGGATTCTCCCACTGTGGATGCCGTGCTCGAAGAATTGGCAAAGTTGGGACCGGAGGTATTGGCCGCGCGCGTCGATGCGATGCGAAAAGAAGCCGAAGAATTGGCCTCACAAGCCCAGGCCTTACGGGACCAGGCAGCCGAACTCGATACTAAGGCGAGCGGCCTTCGCACACGAATGGCCGCAATGGAGAAATTCACTTCCGCGGTGATGGCGGCCCAACAGCCGGCTGCCGAGGAAAAACCGGCCGAACCGGCGGCGACCGAATCCGCGCCGGCCGAAGCGCCGCCCGCGGAACAAGCGGCGCAGTAGCGGTATGTTCGGGAGCCGTACGATGAAGTCAATCACCCTATATCCCGCGTGTTGGCGGCGGTGTTCTTCGCGTGTAGTGTTGTTGTGTATGGCCTTCCTCGCCCCGTTCCTCCCTGCCATGCCGGCGCACGCGGACGACCCCACACCGGATGCGATCGATGCGTCCATCGACAAACTGATTCAACTCGATCCCGTACAGGTCGCGACCGCATTGAAGGGGTACTCCGCGCAGGCAGCCGCATGGGAATCGGAATCGGCCGCGCTGAAGCACCAGGCGGATGAATTGGAACAGAAGTCAAAGGCGATTCTGGCGCGCCTTGACCAGATCAAGGAGCGGGCGCTGGCCTTGAGCAAGGCGTTTGGCGAACCGGTTCAAGGGACGCAGATGGCGCAGGCCGCCCCCGCGATGAGCCCTGCGCCGGAAATGGCGCCGGCCGCGGACACCTCGGCGGAGACCAAGCCCAAGGTGACCTACGCGGAACACATTTTGCCGATCCTGAAACAGAAATGCGCGAAATGTCACAACCAGGACACGCAAAAAGGCGGTCTGACCGTGGACTCCTATCAGGCGATTCTTGCGGGCGGAAGCTCCGGCGCGGTCATCAATCCAGGAGACGCAGACAGCAGTCGGCTCTTCCGGCTGGTGAGCGGCGCCGAAGAGCCCAAAATGCCCCCTTCTGGCGACGGATTGTCCGAGGACCAATTGGCCCTGCTGAAAGAGTGGATTGCGATCGGCGCTCCCGTGGACGCCAACGCGAAAATGGCCCAGCAGGAAAATGAGCCCAAAGCGGAAATGACGGGATTTGTGACGGCTGCCGTAGTGGATGGGCCGCCCCCCATGCCCGAAGTACAATTGGCCGGGCCCATC
>BTUX01000086.1:0-17026 GCA_045863315.1 Candidatus Hydrogenedentota bacterium | reverse complement strand
CTGACGGAATCCTTATTGCTTGATACTCGCCCCTTCGCAGCTTACACCGAAGGGCACATTCCCGGCGCTATTCATCTTGACGTCAATTCCCTGTCGGAAACGCGGGACGGCGTCGCCGGTCTGTTTAGACCGGCGGAACAGGTCAGGAAGGCACTTGGCGACGCGGGGATCGATCCGGCCAGACACGTCATTGTGTACTGCGGCATGGAACATGCCGACGATCTCAAGGACGCCGCGCGGATGTTCTGGATTCTCGAGTACCTAGGTTACGACCGGGTATCCGTTCTCGATGGCGGCTTTGCCAAGTGGGAGTCGGAAAAGAGAACGGTCGAAAGGGGCGGGCCGACTTACGCCCCTGTCGAAATGCCGGAGCTTTCCCTGCGACCGGACCGCATCGCGTCCGTCGCGGACGTCGAAAAGGCGATTGATGACAACACCACGACCATCGCGGACCTGCGTGGCGCGGCCTTTTTCAAGGGCGCCAAGAAGGCCGATATGGTAAAAGCGGCCGGCCATATCCCGAACGCGGTGAATCTCCCAGCGGAATCCCTGGTTGAAGGCGAAAACAACACGGTCAAGCCGGTTCTCGAACTTCAAGAATTGTTGAAGAAATCCGCAATCCCGGACGGCCACAAAGTAATCACGTACTGCAATTCGGGACGTTCGGCCAGCATAGGCTATTTCATCTTGCGAAATCTCGGAAGAGAGAATGTCGCCTTGTATGACGGCTCGATGTCCGAATGGACAGCTCGCGGGGATCGCCCTGTGATCTGTGACGACCAGGCGCAGCCCGAGCCTTCGATCCAAAGCCCAGAATCCAAAATCGAGAATTGAAAGCGGGGGAGACCCAATGAAGTACCGCCGTTTTGGCAAAACGGAACTGAGTATCCCAGTGATTTCCTGTGGCGGGATGCGGTTTCAGGAATCATGGAACTCGAATGATCCCGTTTCGGACGAGTCCCAGCGAAATCTGGAAGCGGTTGTTCGGCGCGCATTTGAACTCGGCATCAATCACTTCGAGACGGCCCGCGGCTACGGCACAAGTGAATACCAACTCGGCAAAATCCTCCCGCAACTCCCGCGCGACCGGATCATCGTTCAGACCAAAGTAAGCCCTTGCGCCGATCCCAGGCAGTTTCAAGAGGTTTTCGATTACTCGATGGGCTTGCTCAATCTTGACTACATCGACCTCTTCGCATTCCACGGCGTAAACAACGATACCATCCACGAACACACCAAAGCGTGCATCGAAACTGCTTTTCGCTGGAAGAAAGAGGGCCGGGTTCGACACATCGGCTTTTCGACTCACAATGTCTGCGAAGGCATCATCGAGACGATCAAACTCGACTGCTTCGACTACGTGAACCTTCACTGGTACTACGTCTTCCAGGACAACTGGCCCGCCATTGTCGAAGCCCATAAACGCGACATGGGCGTCTTCATCATCAGCCCGAACGAAAAAGGCGGCATGCTCTTCAAGGAGACCCCGAAGTTTGCCGGCCTGACCGCGCCGTACCATCCCATGGTGTTTAACGGCCTGTTCTGCCTGTCGCGCCCGGAGGTGCATACGTTGAGCTGCGGCGCTGCCAGACCCGATCAGTTCGACATCCACCTCGAGACGGCGGAGCTATCCGAACGCGCCTCGGAAATCGCCGGGCCCATCCAAGAACGCCTTGACGCCGAGATGGAACGGGTGCTTGGCAGGGAATGGCTTCGCACCTGGCACGTCGGCCTGCCCAAGTGGGAAGAGACCCCCGGCCACATCAATATCCCTTGGATACTGCGTCTTCGCAATCTCGCGCTTGCCTTCGACATGGTTGAGTTCGGCAAGATGCGCTACAACTTATTGGGCAACGGCGATCACTGGTTTCCCGGCAACAGGGCCGACCAGCTCGCCAAGTACGACCTTGCCGAGTGCCTCAGGAATTCACCCCACGCGGACCAGATCCCCTCGCTGCTGGAAGAAGCCCACAACCTTCTGGCGGGTGAAACACGAAAACGCCTTCAGACCGCGTGACAGGGCCGTAATACAGCGAGCATGAACCCGAACGATGAACGAACCGGATCCGCACAGCGCTCCCGACACCGCCCAATCGAATATCGTTCAGTGCCGCTATCGCGTCCATTCCTTGCTTCTTTCAATACAGCCCTTCTCTCATATGGTGTCTGAATTAGTCTGTTTTTTTCGCAACGACCAAGACTGACAGTCCGAAGGGCATCGGTACTCGCCGTATGATGAGCCGCTCGAATGCCATCGCGCCGCGCAACACCGCGCCTCGTCGATCTCCCGCAGCACCCGCCAAATCCGAAGCCGGCGGCGGCCTGCGCTTACGCCACAATCGGACCACCGCCGCGATGGGGAAGAGGAGCGTATTCCAATAACTGCTGTAAACAGCTGTAAAGCCGGTCGCATTCAGTAAATCGCGGACTTCCTTACTGGTGAACCGACGGTCTGTATGAACAAATCGGTCATGCGATGAGTAAAGCCATTGGTATGCAGGCAGATTCACGACCGCGATTCCGCCGGGTCTCAAGATTCGGTACATTTCACGCAGCGGCGCCTTCTTGTCGATAATCGAGCGATGACACAGCACATCGCAGGAAAGAACCGCGTCGAACGACTCGTCTACAAAAGGCAGTGCGATTGCGGTAGCGACCGCCGTTTTCGTTTCCATGCGCAATCGACATAGACGAATTGCGTCAGGAGAAAAATCAATCCCAAACAACTCGCCTTTCCGACGAAACGCGGCAAGGTTTGCCCCCGTCCCACAACCGACGTCCAAGATCCTCGCCCCGGCCGGAATGTGTCTGCTCCAGGCCAAGCCCACTATGCCGCGCAGCCCGGTGTACCACCAGTGCCGGTCTTCAACCCGATACATGATGGCGTATTCGTTGCGATTCACGGCCTGAATTCGTTGATGCAATCCGCGATTCTTTCGATCGCCGACAAGGGTAACTCGGGGTACAGGGGTAGGCTTAACACCTCGCCGCAAGCGCGTTCGCTATCAGGAAAATCACCTTCACGGTAGCCCATGTGCTTGTACGCTTCCTGCAGATGAATCGGAATCGGATAGTGGATGAGCGTAACGATTTCGTTCTTGCGCAGATGCTCCCGGATCGCGTCGCGCTCTGTGCTGCGGACCACGAACAAGTGGTAATTCGATTCGGCGTACTCGGCTTCGTCGGGCAGGCGCAGGTGCGCGCACTCGGACAAGGCCCTCGCGTACGCGGCCGCCCGTTCGCGCCGCGCTACATTCCACGCGTCAAGATACCGTAGTTTCACCCGCAATACCGCGGACTGTATTTCATCCAGCCTGCTGTTAAAGCCCGGAGAAGTATGGTAGTAACGTCGTTCTTCACCATAATTGCGCAACAGGCGCGCCTGCCGCGCCACTTCCGGATCGCTTGTGACGACCGCCCCTCCGTCTCCGAACGCCCCCAGATTCTTGCTAGGATAAAAGCTGAAAGCGGCCGCGTCGCCGAAGGTGCCACACTTTCTACCCTTGTACACGGACCCATGCGCCTGCGCACAATCCTCAACCACTTTGAGTCCATGTCGTCTCGCGATCGCCAGGATAGGATCCATGTGACAGGGATGCCCATAGAGATGGACCGGCACAATCGCCCGGGTGTGTAGCGTGATTGCGCTTTCAAGATTCCGTATGTCCATGGACATGGTGCCGGCGTCAATATCGACTAACCGCGGTGTCGCGCCCGACGCGATGATTCCGCATACCGTCGGCACACAGGTATTGGCTACCGTGATGACTTCGTCGCCGGGCCGAACGCCTACGGCCCTTAGGGCGAGATGAATGGCGTCGGTCCCCGATGCAACGCCGACCGCAAAGCGTGCGCCGAGGTACGCGGCAAACTCCTCCTCAAACTGTCGCGTCTCTTCGCCCAGAATAAACCACCCTCGCGCGAGAACGCGGTCGACGACGGATCGAATCTCGCCTTCAATGCTCTTGACCTGAAGGGCCAGATCGCCGAATTGAATCATTCCTTCGCCTTTCCGCCTCGCAATTTGTACAGAAGCACCTCTTCAAACCAAAGTCCGCTCAAGTTGACCGCCACGCGGAATAAACGGGGAAAGTTGAAGAACTGGGATTTGCCGTGAGCGCGTTGGTGGTGATGGACCGGCGTCTCGACAACGCGGAAGCCCTCTCGTGTAATCCGCATCATCATCTCCGCGCAAATCACGCCGCTGTCGTGCTTAAGTTTGACGCGATCAAACACGCTGCGCCGAATCAACCGGAAATCGCAGTCGGTGTCGCGGATCTTCAGTCCGAACAAGAGTTTCACGATATGATGGTAGATTCGCCCGATAATAATGCGGTGCAAGGGGTCGTGGCGGTGAATCTTATATCCCTGGACGATATCCACGTCGGGTCCGGCCTTCTCCAGCAACAGGGCCAACTCGCGGACGTCGTATTGTGCGTCGCCATCGGTATAAAATATCCACTCCTTTGTCGACGCCGCAAACCCCGATCGCAGCGCGCCCCCGTATCCGAGGTTTCGTTTGTGGCGCAGAATTCGTACCGTCGGAAACCTCCGTTCGATCTCGTCCAGGATGTCCTGCGTGTGCGGACCGCTCCCGTCGTCCACGATGGTGAGGTCGTAATCCAACTCCAGCCGTTCCGCCGTCCGCAGCGACAACAAGACCATGCTCGCGATAGTTCCCCAATCGTTATAACAGGGGTAGAAAATGGAGACTGAATACTTGCCTTGCATGACTATTCGCCCGTACCCGTTTTGATTCGTTTTGCCCCATATCGCCCCAACGTTTCGAAAGGGGAGAGTTTGTCCACGAGGTCTTCCCGAAGCACGGTATCGAAAATCATGGCGCTCGCATCGCCGAGATCCGATGAGGGCTGAACTCGGTCGATGCGTCGTCCTGTCAGAAAGCGCATGGCGCGTTCCACCGTAAAGTCCGTAGTGATTATCCGCGCCTCGCGTGGAAGTTCTCGGACCCACGCCGCCAGCGCTCGATCGTCCCGCATGTCGTCGTCCAACCAAACGCTCTTCCCTACGTTGAGTGCCGTGAGAAACCCCGAACCGAGTATGCAAAGCGCGGCCGGCACGGCAATGATCCGGGGCCGGCGATCAAAGTCAGTCAGGCGTCTCAATAAAGAAACTTTAAGCATGAGACAGAGGAATCTGCCGGTAAACACGGCTCCGATGGCGAGACTGTACCAGACATAGCGGGGAGTTGTGCCGGGCGTAAAGAAAATCCACCAATACAAGTTGAATGCGCCGAACAGCAACAGCGCCACCGCCGGCGGGTCATAACGCATGCACGCGATGGCGGGAACGCACGCAATCACCCCAACGAGATAAAATGATACCTTTAGCGGTTCTTGAAACAGCCAACCCAAACCGTCCTTCGCCGAGCGAAGCCCGAACATCAGGTTGTGCTGATACATGCTTACCAATCCGGCCGTCGCCCCGTCCGCGCTGGGCCCATACGCGGACGTGACTAACAGCCATGCACCGACCGGAAGAATGGCCCCAGCGGCCGGCGCGATCAGGGTGACCGTTCGAATCCGCCTGAATGAGACCCGGTCGTAGATGAGTGCGCCGACTAAGGGCCATACCGCCAGAATCATGAAGAGTTTGCTAACCACCGAGAGACCGAAGAGGACCCCCGCCGCCGTTCCCCAGATCGCGCTCCGATCGCTAGCGATCGCCCGGCGCCAACAAAGCAAGGCCGCAACAAACAACGCGAGCGCCGGCGCCTCGCCGTACAACGTCCGCGATAGATAGACTGACCCCGTCGCTGTCATCAGCCATGCCGCCGCCACAACGGACTCGAATTTGCCGAATACGCCACGCATGAAAAGCCAAACAAGGACAGCAAGCAGAAGAAACCACCCCGCCATAACAAACCGGCCCTGCGGCAGACCGATGCCCGCAATCTTAAACGCTGCCGCCACGGGAACGATCACGGTTGGGCCGACGGAATCGTAGTCGTCAAACCATCTGAATCCCGTGTCGACGTGGCCGGAGGCATAGGCACCGCTTTCCGCAAGGTTTCGCGCGACTATGAGATGGTGAGATTCATCTGGCTCGAGCTTTGGATAGCGTCCAAGATTCGGGAAGCACAACCCAAGGAAGAGAAGGATCGCGCCAGCCAGTGCGAGCCGGTGAAGCCACGGAGTCGTTACGGATACCTGGCTGCCCCGCAACTCGAGGGACGGACGGGCTTGAGAGCGTTTGCATACCGTGATCGCCAACGCGGACGCAAGGAGCCCGGATCCGCCACATTTGACGATCAGCTTGGTCAAAAACCAAGCGTTCCCACCTTCCTCCGACAGCACGAAAAAAACGAGCAACAGGAGGGAAGCGGCGCACGTGAACGCCAAACAAATCAACGCGAGAATCAGAAGGAGGGTCACCAACGACCAACCGGCGAAGCGGCGCGCGGCGGCTTTGCGCACCGCGAGCGGACCTTCCCCGTTCTTCACATCCTCTGTTGCCGCCAAACGTACAAAGCCCCCTGCTCACCCTACTTTCGGAGATTCAAACTGCGTGCAGCTCGTTAAGCGACGCGAGTATAACAACGCGATCCGAGCGCGGCAACCCGCTCGCACAACTTGCCCGACTGTCTCCGCCTTGTTATCGTTATGAGCACGTGAACCGCAGGAGTTCGGCAGGCCGTGCCAGAGAAGGGATTGTTTCTTCAGAATGTGATCGCCGTAGTTTGGGATTTTGACCAAACGTTGTCGCCGCACTACATGCAAAAGCCGCTGTTTGATGCCTACGACGTAGACGAGAACACATTCTGGGGCGAGGTCAACGCACTGCCGTCCTATTATAAGCGGTCGGGAATCAACGTACAGCGGGACACATGCTACCTCGGACATCTGCTTTCCTACGTCCGGGCCGGCCGCATGCCCGGCCTGACCAATGCCAAGCTCCGCGATCTCGGTGCTTCCATCCAGTTTTTTCCGGGGATTCCCGCGCTACTTCCCAAACTGCGCGCAATCCTTGACGCCCCGCGCTTCAAAGAACATGACCTCCGCCTCGAACACTACGTGGTCAGCACCGGCCTTGCGGAGATGGTCCGCGGCTGCGGAATCGCTCCCTACCTCGATGGCATTTGGGCGTCCGAGTTCATTGAGGAACCTGCCTCGCCCGGCTACGATCGCGCCGGCAGGCCACCGTCCGGCCCAATCAGCCAAATCGCCGGTTTTCTGGACAACACCACCAAGACGCGGGCGCTGTTCGAAATCAACAAGGGCGTCAACAAGGAGCCGTCCATTACAGTCAACGACACCATACCCGAAGACGAGCGGCGCGTCCCCTTCAAGAACATGATCTACGTCGCCGACGGTCCCAGCGACATTCCATCGTTCTCCGTTGTCAAAAAGCACGGCGGTCTTACCTGCGCTGTGTACGGAACCTCGGAACGCGATTTCGAACAGGCATGGTCCCTCCAACGGAACGGGCGCGTCGATTTCTGCGGACCCGCTGACTACACCGAAGGTACGCACACGTACCGTTGGCTGACCGGCGAAGTGCTTCGCATCGCCGATCGCATGATCGAGGACCGCGTCAAGACGTTTCAAAGCAAAGTGGGGCGTGGTCCGTCGCATGCGCCCGAAAAGAGTTAACCTTGGGCACTGAGGGAGTACGCCTACTTTCTTTCAGCGGCTGTACTTTCTTATGGCGGACTGACAGACATGGAGCGTCCGCGTGTCAAACCAACGGTTGTCGTCGTCCGATGCTTCGATCCTTACAGGTCCAACCTGCATGCGCTCACCCTCGGCGATGGAGTGAGCGTGTGAACGTCATCGCCCCCTTTTTGCCGAACATGGCCTATCCCGGATTTGCTCCCATGCGGTCTCCAGCGCCTTTCCCGCCAGTCACCCCCGATCTCAGATCAAGCATTGTTCCTCACGGTTACGGGAGATGTCCGCGCCTATCCCGGATTTTTCACGCCCGCGGGCAATGATGGATACCACTTCGTGCGGCACATACCTTTATGCAGCGACAGGGAAAACGGGCTGTTGGTGTGAAAAATCCTCACCCGATTGACTTCTCTGCTATCTCCTGAGAATTTCTCACCAGTCGCTCCCGTAATGGGGAGCGACTGGTGAGAAATGCGGGCTATACGGATGCCCAATTCCAGGAGGACTATTCGGTCGAATCGTTGGACGAGTTGCTCGGTGTTGCGCGGGCGCGAGCATCGGTTGCGATCGTATCTGAAAATTAAAGGAAATCGAGGCGCCCCGAGGGGGCGCCCCGATTGAAGTCCAAATGGTGCCGAACTCGCTATTTCTTCTTTTTGGCTTTGGCGGTTGACTTCCCGTCTTTGCGCGGCGTCTCAATGGCGGCCTGCGCCGCCGCAAAACGCGCAATCGGCACCCGGAACGGGCTGCAACTCACGTAGTTCATTCCGACGCGGTGGCAGAACTTCACCGAGTTCGGTTCGCCTCCGTGTTCGCCGCAAATTCCCACTTTCAATGCCGGGCGCGCCTTGCGGCCGCGTTCAATTCCCATGGCAATGAGTTGTCCGATTCCTTCCTGATCGATGGTCTGGAAAGGGTCTACCGGCAGGATTCCTTTTTCAAGGTAGGAAGGTAGGAACCCTCCGATGTCGTCACGCGAGAAGCCGAACCCCATCTGAGTGAGATCGTTTGTGCCGAAACTGAAGAACTCGGCGCGCCGCGCTATCTTGTCGGCAACCAGCGCCGCGCGCGGGATCTCGATCATCGTTCCCACGAGGTAATCCAGTTTGACCTTGTATTGTTTCTCCACCTCGGCAGCTACGCGCCGTACAATCAGTTCCTGATTGTTGAACTCGTTTTCATGTCCGACTAGCGGAATCATGATCTCCGGATACACCTTAATTCTCTGCTTCATCAGTTCCGCAGTCGCCTCGAGTATGGCCCGGGCCTGCATTTCCGTGATCTCCGGATACGCGATGCCCAGCCGGCAGCCTCGATGGCCAAGCATGGGGTTTAACTCGTGCAGTTGCTTAATCCTCGCTTTAATCTTGTCGACCGTGACGCCGATCTGCGCAGACAACTCGCGAATCTGCCCGTCCGTCAAAGTCACGAACTCGTGCAGGGGCGGGTCGAGCAAGCGTATGGTAACGGGCTTGCCGCGCATCGCTTTCAGAATTCCAAGGAAGTCCGCCTTCTGGTACGGCAACAGTTTCATGACGGCGTTGCGCCGCGCTTCCTCCGTTTCGGCCAAGATCATCTCGCGCATGTGGATAATGCGCTCAGGCTGGAAAAACATGTGTTCGGTACGCGCGAGCCCAATCCCCTCGGCGCCGAATGCCACCGCCTGCTCGGCGTCCTCCGGGCGTTCCGCATTGGCGCGTACGTTAATCTGGCGTGTCTCGTCCGCCCACTGCATGAGCTTCTTGTACCACTTGTTCCGTTCCGGTTGGGCCGGCAACACCCCCACCTGGTCGGCGTACACGTTGCCGGTCGAGCCGTTCATCGAAATCCAGTCCCCCTCATATAGGGCGCGACCGTCCACCCGAAGCACCTTGTTTTGCGAATCAATACTCAGTGCCGAACACCCCACGATACAGCACTTACCCCAGCCGCGCGCGACCAGCGCGGCATGACTGGTCATGCCGCCCTTGGCCGTCAGGATCGCCTCCGCCACGTGCATCCCGTGAACGTCTTCCGGTGAGGTCTCGTTCCGCACCAGAATGACTTTCCTGCCTTGCTTCGACCACGCCTCGGCATCGTCCGCTGTAAACGTGATCTGGCCCACCCCACCTCCCGGCCCTGCGGGAAGCCCCTTCGCAAGGACCGTGGCTTTCTTTTCCGCTTCCGGGTCAAGCATGGGGTGGAGCAATTCATCCAACTGCTCAGGTTTTACGCGGCGGATCGCCGTCTTCTTGTCGATCAATTTCTCTTCGCACATTTCGACGGCCATTCGCACCGCCGCGGTGCCCGTCCGTTTACCCGTGCGCGTTTGCAGCATCCACAGTTCGCCATTCTCGATCGTAAACTCGATGTCCTGCATGTCGCGATAATGCTTCTCGAGTTTGTTCCGAATCGCGAACAGCTTCTTGTACGCCTTCGGCATTTCCTCTTCGAGCGAGGCGTGCTCCGCGGTGTGTTCCGTTTTCGTCGCCTTGTTGATAGGGGAGGGGGTGCGAATGCCCGCCACCACGTCCTCGCCTTGCGCGTTCACCAGCCACTCGCCGTAAAACTTGTTCTCGCCCGTGGCCGGGTCACGCGTGAACGCCACACCGGTCGCCGATCCTTCGCCCATGTTTCCAAATACCATCGCCTGCACGTTCACCGCCGTGCCCCAATGATCGGGTATGCCCTCGATGCGCCGATACGAAATCGCCCGCTTCCCATTCCATGACTGAAACACCGCCTTGATGCCGCCCCAGAGCTGATCGTGCGCGTTGTCCGGGAACGGCTTTCCCAGACGCTCCTTCACAATTCGCTTGAATTGCTCGGCCAATTCGCGCAGGTCATCCGCCGTCAAATCGGTGTCCTCGGTGACGCCCCGTTCCTTTTTTTTCGCGTCCATCGCGTGTTCGAGCACCTCCCGCACGGAGTGGCCGTCTTTCGGCTCGACACCCGCGGCCTTCTCCATGACTACGTCCGCGTACATCATGATCAGCCGCCGGTACGCGTCATACACAAACCGCTCGTCTTTGCTCTTCGCGATCAGGCCCGGAATCGTCCTGGCGCACAGCCCGATGTTCAATACCGTGTCCATCATGCCGGGCATCGACATCCGCGCCCCCGATCGCACCGACAACAGCAACGGGTTCCTCGGATCGTCAAACTTCTTGCCCATGACCTTCTCGACTCGTGCCAGCGCCTTCTCAACTTCTTTCGTCAATTCTTTGGGAAGATGTCCTCGGTGTTTGTAGTATTCCGTACACATCTCCGTCGTAATCGTAAATCCAGCCGGGACCGGAATCCCCAGTTGCGACATTTCGGCAAGGTTGGCCCCCTTGCCACCGAGCAACTCTTTCATGTCGCCGCGGCCTTCCGCCTTGCCTCCGCCGAAGAAATAAACGTGTTTCTTAGCCATTCTTGGACGAACTCCTTCTGTGTGCGTTACGTATGCACGCCGCGGGCAATGAGATTGCCCACGTATGGTACAGGTTGCGGTTCATGATCCGTGCGCAATAATCCTGAGTCCCCCGGATACAAAACCCACCTAGTGTACGAAAGCCACACCGGTCATTCAAATTGGTATCCGTTTTTTGGTGTCCATTCTTCCACTCGGGATCCGCCCAATCCATCCGAAATCGCTCTTCCCGACTTGTCCGACCCGTCCGATAATTCCCACTCGAAGAAATGAAATCGGCGCCGGCCCGGCGGATTCAGCGCTCCGCGACCGCCCCTAACATCGCATCAATGCGATCGGTCGCCCCTTGCAGTTCTGTGACGATATATCGGCATATATCGACACTGGCGCTGACGTGTTTGGCTGAGGACACAGGAAAGACATGGGCGCCGGGATTGCTCGCTTCCCCAAGACCCGATTCGTAGGTGAGGTGGTTCGCCAACGCGGTCACATGGGTCAGGTCTGGCGCAAGCAATGCGGTGTCCGGTTGGTGGTGCTTTCGCAGCGCCTCAGCGAGTACGGGGGGCAAGTTCCAATGTTCCGCCAGCACCCCGCCGATCTCGGCGTGATCCAGGCCGAAGATTTCCGGCTCAACTTCCCACAGCGGTTTGTTTCGATCCACTGCCAGCTTCACCGCCTCCTGAAAGTTGTCGGGATATACGCTGTCCAGTGCCACCTTTCCGATATCGTGCAAAAGTCCGGCGCTGAAGAAGCTGCCATCAAGCGTTAGGTTCAGCTTCTTGACCAGTCGTTCCGCGCCGATGGCCGTCGCCAGACTATGGCGCCAGAGCTGATTGCGGTCGTACGGCGACCGGCCCTTTGGGAACGAGCGGAACGCCGATGCCGCCAATACGAGGTTCTGCACTTCGCGGTAACCGAGGATCACAATCGCGTCGGTCACGTTCGTGATTTTGCGGTAAAATCCGTAGTACGCGGAATTGACTTGCCGAAGCAGCGTTGCGGAAAGGCTCTGGTCCGCGGCAATGTGCCTTCCCAAATCGAGGGCCGACGAATCCGGATCTGATATGGCATCCAGAATCTGGCCTAGCACCGTGGGGAGCGTCGGTAGCCGACTAATGCTCGCGACGGTTTCGCGTACGTCTGGCGCGTCCAAACTCCTTACTCCTGAGCGCGTCGCCGCAGCAAACGGCGAGTGGTGGAACATGACGGTTAGAAACATAGTCCAGCAATGGTCCGCGGCGCAAGTCGATGCCGGACGCCGCGATGCGATACGCTAGTCCGCATTTCTTACCAGTCGCCCCCGTTGACGGGGGGGGGACTGGCGAGAAATGCTCTGGAGAAAGCATGGGAGTGATTTTGGTGAGGATTTTTCACACCCACCATCTGTTCTGCCGTGCCGCGCGGTGAGGATGCATAACGGTGCGCACTGTACCATGTTGTATCCTCCAACGCCCGTGGGTGTGAAAAATCCGGGCTAGTCGCGATTACAGCCCGCACTGCGATCAGGCTGCGGGCGACCTATGGAACGGGAGGAGGAAACTCGAGATGAGCAAAGCAAGCCGTCCAATTCCCGCCGAGGGTGCGAAAGCGCCGGACATCGCGCTGAAGGCATCAACAGGCGGGACCGTGAAGTTGTCCGATTTCAAGGGAAAACCCGTCGTCTTGTACTTCTATCCCAAAGACGACACGCCCGGCTGTACCGTCGAGGCGAAAGAGTTTCGGGCACACTTGAAAGCCTTTGATAAGGCCGGCGCTGTCGTAGTGGGCATAAGCCCAGACAGCGTCGAATCGCACTGCCGGTTCTCCGATAAGTACGGGCTGAAGTTCACGCTCCTGGCCGACACTTCCCACGAGGCCGCCGAACGATACGGAGTCTGGGTCCAAAAGAGTATGTACGGCAAGAAGTATATGGGCGTGCAGCGGGCGACTTTTCTGATCGACGGCGACGGGCGAATCGCCAAAGTATGGCCGAAGGTGAAACCCGAGGGACACGCGGAAGAAGTGCTGGCCGCGGTTAAAGCGCTCTCCTGACCGCCGAAATCGCATGTTCTCGCACCCATTGCGCTTGACAAACGGCGGTTTGCGTTTCGCATAGTACCCGAAATCCAGCCCGACGCCGGCGAACGCGCGGTAGCCGGAGAAAAGGGGGGACCTGCAAGGGGCATCAATGAACGAGAAGCCAAAGAACGATCACGATGCAATTCCCGCGCCGCCGCGCGGACTAGCCGCCATAATGATGATTGGCCCGGGGCTGGTATGGTGTGGTGAATACATCGGATCGGGCGAGGTCATTTTGGCGACGCGAAACGGCGCCATCTTCGGAGTGGCCATCTTGTGGGCTCCGTTTCTGGCCATCTTCGCGAAATACTGGATCGGCCTTGCCGGAGCGCACTACACCGTCACCACCGGCGAAGGCATGATCGACATGCTCAGCAGGACCCCGGTCCGCGCAATTGGGTCGTCTGGCCTGTCTTTATCGGCCAACTGTGTTCCAGCGCGGTCTCCACAGCCGCCTTGGCTACTGCGGCAGGGGCCTTCGCATCGCGCCTTGTGCCATTGCCGCAGTACCAACTCGGTTGGTTAGCGCTGATCCTTGTGATCGCCCTCACGTGGAGCGGGCTCTTCGAGCCCCTGAAGCGTGTGATGGCGCTTCTCGTTCTCTTGATCATCGTCGGTACTTTCCTGGTCGCATACGAAACATGGCCCGGCATTTCCGCGGTCGTTCGCGGTTTGATACCCTTTCCGACGCCGGCTATGCCCGACTGGATGCATGCCGGTTCCTCGATCGAGCGGTCGTCATGGTCGGAAATTGTGCCGCTCCTGGGCTGGGCGGCCGGCGGATTCGCCAGCCAGGTGTGGTATACATACTGGGTGCTCGGCGCCGGCTACGGTATGGCCCACAACCGCGGTTACGGCGCTCCACTCGACAAGGCGCGTCTCCGAACTGTAAGCCCCGAGGAGGCCCAATGTGTATTGGCCTGGCGACGCATGGTAACCGTGGACGCGACTGTTGCCTTGATTATCGGGGTCAGTGTCACCTCCGCCTTCATGATTGCAGGCAGCGGTGTGTTGAGGCCGATGAAGATCGCTCCAGACGGAGAGGAGGTCGCCACCACCCTCTCGCTGATATTCGGCCAACGGTGGGGCGAAACCGGCGCCTACCTCTTCCTGATCGCCGGACTGGCCGCCATGCTCAGCACGATGCTCGGCCAGTTTGCAGGGTGGCCCCGGCTCCTCGCGGACTGCGCTCGCGTCCTGTTTCCGGCCGTCTCCCGATGGTCGTGGAAAACCCAGTTCCGCAGTATCCTCACTCTGTACGCACTGTCCAACATGGTGATCGTCTATTGGCTTGGGCTGAAGCCCGTGATTCTCGTCCAATTGGGCGCGTTGCTCGATGGTCTGCTGCTCACGCCATTGCAGGCATTCGCCGTCGGACTCGGCCTCTATTACGTCATGCCAACGTTTTTCGCCGAAGAAGTGCGCCCCATCATCCGCGCGCACAAAACCCTCGCGTTCGGGCTGGCGCTGGCCTTCGTTGTCTTCGGTTACTTCTGCATCGTTCAAATCCCAAATGTTGTCCGGGAAACCATCCAAAAACTCACATGAACGCCCTCGTGCTCAAAGCCTGCCGTCAGCTTGTCCTGGAACACGTTCCGGACCCAACGCCGGGCCCTCGCGACGTGGTGGTCGCGGTACGGGCTTGCGGAATCTGCGGAAGCGACGTGCACGGCATGGACGGCTCCACGGGGCGTCGCCGCCCCCCGATCATCATGGGGCACGAAGCCAGTGGCGAGATCGTGGCGGTCGGCACCGACGCACGGGAATGGGGGATAGGGGACCGGGTCACATTCGACTCGACCGTTTCGTGCGGCGAGTGCGCCTACTGCAAGAGTGGACAGATCAATCTCTGCGATCGCAGGCGGGTCTTGGGCGTTTCCTGCGAGGATTACCGGCAGCACGGCGCCATGTGCGAGTACGTGTCCGTTCCGAAGCACATCCTGTATCGCGTGCCGGACGAGTTGCCGGCGGAACATGCCGCCTTGGTCGAGCCGGTGTCGGTCGCCGTCCATGCGGTCCGCCGATTGTCCACGAGTCCCCCGCAAACCGCGGTAGTCATCGGTGCGGGCGTCATCGGACTGCTCATTCTGCAGGCGCTGCGGAACGCTGGCTGCCGACACGTATTCGTCGTAGATATTGACAGTTCACGACTGGAGCTGGCCGGTCGATTGGGCGCCTCGCAGGCCCTCAATCCCTCGCAAATCGACGTCATCGATCATATTCGAGTCCTCACAAACGGCAGCGGCGCGCAGGCCGTCTTCGAGGCGGTGGGTCTACACGAAACGTTCACGATGGCCGTTTCATCAGCGAGCAAGGGCGGCAGCGTGGTGCTGGTAGGCAACGTTGCGTCTCATGTCAATCTGGCGCTTCAGACCGTGGTTACCCGTGAACTGCATCTGGTCGGCTCCTGTGCGTCTGCCGGCGAGTATCCCTTGAGCATGGAACTGATGAAACGAGGCAACATCCAGGTAGGTCTGTTGATCTCCGCGACCGCTCCGCTTACCGAAGGTCCGCACTGGTTTGACCGGCTGTACAACCGTGAACCGGGCCTGCTGAAGGTCGTCCTCAAACCCGGACAGGATGCATGATGAGTTCTTCTCCTTACGATCTCAATGGCAAAATTGCCCTGGTAACCGGGGCAAGCCGAGGGCTGGGTCTCTACATGGCCCGGGCGCTGGCTAGGGCGGGCGCCGACCTGGTCGTGACAAGTCGCTCGCAGGAACGCCTCGCGGAGGTACAGCACGAGATTATCGGCATGGGCCGCAAGTGTGTGCCGCTGCTCCTCGACGTCTGCGACTACGACTCCATCCAGAGGATGGCCGACGCCGCGCTCCTCGCGTTGGGCAAGATCGACATTCTCGTAAACAACGCCGGGTGCAACGTCCGGAAACGGGCCGTCCAAGTTTTGTGGGAGGACTGGAACCTCGTCCTCGACACGAACCTCCGCGGGTCGTTTTTCGTAGCCCAGGCCGTCGCCGCGAGAAGTATGATACCCCGCAGGTACGGCAGGGTGATTAACATCGGATCGGTCACCAGCGTCTTCGGTTATGCCGGCCTCGCGCCCTACTGCGCCAGTCGCGGGGGAACCAAACAGCTCACGATGAGCCTCGCCGACGATTGGGGCGTATACGGGATCACCGTGAACTGCTTGGCGCCCGGCTGGTTCAAGACGGCACAGAACGCGGTCTTGTACGACAACGAGGAGTGGGTGCGATACCTTTGCGACCGGATCCCTCTCAAACGGCCAGGGTTGCCGGGCGACCTGGAAGGCGCGATCGTGTTTCTGGCCTCCGATGCAAGCGCCTACATCACAGGGCAAACCTTGCTCGTCGACGGTGGGATTACGACCGGCGCCACGAAAGCCACGATCGGGTCAGACGGGGTCTGAATCGCGCCTGCGTCCGCAGGCCTATAACTCGCTGACCCATAACGAGCGGCCCTCCCTCGCGTGCAGGACTTGGTTTTCCGCGTGTTCGCCTTCGGAATGCTCCTCCTATATACTATTTTCGCTTGGGTCGCCACGGCATCGTCGGAGCAAGTGATTGGTGATGATGCGGCAATGGTAGGACGCTTTTCGCCCCTTGCCGCTGCTGGTGGATGCGGGGAAACGTAAATGATGCATCTAGTCGCAAGAGCCGGATTTGGCAGTGGAGCGTCCTGGCCAATCACCGAGCGCCCCCTTCTTATCGGTAGAGGACGGAACTGCGACATCTCGATTTCCGACAGCCTGGTTTCGCGCAAGCACTGCGAAATCCTACTGGCCGACGGAGAAGTCCACCTCAATGACCTCGGCAGCAGCAATTCGACTCTAGTGAATGGCCAGCCCGTCAACAAATGCATACTCAGAGGCGATTGCGAAATCACGCATGCCCTTTAGCGACAAGGTGTTTCGGGATGGGGGATTTTTGCTTTACCCCAGTCTTCTGTTGTAAACGGAGGTGTT
>BTUX01000085.1:0-17043 GCA_045863315.1 Candidatus Hydrogenedentota bacterium | reverse complement strand
TCGCGTCCGCCTGCCCGTCAATCCATGCAGGCTCCTTTCCCGCTCCCGCCTGAACGCTCCCGTCGCGCACGACGACAACGCGGGCCTCCTCGTGTCTTCGCCCGGCACTCCGCATGTCTCCATGACGACGGGCGGATGAAGATACGGTGTGGATTCAAGGAGTTTTGGGGGGCGACACGCCCTCCGCTGACACGAGTCTGCATGGCGACCATTACAATCAAAGCGCACGAACCTCCGAGCGCAGACACACTTTACCCGCCGTGATTAGAATGAAGCTGGTAGAAGATTGCCTCACGCCGTCCCCACACAGAAAAGAAAGACGAAGCTTCCTGCACCCTCCTCCGCTTAGGGCTGCTCCGACTTGAGGCATCCGTAGTATAGCATTCGCCCCCAATCTGCGCAAGCAAAAAATAATTTTTCGGATGCTCTTGCCGCTCCATTGTTTGGAGATTCTTTGACTGCGCGCGTATGCTATCTCGCATATGTTGCCTCATCAAAATATGAAACGCGAGGACGATGTGAACCGCGAAAACCAAAAGAAACCGCGTATCGCGATCACCATGGGCGATGTGAATGGAATCGGCCCGGAGATTCTGACAAAAGCGTTGGCGCAATCCGAACTTCGCGACGCATGCGATCCCGTGGTCTTCGGCAGTGCGGGCGCATTCGATCGCGCGCGACGCTACGCGCCGTCCTGCCCTCGTCCGATGTCGATCGCTTCCCTCGACGCGAAACTTCCGTGCACACAGGGCATTGCGCTTTACGATGCAAACGTCCCCGAGCCGCCAATCACGCCGGGACGTGTCGCCGCGTCGGCAGGACGTTGTGCCGTAACGTGGTTGGAACATGCGGTTCAGGCGGCGATGGAAGGCCATGTGGATGCGGTAGTGACCTGTCCAATCAATAAGGAGGGACTGCGGCTTGCCGGCTGCACCGAAATCGGCCACACCGAGATCATCGCGCGTTTGACCCGCGCACCGGATTACCGCATGTCGCTGTTCGCCGGAGCGATGCGGATTGTCCACATCTCATCGCACTGCTCGCTGGCCGATGCGCTTCGGCTGGTACACGCGGACCGAATCGCAATGACCATCCGCGTCGCACACGATGCGCTGACGCAACTACACTTGGGTTCGCGCCGCATCGCCGTGGCGGGCCTCAATCCGCACGCCGGAGAAAACGGCCTGCTTGGCGACGACGAAAGCCTTGAGATCGCGCCGGCGGTAAGAAGGTGTCGAGCGGAAGGTATCGATTGCTCCGGTCCTTATCCGCCGGATACCGTCTTTCGCAGAATGCGCGAGGGCGAGTTCGATTTGGTAGTCGCCATGTATCACGATCAGGGACATATTCCGCTGAAACTTATCGCCATGGACGAAGGAGTGAACGTGACCCTGGGGATTCCCATCGTAAGGACGTCGGTCGACCACGGGACCGCATATGACATCGCGTGGACAGGTCGAGCGCGCGAACACAGCCTGTGCGCCGCCATACGACTCGCCGTCGAGTTTTGTTCGCATGGCGTCGGGAAGGGCGCGACCCTTCGATGAGACTACTATGTTTGACGGCCGGACTGTTCGCGATCGCCGTCGCCGCTTCTCCTCGGACCGTCGCCGACGTATTCACCCGGCACCCGAAATGGTTTCAAGTCGGCCCAAATCCCTGCGCCATCGTTGCGGAAGATCTCAATGGTGACGGGATTCCCGAGATTGTGACGGCCGATCGTGGATCGATGACAAGCCCGCGCGAAGAGAGGCCGGCCAACGACGAGCTGTCACTGCTCGAGTCCCGCGGCGTGCTGGTCTATGAAGCGAAGCCGCCGTTACGCGCGGGGTTCGCACCATACGCCGTCGTGGCCGCCAACATCGACGCTTTGAAGGCGCCGGATCTGGTAGTGGGCAGTTTTCATGATCCGCGCAGGCGACACTTGACCCTGTTCAGGAACCTCGGCGAGAACGGGTTCGAGACGCTCAGTTTCGCTGTCCCCGAAACCGGGCTGCGCTACCAACGCCTCCGCGACAATGACGGCGAGCCGATTTATAGTTCTCGCGGTCATAGCCTTCTCGGGCCACTAGATCAGCCCGCACAACGAGAAAATCCTTTGCTGGATCCAACCAGAATTGTCCCTTTGCCCTGCGCGATTGTGAGTCGGGCGGTCCGAGATAGGTAAGCTTCAACATCGAAAGGCCAGGCGTCAAATCATCCGCAGTCCACGTAGTTTTGTCAGGATGAGATTCCAATAGTTTTTGCAGTGTCCTGGCGCCTCCTATTCCGAACCCAAACTTTCGCACGTCCGGTTCTTTCCATCCTTTGAGAACTTCGTTCGTTGCGTCAAGCACTTCTCCGTTGGCACGATGCTCATTTACTTCGATACTCATGAATGGAACACCGTTCTTGTCATGAAAAGTGTATAATTCGGCGAAGTATTCTTCATTTAGGATGATAGAAATGTCTTGAACCCTGCGGAAATCTGTATCGGAAACGCTGTATGTCTTGACAACACGGCTTTTGAACCTTGGACCATCGTAGATCTTGACGCTTTCTGATCGATCCATACGCCGGCCCTTTGGCACAATGTCGGCGATGGGACCCGCGTATTTTGCGGGATCGTAGTCGTAGGTAGATTTGCTCTCGAGTTGCACCCGCAGAGGCAGGCTGTAGATTCGCTCGCGGGCGGCGGTGTTGTGCGCGATGATCGTTCGGATGAGTTCCATGTCCGTGGATTCGGCCGGAGGGGGCGCGACGTCGGGTGATGGGGCGTCGGCGTGGCCTTGCGTCGTGAACAGAACGATCAGACCCGCACACACGTAACACATCCTCTGTGTCACAGCGTTCATGCACCAGATTCTCCCACACAGACCCTACACAGTGGGGGTGTTCCTCTCCGCGTCGGGCGGTTACGGTACCTTATCTAGTATTGCACCCCCGGGGGGTTGTCAAGCCCTCTTGGGTCCGCGACAGTCGATGAGTTGGCAGTCGATCGGAGCTACGCCAGAATTCACTCTTCGTCTTAGTCGTCCGGACATGGGTTAATACCGAGCCAATTGACGTATGTCCACATATCTTCCCACGGCTCGGTGCTCTCCTGACAAACTTTCATGGCTTCATCCTCCGGACATGGCTCGTTGATCAAGCGATTGCACCACCGGCGTTGGGCACACAGCGATACGTCATAGCCATACCAGTTGTACATGCCTTCGGGTGCATACGCCAAGTAGTGCCGAAACGCTTGCTGGTTCCGATACTGCAACCCACAAAGTGTCTTCGCACACGGTGGGCAGTTACTGGGCAAGAATTGACAGCCATACTTTTGTATGCAGTCATCCGCTGCCGCCGGATTGTCCCAGAATAAGAGGGAACACAATATTAGCAACATAATGAGAACGCCTGCGAAAATCGAAGCCGTTATCCGGATTCGGCCCTTTCGATTTGTGTTCATTTTGACCCCCCTTTCGTGAACTATGGAGCTTGTTGTCCAGGTTCTACTCTAATTAATCGCGGCTTCGGCCTGGCTTCCGGAGGGACCAACTCCTGCGGCACCCACCCTCCCGCGTAAAACAGCATCTCGACCACATTCCCATTCGGACTGCACTTGATCAGACGAGTACTACTCGGCTTGAAGGTCAGCGACTCGATGTAAAAATCATCTTTGGGCGGGCGTACGTTTGCCTCCGCCTTCGATACCCATATATGTTGTCGAAAGGAGCGGCCTTCGAACTCCCGGTGATCTACTCTAATCTCGTGGGGAAACCACATGTCTTCCGACAATTCCATCAGTTCGACATCGATATTCACTCGATCGTAGCCGTCTCGCGCGACAGCCTCAGCGCGCACAATCAAGAAATCCTTGGCAGGGTCAATCCAATACTGCGAGTGGTTCCTCTTGCCTTTGGAGTCCGGAGCGCCAGTACACTTGATACGAAACAATCGCGCTTCCTCGTACATGATTTCGTCCACGCTCCACGCATCCGCAGGGGTAGCTAACTCCATGAGCCGGTCCGGTGGGCTAATCGAGCTTCCCGCAGCGAACCCGAACTTTCGCACGTCCGGCTCTTTCCACCCCCTTAGTCCTTTCAGGGTTTCTTCCAACACTTCCCCGTTCGGTCGATGTTCGTAGACGTGGATGAGGACTTCGTAATCCCCGTCCCGACCCTTGGGCAAAGTAAACATTTCGGCCAAGTATTCTTCGTTGAAAACAACGGATGTCTCCTGTTTGGTATGGTAATTGGCTTCGGGCACCTCCACTATTCTCGTCATGTCGGTCTTGAATCTGGACCCATCATATATCTTCACGCTTTCCGTTCGGTCTATGCGCCGACCTTTCGGGACCGGGTCGGGAATGGGCGCGGGGTCCATGGAGGGATCGTGGTCGTAGGTGGTTTCACTCTCGAGTTCCACCCGCAGAGGGAGACTGTAGATTCGCTCGCGGGCGGCGGTGTTGTGCGCGATGATCGTTCGGATGAGTTCCATGTCCGTGGATTGGGAAGAAGGAGAAGGAGCAGCAGCCGGCGGGGGTTCGGCGTGGCCTTGCATCCCGATCAGTAGGACGAGTCCCCCGCACACACCGCAGATGTAACGCGTCACAGCGTTCATCGACCATAACTCCTTTCAAGAACCCTACGACTCGGGATCTTCCCCTGCGCGTTGGGCGGTTACGGTACCATATATATTATTGCATCTCCCCCCCCCCGAGTTGTCAATCCCCTTTTTTGTGCGCACGGGGCCGGAGGGCGCCCATTGGCCAGTTGACGGGCAGGTGGCGGGAGATTATCATCGTGCGGGTCTGCATGGGTGTGCATGCGGGATATCGTCGGAATCTGTAACTGCGAAAGGGGACAAGACGTGAGAGCGAAATGGATTTATCCGACCGTAGTGGGGCTGGCATGCGTTATCTGCATAGCGGGCTGTGCAACCGGCCCCAAAGGCCCGACCGACCAGGAGTTGATCACGGGGACCATGAACGAGTGGCGGGCCGGCCTGCTGGAAAAGAACGTGGACAAGATTCTCGCGGCGTACTCGGAGAACTACTCGGACGGCGAGGGCCGCACCAAGGCGCAGATGCGGGAGTTTATCGGTGGCGCGATCTCGCAGGGGTACCTCGACAACGCGCAGGTGGACACGACCTCGACGCAAATCGTGATCACGGGCGATCAGGCGGTCGCCAATCCGATTACCTTGTCCGGCCCGATGGGTTCAATTTCGTTGTCGCTGACGTTCAAAAAAGAAGGCGACAAGTGGTTGGTCGTGAGCGCAAGCGGGGCGTAACAAGGGTCGTGTCCGGGCGCATGGCGGGGGTAACGTTTCTTACCGTGGGCTGGCGGTCATAAACACGCCGCCAGCCCATCTCGTTGCCGGGCGATCAGCCTTCGGAAACAACGGTTCCCGGTCCGCCGCTCCGTGCATGATCGAGGCGGCGGCTCGCCTTCGTGAAGATGGCGGCGGCGGCCTCTCCGTCCTCGGGATAACTTGCCACACTGAACCGAATGTCCACGTCGCGTCCGCATGTTCTGCGTAACCGGTCCACGGCCTTGAGCGCCCCCGCCCGGTCGGTCTCGCCCATCAAAATCGCCGCCGAATCCCGGAACACCTGGATTTCGTCGCTCTCCCGGGTCCGCCCTTCGAGGCATTTGCGGTAGGACACCGGACCATTGCCGGACGCGATGCAAACAAGGGAAAGACTTCGGCTATACCTCTCGGCGACCCGCACCGCGTAATTCATGACCCGGTCGAAGTGCAGAACGGAAATCTCCTGCGCCGCCATACGACCTCCTCACCCGAGTATTGGATTCGGGATATCGAGTTCACTTGCGCCGGCCAGGCCCGGCATCGTGGAATTCCAGCCCACCGGGCCATACTACCACCGCATGGGGAGCACGTCAAGAGGTTGATAGATGCATCTAGTACAGTGCATCGGAATCGGGCCGGCGTAGGGTGAAGAACTCTTGGAGAGAATTGACAGGAAATGCGGGACGTGAACCAAGCCGCGAATGAGTCCCATCGTCGTCAAGTCCTGTTTTTCACTTTGACAACAACATTATCCGGTTCCTCCTGCAAATCCAGTCGCAAGGAACGAGAAGCCATCGGGTTGAAGCATTACAACCGCATGATGAATGGACCGCGGTCGTGAACAACCTCGCGTTTGCTGCTATGGCCTTACGGCATCGGTCCGCCCGGGATGATAAGGCGAAGCCGCTGCATTGCCTCGAGCGCCTGCTCCGCTGTTGCCTGATAAATGTGTCGGGTGTCATCAGTCCCTACCAGCCCGTCTTCATAATGTCCAATCGCACCGCGCCATGGAGATAGCGCGCGAACCATTGTTCGGACTGTGGGCAGAACTGAGGCGGCGCGTGGGTCAGGCAGGGGGAGTTGCGCGTCTCCGCTTACAAACGCATCCAGCACGCCCGAGCCGATTCGAATGCGCCCGCCGCGCGTCGCCGCGGCCCAGCACTGCCCGAATTCGTCCGCGGATAGGCCAAGAGGAGCGGCAATCGTGAATCGCGCAAATCTCTCCGTGTCGCTGCTGGTGCTGATTTCAATTCGTGAACGGGCGCCCTCGAGGTATACGCGCGTGCTCATCCATTCCGGTCGTCCGCGCGAAATGGAACTCCAAGCCATTTTGAGGCATTGGGCAATCTGCTCGGTGTCGCCTGTAAACGTGGTTGTGCCTGAAGGCATGAGCGAGTCATTCACTGGCGCCCTGTGCGCGCCAATGCGCCGCACAAATGCCAGCAAATCGTAGGTCGCATGGGACGAAGGCCGAAAGAGCGTCAAGTAACCGTACAAACCGTCGAGCGCGTCAAATGCATTGCGGAAATCGCGGTCCAGCGCGCCGCCAATGTCCGCAATCGCGTCGTCCCCCGCCAGACGTTTCGCGACGGAATCGAGCATGGCCTGGCTTTCGGACAATACACTCCCGATCGCCGTCCAATCCGGGGTAAGTTGGGCCGATGAGGGCATGTGCGGACTCCGGTCCGTACTATATCCGATCACAAACACGGCAGGAGTTGCCGGACTTTCACCACCGGGCGAATCGCGCTCGCCCGCAGTTACCCCGAGAGGCATTACTCGGGCAGGGGCTTGCCCTTGGTTTCGGGTGCGAACAGCAACACGAACATTCCCAGAACAAAGATTGCGGAAAGCATGGTCGCGGACCACCTCATGCCGAACTGGGCGCTGAGGGCGCCGAAGACGGCGGGCCCGCTGATGGCGACGTAACGGGCAACGTTGTAACAGAACCCCGTGCCGGTGGCGCGCAGGCGGGTCGGAAACAACTCGGGGAAGTATACGGCATAGCCGCCGAACAGAGAGGTCAAGGTGAGCCCCATCAGGGGGTAGAAAATGAACATCGTGGACATGTTCGTGGTGAAGTGAAACGTGACGGGCACCACGATCAGGCAGGACAGAAAGGCCGCCAGGAATGCTGGACGGCGCCCCACGCGCTGGGCCAGCCACGCCCAAATCAGGATGCCGAAAAATGCACCGCCATTCTGCGCCATGACCGCGATGCTCGAGATCTGGTCGGCCCACTGCTTCAGGGATGGATCGCCGGTTGGATTAACGGCCTGACGGATGAGGTCAGGAGAAAAGGTGCCGATGCCCCAGAACCCGATGACTCCAACCGCGGCGAGCGCTACACCGACCAGGGTGTGATGGCGCAATTCGCGATCCAGGAACAGGTCAAGTATCGAACCGAGCTTGATGGCCCCGCTTTTCGCCCGATCGCGGGCATGGGACCACTTCTCGGGTTCTTTGATGAACAGGCGAATGATCAATACTAGAATGGCCGGCACAAACCCCACAAAAAACATGTACCGCCATCGGCTTGGATCGGGTATCGCCCATGCCATGGTCAGGCCGATGACGCCGGCCAGAACATTGCCAAGGGCCGAGGACGCCTGCATGATGCCGAGCGCGGTCGGACGGGCGTGGTTGGGAAACACTTCGGAGATCAAGGCGGCGCCGGCGGCGAATTCACCACCAATCCCCAACCCGGTCAAGAATCGATAGATTGCAAAATCCGTGGTTGATTGGGCGAACCCACTGAGCCCGGTGAATACGGCGTAAATCCCGACTGTAATCGCCATGGTCAAGGTCCGGCCGAGGCGATCACCCACCATACCGAACAGAAATCCGCCCGTCGCCCAGCCAAAGAGAAATATCGCCTGGACAAACCCGGACGCCCGCGCAACCTCCTCGGACGTGGCAGCGGGACCGAGCAGCTCCTGAATCGCGGGCTGCCGTGCGAGCACGTAGATCCACTGATCCATCGTGTCGAACAACCATCCGAAACAGGCCACTGCCAGCACCAGGTAGTGGTAGCCTGTGAGGCCATCATACCACCTGCGCGGTTGTTCTCCCCCGGCCAGCTCCATCGCCACTCCTCTCCGCCACGGCGAGTGCGCGGACCGACTCGGGTCCCGCATGCCAAAGAGCGCGAGTATAGCGGGAAATCGTTGTTGAAGTCACCCCGCCTTCCACGCGGGCACACGTGCACATCACCAGGCACTATTGCGGAGGTATCGAAGCCCCGCCTTCCACGCGGGCACATGTGCACGGAGTTCGAGTCTGAACTTGAGCACGGCCCATGAAGGTAGCCTGACAGTCTTTCCCGAGCAGGTCCGCGGCACGGAGTTGGATTGGACTGGCAGCGATCCGAGACCATACCGGTCTATAATGGTGGCGGAGCGGAGAATAGGGGCAAGTCGTATGCGGACCTTCGTCGCCATCGAGTTCTCAGACGCGGTGC
Organism: Candidatus Hydrogenedentota bacterium; assembly: GCA_045863315.1. Taxonomy (GTDB): domain Bacteria; phylum Hydrogenedentota; class Hydrogenedentia; order Hydrogenedentales; family SLHB01; genus JABWCD01. The sequence continues at coordinate 8,300 of BTUX01000085.1, read as the reverse complement.
GCTCGAAATTGTGCGAATTAGGGGCCCGATTGAGGCGTAGCGGGGCGAATGCCTCCTGGGTCAAGCCGGAGCATCTGCACCTGACGTTGCGGTTCCTGGGTGAAATTGACGAGTCCTTGGCGGGCCGAATTTGCGATCTGTTGTTACTGAGGTATGCCGGGCTGCGGATATTCGAATTAACGGTGCAAGGCGTCGGCGCGTTTCCGGCAATCCACAAGCCGGCAGTGGTGTGGGCCGGGGTGAGTCCTCTGGAGGGTGGACTCGAAGAAGCGTACCGGCACGCCGACGCAGCAGCCGGTGAGATCGGCGTAGCGCCCGAGGGACGCCCCTTTCATCCGCATGCGACGCTGGCGCGAGTCCGGCAGCCGTCGCGCCTCCAAGCCTTGGTGACGGCGATCGAGAAGGAGCGCTCATTTAACGCGGGTGGATTCACGGTACGCGCTGTGTCATTATTCAGGAGTGAGTTGACGCCGCGCGGTTCCATCTACACGCGCCTTCAGGAGTTTCCGCTTCAGTGCAATTCGATTACTTGATCGTCGTTCGTCTGGCATATAGCGCATTTACACTGTACATGCTGCTAATATTATTGCGGTGGCTCGGCCCCTATCTCGAACTTGATTTCTATTCCGTCCGGCTGCGGTGGGTTGCGCGGGCGGTGGATCCCTTTGTGCGTATCATCCGGCGCAGGGTGCCTGCGCTGGGGCCGATGGACGCCGGCCCTCTACTGGCGTTGCTGGTTGTTTGGGTTGCGCGCGAACTCACCGTGGGCATGCTGGTCGCCGGCGCGACGTGAGGCGAAATGACGCGTTTTCGACAGTTGGCCGGGGGGAACGGACGCGGCACATCCCAGGCGGTCGACGCCTACCGCTACGCGCGTGAACGCATGGTGGAGACCCAACTCGTCCCGCGCGGCATTCATGATCCGCAGGTCGTTCACGCCATGCGGACCGTGCCGCGGCACCTGTTTGTACCGCCGCACCTGCGACAACACGCCTATGAAGACCGTCCGCTGGATATCGGGAAAGGTCAGACGATATCCCAGCCGTTCATGGTGGCGGCCATGACGCAGATGTTGGGGCTGCAACCGCACCATCATGTTCTGGAAATCGGCACGGGTTCCGGCTACCAAGCCGCGGTGCTTGCGGTGTTGGCCGCACACGTCACCACCGTGGAACGAATTCCCGAACTGGCGGAACAGGCATCTCGTGTGCTGGCGGAGTGCGGCTACACGAACGCGCGCGTCTTTGTAGGGGACGGGACATTGGGATGGCCGGAGAACGCGCCATATGACGCCATTTTGGTGACTGCGGGCGGACCGGCCATTCCCGACGCGCTGAAGATGCAACTCGCGGACAGGGGCGTGCTCGTATGCCCGGTCGGATCGCGAGAGATGCAGCGGCTCTCCCGAGTGGTACGCACCGGCGACTCGTTTCGAGAAGAGGAGAGCATCGGCTGTGTGTTCGTCCCGTTGATCGGCGAAGATGGTTGGCCGGACTGACGCCCTCGGTGTACGACGCCGATTCGGCCGCCGTTCCGTCCATCCCGCCGGCATGAGCCACTTCACATGAGCGTCATCCGCCTCTCTGGAGTCGCGTACCACCGAAACGGCAACCGCATTCTGTCCGGCATTGACTGGGAAATTCACCAAGGCCAGCATTGGGCCATGCTGGGGGCCAACGGGTCGGGCAAGACAACGCTGCTCAAAATCATCACCGGATACGAGTGGGCCACCGAAGGCGAGGTCGAGGTGCTTGGTTGTCGCCTTGGCGCATGCGACGTGCGCACCCTGCGCAAGTCCATCGGCTGGGTCAGTTCATCGCTCGAACACCGACTGCCCACCGAAGACCCCGCGCTTGACGTCGTCATTTCCGGCATCGAGGCGTGGCTCGGGGTGTGGCGGCCGTTCGATGCGGACGAGTTCGAACGGGCCAAATCCGCATTGGCGTTGGTCGGGGCAACGTCACTCGAAAAAAAACGCTACGGGAACTTGTCCCAGGGGGAGCAACAACGCGTCCTGATTGCCCGAGCGCTTGTGGCAGAACCGGCGTTGTTGATTCTCGATGAGCCGTGCGCCGGTCTCGACCCCGCCGCAAGGGCCAGATTCCTGGCCGACATCCACCGCCTCGCCACCACGCGCAACGCCCCCACCCTCGTCCTTGTCACCCATCACGTCGAAGAAATCGGGCCGTGGGTCAATCGGGTACTGGTCCTGAAAGAAGGCCGCGCGTTGGCCAAAGGCGCGCCGCAAGAGGTACTGACGGAACCGGTATTGAGCGAAGCGTTTTCCGCGCAGTGTCGGATTCGACGCGATAGAGAAGGGTATTCGCTCACAATCGGGCTTTAATTCCACGCGCCGGTGCCGGCTTTCACTTCCGCCGCCATTCCGCGCGCGACACGCCGCGCCAACGGATGGACCGGTTAACCTTTAAGTCCCGTCATCGTGATTCCCTGAATAAAAGTCCGCTGCGTTAAGAAAAAGAGCACGATGATGGGCAGCGTGATCACGGTGGACATCGCCATCAATGGTCCCCACGCACTTTCGTGCTGGCTTTGGAATTGTTGCAGCGCGATGGCGAGAGTGTACTGGCGGTCGTCCTGGAGGTAGATTAAGGGATTGAGAAAGTCGGCCCATTGAAACAGAAACATGAATAATGCCGTGGTTGCGAGCGCGGGCTTCGACAAAGGAACAATCACGTGCGCAAAGATGCCGAACTCCGAGCAGCCGTCGATGCGCGCGGCGGCCGACAAGTCCCGCGGCACGCCCATGAAGAATTGGCGAAGTAGAAAGATGTAGAACGGCGTGCCAAAGAACGCGGGGATTATTAATGGTTTGAAACTTCCGGTCCAGCCCAGCCATTTGTAGAGTATAAACAGCGGGATAAGAGTGACTTGATACGGCAACATCATGGTCGCGAGCACGACGAGAAACAGAACGTCCCGGCCGGGCCATTCTATGCGGGCGAAGCCGTACGCGACGAGGGAACAGGAAACCAGGGTTGCGATGACTACAGAGACACAGATAAAAAGCGTATTGCGCAGATTGAGCCAGAAGTCCATCATCTCGAATGCGCGGCCGTAGTTTTGCCAGTGCAATCCGACGGTTTGTTGAATCTCGTAGTCACCCGGCCAAACCCGTACCTGTTCCGCGCCGATTTGAAGAACTCGCTGATCGTCTTCCATGTGCAGTTCAACGCCGGGCTGCCCCTGATAGTAGACGAGCCGGTATCCTTCCTCGTTGACCTTGTCGGTCCGTGGAATCCACTGCGGCGGCTGCCCGGTTTTCGGGAAGATTTGCGTTTCCGTCTTCAACGACGTCGAGAGCATCCAAAGAAACGGTGCAATGAACACCACGGAAGCCGCGAGGAGAGGGACATGGCCAAGCGACCGTATCAGCGTCCGTCTACTCGCCATGGTAATGGACCCAGCGCTTGGAGGAAACCATCACGCCGATTGTGAGCAACAGGACAACCACGAACAGCATCCACCCCATCGCCGAGGCATAGCCCATGTCCAGGTAGTTGAAAGCCTTCTGATACAGGTACAGCGCGTACACGAGGGTCGATTCGGCGGGCCCTCCCAGGCCGTTGGTCATAACGTAGACTTGGGTGAAGTACTGAAATGCGCCGATCAAACCCATTACCAGATTGAATAGTATCGTCGGCGTAATCATCGGCACGGTTACATGGCGGAACTTGCGCCATGGGCCGGCGCCGTCGATGTCTGCGACTTCGTACAGCGATTGCGGAACGTCAGCCAATCCGGCGAGAAAAATGACGACGGCGGCCCCGACGCTCCAGTAGCTCATCAAAATGAGGGAGGGCAAGGCCCAGGTTTCGTCTGCCAGCCAATTGGGCAAAGCGACGAGCTTGTCCAGCCCTATCTGGCGGAGAATGCCGTTCATCAGTCCGCTTTCGGGATTCAAGACCCACAGCCACAACCCGGCGGACGCGACAAGCGGAACGATCGTCGGAAGAAAGAACACGGTGCGGTAGGAGGCGATCCCCCGCAACTTCTGATTCAGCAACACGGCGAGAAAAATACTAATGGCGATTCCGACGGGCACCGAGCCCGCAGTGTAGTAAAGGGTGTTGATCAAGGCCTTGTGCAGGGATTTGTCTTCGAGCATATCTCGGTAGTTGTCGAGACCGGTCCACAGGGGCGGCGAAATGGCGTTAAACTCGCAGAAGCTGTAATACACGCTCGCCGCGAACGGGTAAAACGTAAAGACCAGAAACCCCACGATGTAGGGCGAAGCGAAGAGCAATCCATTGCGAAGGTCGCGGCGTTCGGTTCGGGTCATGACGTTCCCCTGCTCGCGAGTTCTTCGATGCGCGCCCACTCGTCGTTGGTCATCTTTTGGAAATCGCGCACCGCCTGCTCAGGTGTCTTGAGTCCGAATATCACGTTCTCCCGTGCGCTTTGGACCTTGTCCGCGAGGAAGCGCCCCACCGGCACGGGCGGGAAATAAACCGCCTCCTTGGTCATGAGTTCGTTGACAAATACCTTGAACTTCGGGTCGCTGGTAAACCGATCCTGATTCGCGTCAGCGATTCGGGCGGGAATGTTATGAATCCGGTGTGCATAGTCACTGGACGGCGAGGGGCGGCCGTCCGGCCTGTCCGAGTAGTACCATTTCAAGAAGGTGAGGGCTTCATCGACGTTCCTGCTTCCGACCGGGATTGCGTCAAGCACGATGGAAGGGGAATACGCGCGCGGTGGCGCCCCTTCGGGCTGGGGAATCGGCGCCGCGCCCCAGTCGAGGTCCGGCGCATATTTGGGGACAAATGTGCACTGCCATTCGCCCTCGGTAATCATCGCGACCTTTCCCGTGTAGAACGGATTCGTCGCACTGAAGTAGGCGCCGCCGGCTTGAAAACCCTGATAAAACGCCTGCGCGACGGCGCGATCGAGCGCATACGGAGCGACGGGGCCGGGCTGCACGCCCTTGACCCAACTGCCCTGCCACGCATACGACGCTATAATCCTGGGATCGTCCGCCGCGATGACGCGGGTGCGCTCCTTGTCGAACCACTCGCCGCCGAAAAACGATCCCCACATGTACGTGAAGTCCCACGGCAGCCACGGCAAATAGCCGATTTGCTCGACGCGGCCGCCGCTCGACATGACCGTCAGCTTTTGGGCGTACTCCTCAAGTTCTCGCAGGGTTTTCGGGGGATGTTCGGGATCGAGGCCGGCCCTGCGGAACGCTGCCTTGTTCCATAGCAGCGCGTAGCAGTCGGTCGTCGTTGGGATGCCGTATACATGGCCGTTAAACGCCACCATGTCCCACGCGTGCGGTAAAAAATCATCTTGGGCCAGACCTTGCTGACCGGCCATCCAATCCTCGAGGGGCTGAAAGCAACCGTGGGTCCCTAGGAGAGCCAGGTTGAGCCCTTCGAGGCTGCACACATCCGGGGGCGCACCGCCGGAAATTGCGGTCAGCAATTTCTCGATGCGCCAGCCGATGCTGATGCTACGGACGTAGATTTCGCCCTGACTGGCGTTGAACTCCTCGATGAGATCGCGGTGCATCTCGTATTCGTGGCCTTGGGCGCGGTCCCAGTAGGTAATGATCGTGCGCCCTTCGCGAAGCGCCGCGCGCTCGGCATCGGAACCGGCCGGTTCGGGCCAGAGCACCCCCAACACCATGGCGCATGCGACCGCTGTCGCCGCCCATGTCATGTATGTCTTAGCCACGCGACACACCCGCCCCCGCGCCGGACTCATCGTGGTCCATCGTCCGCTTGGGTTTCATTTCGTGTACGGCCCGCAGTAATCCACAAACAGGACGTATTATGCGCGACGCTGTCCGCGCTTTTCCAGCGGGCCACGCCGACCTTTCGGTGCAGTCTCTTTTCCGGCGGGGTTGAAGAGACGCCGGGGCCTTCCTACTATCTATAGCGCCAAGAGGAGGATGAGTCGTGCGGGTTGGCGTTATCGACATAAACGACGAGTCGGTGGTCGTGCTCGAAGCTCAGGGCCGGTGGATTGACTTTACGAGGGCGCACCGCGTTTTCCAGTTGATCGAGCATCAATTCCTCGGTATGCCCGCCCGGAGTGTGGCGGAAATTCTTCAGGCCGGCCACTTCAACCAGACGTATTTCGAGCGCGTGATTGCGATGCTCGAAAAACATGCAATGACCGCCAAGTACACGATCGAAACGCCATCGGTGTTTCGCCTTCCGCTCCGACCGGGCAAGGTGATCGGCGTGGGCCGGAACTATGCGGCCCATGCCCATGAAACGGGACACGAAGTGCCGAGCGAGCCGATTTTCTTCTCGAAGGCAACCACCGCGTGTATCGGAGACGGAGAGGCCATCGTGATTCGCGAGTCGTACGGACGCGTCGATCACGAAGGCGAGTTGGCGATAATCGTCGGCAAGCGATGCCGAGATGTGCGGGAAGAGGACGCGCGCGCGTGCATCGCCGGATACACGTTATTGAACGACGTTACCGCGCGTGAGATGCAGAAGCGCGATATCGAGAACGCGCACCCCTGGTTTCGATCGAAAAGCCTTGACACGTTCTGCCCCCTCGGTCCTTACATCGTGCTGCGAGACGAGCTGCCCTGGCCCATCGAAGTCGACATTGAAGTGAAAGTAAATGGGCAGACGCGGCAAAAAAGCAACACGAGGCGGTTCATCTTCCCTGTCCCGCGCCTAATCGCGCACATCACGCGATTCATGACGCTCGAGCCGGGCGACGTGATAGCCACCGGCACTCCCGAAGGGATATCACCGATTCACGCCGGCGATATCGTGGAAGTCATCGTCCCGGAGATTGGCGTGCTCCGTAACCGGTGCGTGTCGGGTTAAGCCCGGATCTTCCGCTGCAGCAGGAGGATTAGCTGGGCCGTTGCCGTATCGGACTTGATTTCCCTCGCGATTTTTTGGCAGGCGTACAGCACCGTGGTGTGATCTTTGCCGCCGAAACTTTCTCCGATTTCGGAGTAGGACAACTTGGACAGCATATCCTTGCACAAGTACATTGCGACTTGACGAGGATAAGAGACCTGCCGCTGCCGGTTATGGCTGCGCAAGTCGGCCACCCGCACGTCGAAATGCTCGGCCACCGCCCGCTGGATGACCTCGACCGTCACGCCTTGCAGTTTGTCTTTCCCGATCAAATCGCGCAGCACTTCTTCCGCTAGGTCCGTCGTAATGGTTTTTTCCGTCAATTTTGCATAGGCAAGCAGCGTCACCAGCGCCCCTTCGAGTTCCCGGATGTTCGAGGTGATGAACGTCGCAATGCAGTTCAACACGTCGGCGGGCACCGTCAGGCTTTCTTGCGCCGCGCGGTTTCGGAGAATGGCGATGCGTGTCTCGAGGTCCGGCGGTTGAATGTCAGTCACCAACCCCCATTCAAACCGGGAAATAAGGCGCTGTTCGAGGCTGGCCAGTTCCTTGGGCGGTCGATCGCTGGAGATCACAATCTGTTTGTGCATGTCAAACAGGACGTTGAACGTGTGGAAGAACTCCTCCTGCGTGGCCTCCTTGCGCGAAATAAAGTGAATATCGTCAATGAGAAGCACATCCGCCTTGCGGTACTTCGTGCGGAACCGCACGGTGGACTTGCGCGCGATGCTCTCGATCAACTGATTGGTAAAGTGCTCGGATGAAATGTACACAATGTTGGCGTCGGGTCGGCGCTGCATAATCTCCTGCCCCACCGCCTGCATCAGGTGCGTCTTGCCCAGCCCCGTTCCGCCATACAAGAAAAGGGGGTTGTACGAGTGACCCGGCGACTCGGCGACCGCCCGCGCCGCTGCATGAGCAAATCGGTTGCCGTTGCCTACAACAAACCGTTCAAACACGTAACGGGGGTTGAAGCGCGCGCGCGCAATAAACCGCTCGTCCCTGTTGCGTGGTCCATTTTGTTTGGGCGCGGGTCCACGCGCTTCGGCGAGCATCGATTCACCCGCCGGGACAAACACCACCGACCGGAAATCCGGAATGACCGCGCCCGCGCAGGCGCTCACCGCTTCCAGATAGTGGTCCTGGAGCCAGTCCGCAAAAAAACGGTTTGGCACACTGACGACCAATCGCCCTTCGTCACACGACTCGAATCGCGTTTGTGCGAACCAGTTCTCATAGCTGAGTTCGTCAAGGATTTTCTTGAGACGCTCTTGCGTCAACGTCCACGGATTTGTCTCCTGCGACGTCTGGTTGCCTGATCCATCCAATGTAGGCAAGCTGTGCACCCCTTCCGCCGTAACGGGAGCCGCGCTTCCAAGTCGTGCATTCGGCGCGCCGAGCCGCTCCCCTATAGTGCTATAAAACTGTATTCCTTCGCCACCGCGT
>BTUX01000084.1:0-17148 GCA_045863315.1 Candidatus Hydrogenedentota bacterium | reverse complement strand
CCGCATTTCCCAGAATCGGCCCAGCGGATGTTCCACCCAAGATCCGTCATAGCTTTCACCTCTTGTGTAGTAGTAGACGCACGGATTCAGCAGTATGTTTGTATGCTCTTCCAGACCGGAGAGAGGAAAGAAACGCACGGTTGCATCCTTCAACCCGGTCAGCATCCAGCGGTTGCGGTAACGGAAGTGTTTCGGACTGGTAGGACTCAGCCAGAGTAACCCGTCGCATTGCGTGACGAAAACCCGGCAATCGCGGTGAAACCAGCGTTCGCACCGGAACCAGGCCGCGCCGTTCGCCAACTCCGTCTCGCCGCCCGTCGTCACGGGCATGCCGAGCGGACCGCTCAATCCGATATCTACGTTCGAGTCGTTCGAATGGCCCGTGAAGACAAAGCCGTTCCGATGACGCGAAACGATCACGTGAGCGGCCCGAGGATCGACTTGCAAGCGCCGAATACGGAAGGACCAGCCCAAACGTCCCAACGCCAGCCGGAGCAGATGCTCTCCGGGGTAGGCAAGACTGGGATCCCTCGCGCGCAGGCTGCGGCCTTGCAGCGCTTCGGGCAATGCGGAAGGCGACCCGCGCACCCAAGCTAGTCGACCGCCGCCCCACTGCCCGCGTACCGTGGCCGCCGCCCGTTCCGCGCCGGCCGCGTCCCGCATTCGAGCCAGCACTTCGCAGGAGTCTTCGGCCACCTCGCATGCCGGTCCGGCAGCCAAGACCGGATCATGAATCAGGATGGGCGGCGGTCCCAAGTGGGACGTCGATTCCACTCTCTGGACTTCGCTCGCTTTATACGCGTGGTCTATCCCCGAAGGATCTACATGGGGGCTGCGGTTTCGACCGGGCTGAAGATAGACATCTTCGTCTTGAACATCCAAGGCTAATTGCCCCGAGATGCCTTCCGCAATCTTCAAACCCGCCGCCTTCTTAAATCGCTCGGAGGCCCGGACCAAGGGGCCGTAGGCCAGGACATGGCCTCCGGCGTTCATATGATCCAGCAGCGCGCGCTCCCAAAGGCTGTCCGCTTCGGGCACCGGCGATAGGAGCACGCTAGACAGAAACTTGCGATTGTCGCCGCACATGCCCCGAACGAAGTCCTCGCTATTCAGCACGCCGCCCAAGGGCAGGCCGCGATTCACTGCCTCCTGGATGAATAGATCTCCAAAGAATACCTCTTCGAGCCGGTCTTGCTCGAAGGTGTACCGATGATAGGGCTCGAAGGGGTACACCCATAGCAGGGGCGGCGCTCGATCTGGACGCCGGACTAGGCCGCGCCGGAGATGAGGTAAAACCTCGACGGGAAATGACTCCGGAATTTCGCCCCAGGCCGTATCCACCGACAGGATCTTCACATCGTTGACGGGACGCGCGTGTCCGTCTGCTCCGACGCGGCACATGGCCATGGACAGGTAGATGTCGTGGGGGCTTCGATCGAAGCGATCCACCCAAGGGGAATTGCACCACCAGGGATCCGATAAATAGAACCGCAGCGGAAAGCTTTCGCCGTCGTATCCGGCCACCTGACTAAGCCAACCGGCGAGCGCGATGCCATGATTCCCGGTCAAAGCCGGCCAGGGTGTATTGGGCTGCGGCGTGGTGTCGCCAGCTGCGGCGTAAATGGCCTGGTAATCGGTGGCATGGTTGACCAGATTCATGCCGGCGCTGAAGTCGGTACCTCGGTTTTCGACGCGGGCCGAGGGGCATTCGAGGCGAAAGAGCTTCCAAAAGCTCGCCACCGCGTCAGCCAGCTCCCGATTGCCGCAGCTCGTAAATCGGTCGCCGTCGAAAAATTGCCCCTTCGCCCCCCAGGCATAGGGACTTCGGCCGAATCCGAACGAGTTCGAGAACCAAACGTAATCGAACCCCAAGTCGCAGAGGTAGCATTGCGTCTGGCGTCCCAAGAACGTACCGAAAGGCAAGCCGTTGGGAATCCCGTCGGGAAAGCCGGCGAAGGAGTCAGGGTCTTGGTCCAAGCGCGCGGTGCAGTCAATCATCCGCATCGCGCCTCCACCAGTGATCAGGATTTCGGGATGCTTCTCGTAACGGAACGGAGCCACCGAAAACTCGCTTCCGGGATCGAAAGGAATGCCGACCTCGACGGGAACTTCGACGACGGTGCGGATCGCGCGCTTCATGGCCGCCACCATGCGTTTGACGTCGGCATACGTGATCTCGGGAGCGTCCTCCCGGTAAAGGTATCCTCTAGTCACGATGGACTCGCGCAGGGGATCGTCCTCGATGCTTACCTTGTAGGGCGTGTGAGCGTACCCCATCCATTTCGCCCATTCGACTCGGTCGCCCAGACTGCCCCGGTACTCCAGGATGTCCGTTCCATCTCCCAGCCAGAAGAGCACGGAGACGCGGCGGGCATGCCGAAGTAGAGGCCACCACTGCCGGGCCAAATCGCACATGATCCGTTCGACACTCGCATCGTCGTTGGGCACGAACGGCTTGGGGCTGATTTCCAGGGTGACGTTATGAAGCGGCTCGATGTCTTCGCGCGGTCCGCCTGGCGGCAGGGGCGCGACGGCGGCGGTCGGATCGGAAGCGTTGGATGGAACGTTCATCGGATGATCTCGCAATCCAGATTCAGCCATCGCGCGATGGCGGCGAGCGTTTCTGCCTCGTGCCCAATACCCAGCGCGAAATGATGCGTGGGGCCTGCGGCCGCCCAGTGCTTCAGAAAGGTTCGAACGTCCGGACGGAACTTCCCGTGTGTGTTGGTGTTTCCGGTGGGAGGGATCGGGCCGGGCACGCTTTCGCCTTCGGCGATCACGAAGCGGAAACGCCCCGCGGGGCCGACGCCGATGGAAAGCATCGTTATGGGTCCGGTCTTGAGGCTAAACTCAACGGACGCTCCGGATCCCGGCTTACCATGGTACTTTTTTAAGGAACGGAGCGCAGGCTTGCCTTGTGCGATCCCAATATGGTGCGGTCCGTCGTGCCCTACCAGTACGGTGTCCCGCTCGAAATCCACCGGGTGAAACTCGGCGAAGCTTCCCCCCATGCCCAAGCGGTCCATGAGAAACATCGCAACGCACGTCTTGATGTCGAATTCGCCGCACATGGGAAAGCCCGCACCGGTAAGCAGCGAATTGCCGACGATGAGATTGGTCATGAGCGTCCGCATTTCGCTGCCGGGTTCGGCCTCATAATAGTAAGCTAGACCGTTCAGGCTTTTTTCGGCGACAAATCGCTCCAAGGCAACGGCGGCGCGCGCCGCAGTTTGAAGATCTTCGTCGGTCAGTCGGGTAGTCACGGGATCGGAGACGGGATCCGGCGTCGCGAAGAAGTCCAGAATCTGCCTTTTTTTGTCCGCGAGGCAGGCGGGATCCGGATTCCTGTAATGCCGCAGGATTTCGTCAGGCTCGCACTGAGCCACATGGCAGCCGAAAGCGGCCGTCAGGGCCGCAGGATCGGTATGCATGTCATACATGGCTTCCAGCACATGCCCTAAATGGCCGAGGCGGGCGCGCCGCAGCCCGCCCATCGCCTTACCGATGGCGCACCACCGCTTGAGTTCGCGATCTGCGATCGGATCGTCATCGATGGTTCCCAAGATGACTTCGGGGACGCGCTTGCCCATGCGTAGTGCAACGCCCGAGAACTCCGGCACCGAGCAGAAGTCGTCGTTACAAAGCTGCGTATAGGTCGTGGCCTTGTCGTAGTTCATGGCCTTGAGGGGCTGCAGCGCGGCCAGCACGATCGGGACATCGAGGTTGCGCACCAGCGGCGCAAAGGTGGAGCTGGTGGCATACGTCACCATGCCGACGAACAGCAAATCCACATCCGCTGACCGGATCTTCTCCGCTGCGCGCCAACCGCTTACCGATTCGTCCACTAACCCGAAATCCAAAACCTCCACGCCTTCGCGCCGCAGCTTCTCGGCCAAGGCCGCGGACTTTCGTCTCATCGCATCCTGGAGGCCTTCGAACTGCCCCCAGTAGGTGTGGTGTCCAACCGAGACAAGCCCGACTCTGGCGCATGCGGCATTCACGCGATTCCCGATCATGGGGGTTTCCTCTCGAGCCGTTTGCAATACATCTGCTCGGTCCCAGGCGGCTTGCTTCTGATTATGAATATCCTTGGCGGCACCGGCTCACAACGGGCGACAATTCCCAAATCCAGTCCTTTAATCGCTTTGCCCCTAAAGGAATGGGACCGGATGGCCCGAATGGCGGCCTCAAACCATTGACATAATCCTAATAGAATATATATGGATATATAGGTTTTAAATGTGCGTCGGACGGAAATCGATTCCTTCGTCCTCACGCGACGTCGTTCCACTCAGGAATCGATGGAGGCATGAAAGATGCCTCGATTGTGCATTCGGCCCGAAGAGCGAACGCTTGACGTGTCTGCTGGTCAGACCGTCTTCGAGGCCTGTTGGGGCGCCGGCGTTTACATCCAGTCTTCGTGCGGGGGACTCGGAGCCTGCAACAAGTGCGTGGTTCGAGTCTTAGAGGGGGATGCTCCGCTTTCCGCGCTCGACCGGAAACACCTTTCCGCCGCTGAGCTTGCACAAGGCTACCGGCATTCCTGCGCACTGCGTTTGGATCGTAATACCGTCGTCGAAATTCCGCAGGCGGCGCGGCGCTACGGGGAGCGCATCCTGACGGATGGCCGCGCCCAGTCTTCCCTATCGGGCCAGGCGCTGGTGCGCCAATACCACTGCAGACTCGAGCCGCCGTCGAAAGACAACGGTTTGGGCGATTTCGAGAGGCTCAAGCGCGGCTTGGGATCCGCAGGGAGAGGTCTGCAGGCAGATCTTCCCACGCTGCAGGCGCTTCCGATTACCTTGCGGTCATCAGGTTTCGAGGTTACGGCCACCTGTGCCGGTCCGGACCTGCTTGCGGTGGAGGCCGGTGACGTCTGTGGCACGGCCTACGGCATGGCCTTCGACATTGGCACGACCACAGTGGTTGGCTACTTGGTGGAACTTTCGCACGGACGGACCCTCGCCGTGGCCAGCCGCCCGAATCCTCAGGCTGCACTGGGCCAGGACGTCATCACGCGCGCGCAATACGCCAGCAAAAGCGAGTTGTCCCAAAACGAACTGCGGACGCTCATCGTCCAATGCCTTCAGGCCATCGCCCAGGACTGTGCCGCGCAGGCCGGCGTTTCGTTAGCCCGCTGCTTCGATGCGGTCGTAAGCGGGAACACGATCATGCTGCACCTGCTGCTGGGCGTGAACCCACATCCCATCACGGTCTTTCCCTTCGCTCCCGCTTGGACCGGCGCACGAGCCTTCAAGGCGGCCGAACTGGGACTATCCTTTCACCCGCAGGCGCGCCTCTACCTGCTGCCATGCGTGGCCGGGTATGTCGGCGGCGACATTACCGCCGGCCTCCTGGCCACTGGGCTCTGCGAGCGCGAGGAGTTGACTCTTCTTGTGGATGTCGGGACCAACGGGGAGGTCGTGCTAGGCAATCGGGACGGTTGGCTGGCCTGCGCGGCACCTGCGGGCCCGGCGTTCGAAGGCGCTCGGATCTCCTGCGGCATGATGGCGATGAGCGGAGCCATAGACCGCGTGACATGGTCGGTGGGTTCGGCCGATCTGGAATTTCATGTTCTCGACAACGCGGCTCCGCGCGGAGTTTGCGGAACGGGACTGATTGACTGTGTGGCTGCGTTCCTGGAAACGGGCATAATAGATACGTCGGGGCGAATTGTTCGTCCCGAGGAAGCGCAAGCGCGCCTTGCGGACCCGCTGGCCCGGCGTATCCAATACGACCAGCACGGCGGGCGAATCGTTCTGGTCGAGGCGGCGCGAACTCACGAAGGCCGGAAAGATCTGTGCCTCACCCAGCGCGACATTCGGGAACTCCAACTGGCCAAGGGCGCGGTTCGCGCGGCCGTAGACATGGCGCTTCTATTACGTGGCGTACAATCTCATGAGGTCCGTAGCGTACTCATCGCGGGCGGATTTGGCAGCTTCATTCGTCCGGTATCGGCACGGACCATCGGACTGTTTCCCGAGGCATTCGATACGAGCAGACTGGAAGCCGTAGGCAATACGGCCGGGGTGGGCGCCAGACTCTGCCTTTCGCACCTTGAGGCGCGCGCTCGCGTAGAATCATGGGCGCGCCGAACCGCTTATGTAGAGTTGTCTGCTCAACCAAACTTCATGGAAGTATTCGCCGACGCCATGGCCTTCCCCGAGCCCAAGTAGGACTTGGCGCGCCCACTGAGCGGTTCCGCCTCCTGCACGCGCCATTTCAGTTAATCCAGGGAGGGTCTGCACGTAGGGCACCTGATGCATGATCACTATTTCATACTTTATCATCGAAATATCCTATTGAGTTGGCTCCGTTATAGGGTTGAATACCGTATGCACGAATGGGGGGGGGGGGGGGAGATCATCATGACTGAATCCGGGATCCTAGAAAAACTTCGTGAAGCGGTGCTCAATGGAAAGCGCAAAGACGCCGCCAAGCTGTGCGAGGACGGCCTGAAAGCAGGCTGGGCGGGTAAGGATCTGCTGACTCAGGGCCTGCTGGCAGGCATGGAAGAAGTGGGCCGACGGATGCGATGCGAAGAGTACTTCATACCCGAAGTTCTGGTCGCCGCCCGCGCCATGCAGACGGCGATGGAGGTGCTGCGCGAGGATCTGGCCCGGAACCCGCCTACCCAAGTCGGACGGGTAATCATCGGAACCGTGTCGGGCGACCTCCACGATATCGGCAAGAACCTCGTCGCGATCATGCTGACGGGAGCCGGATTCGAGGTGATTGATCTTGGCATTGACGTTTCGCCTTCTCGTTTCGTCAGTGCTGCGCTGGAGCGCCAAGCGGACGCCGTGGCCATGTCCGCCCTGCTGACCACGACCATGGTGAACATGAAAGAGGTGGTGGCGGAACTTCGAAAGGCTGGATTCCAAGGCAGGATCATGATCGGCGGCGCCCCTGTGACTCAAGAGTTCGCCGAGAAGATCGGAGCGGATCTCTTTGCAGGAGACGCATCCGAAGGAGCGGAAAAGCTGAAGGCCTCGCTGCGCGCGGCATAAACGAGCACAGGGCAGGTACACGAGAGTCGGCCACTTTCATGGCGTAAGGGAACCGGGGCGAACCATGCACGCCGTGACGCGAACGGGTTCATCCAGCGCCGCGGGCCGCTCGTCGAGGTCGATCGCGGATCGGGTCCTCCTCGCCATCGAGTGGCCCTTCAAGCACGCTCTTTTTGGTTGCCAAAGATGCGGACAATGCCTGCTTAGTCAGACCGGAATGGTGTGCCCGATGAACTGTCCCAAGGGCTTGCGGAACGGTCCGTGCGGCGGAACCGTCGAAGGGCGGTGCGAAGTGTACGCCGACCGGTCGTGCGTATGGCTGCGCATCCACGAAAAGACCTCGGACGCGCCACGCGACGGGGGTGATTTGCACCCGCCCTTTGATGCCGACCTGTTCAACACCTCCAGCTATTGGAACCTGTTGGCGGGTACCGATCGAGCCTCGCGTCTACCACGCGCTCTTCCGGAAGCGCTTCGCACTCGCCGAAAGGCCTTGGTTCGCACGGAGAGCCGCTTCGAGCGCCTCCTGCGCAGCGGACAGCCCGTCGTGACCACCGAGCTTCGTTGCCCGCGAACCGCCGGGGATCTTCCGCGAGCGCGCAAGGAGATCGAGAGCTTACTCCCGCTGGTGGACGCCATGACGACGACCAGCAATCACGGCGGCTTGCCTGCCCTTTCCACCCTGGAACTGTCTCGTGAAATCTCGCGGCAGGACGGCTGCGCCATTCCCACCGTTTGCGCGCGGGACGTAGTCCCGAATTCCTTCGTTCAGAGTCTTCTGGACATCAAGGGGGCCGGCTTGCACGACGTCTTCTGCGTCACCGGCGACTGGCCGGCCCGCGAATCACGTGAGCCGGTCTCCGTCGAGGAAACGCAGCGCCGGGCGTTCAGGATGGACGCGACCCAGATGATCTGCGAAGCGCGCAGCTTGGGCACGCTTGGGCAGGCCGCCTTCGGCTCCCTGCCCGCGAACACTGCCCCGCCCCGTTTGTTCGTGGGCGGCGCAATCAATCCCAACTCCATTCCCCTCGACACAGTCGTGAAGCGCTTGGAGCAAAAAGCGAAGTGTGGAGTGGATTACGTCTTTACACAGGCCGTGTGCAACACGGACGTCTTTAGAGACTTTCTGCGCGCGGTCGAAAAGGCGGGCTTGCGCGAGCGGCTGTTCCTCATGGCTTCGGTGCCAGTGGTGGGCAGCGTGCGGGGGGCGGAGATCCTTCGCGGCTTACCCGGTGTCCGTCTTCCGGTACGGGCGTTCGAGCGTTTCGAACGGACTTCGGACGTGTCTGGCGAGGGAAGCGCTTGGGCGCTGGAGATCGTGAACGAGCTGGCTGGGAAAGTTGACGGCTTTCATATCATGAACTTTGGGATGCCATTGTCGCGGATGCACGGCGTGCTGGAACAGGTTCGCCAAGGGCTGTTGTCCCCGGCGAGCCGGTACGCGCGGGGATGAGGAAAAGGCGAAGCGTATGAACACCTTGATTTTGAAGGGACGGCGCCAGGAATTGCGGATCGGACCGAACGAACCGACCCGCGTAATCGGGGAACGCTGCAATGCGCTGGGCTACAAGGCGGTCAAACGCGCCGTGGAAGAAAGACGCATGGAAGAGGTCGTGAGCCGCGCGCGTCTTCAGGTGGATGCCGGCGCGGATGCCGTCAATGTCAATATGGTGGGAACTTCCATTCCCGAGGAGGATCTTCTGCCCCGAGCCGTGGAGCGAATTGCCACGGAGGTGGATGTGCCGTTGTCCCTCGACTTCGGTGCCCCTGCCGCGCTCGAAGCCGCGCTCAAACTCCTTCCAGGCCGTGCGCTGATCAATTCCGCGAACGGCGAAGCCCGTAAGCTCGACCCGATTCTCGAACTGGCGGCCCGCTACGGTGCAGCCGTGATCGTGCTGGCTTGCGACGAGAACGGCATCCCCCCCGAGGCGACTGGGCGCGTACGGATCGTGGAGCGGATGCTCAAGAGAGCGGAGTCTTTCGGACTTGGCGCGGCCGACCTGTTGGCCGATGCCGTCTGCCTTGGCATCGGAACCGATCCGTCCGCGGCTGCAGTGACATTCGAGGCATGCCGGCGGATGCGTCGGGAACTCGGACTCAACGTGGTACTGGGCGCCAGCAATGCAGCTTACGGACTGCCCATGCGAAAATATTTGAATGCGGCGTACCTGGTCCTTGCAGTGGATTCTGGCATGAACGTCACATTGACGGATCCCACTCTGCCCGAATTGCGCTGGGCGATTCTCGGTGCAGATGCATGCACGGGACGTGATGAATACTGCGCGAACTTCATACGCAACTATCGCCAATGCGAACCGGCGCCGGCTTCACAGGAGGTCAAAGCGAACGCATGACTCCTCCGCTCCGGAATTCGTACGTCGTGTTCAGCGATCGGGTCCTTGATCCGGAAACCGGCACGTTTGCGCCCCGGCGCATCGAGGTTCGGGAGGGCATGATCGTTTCGGTGGGGCCCCTTCAGGAAATCCCGAGAGAGCGGGAAGAAAGCTTCGACTTGCGCGGATTACGCGTGTTGCCTCCTCTAGTGGACGCCCACGTGCATCTCTACTTCGAGCCCTGGCCGTTGGACCCGGAGGCGCGCGAATCGCCTGCGACCGCCGCCGGACCCGAGGATCTTGCCCGCGCGCGGGAGCGTCTCACGCAGGCCTTCCACGCCGGCGTCGGCGTGCTGCGGGACTTAGGCGATCCGTTGGGCATCAGTCTGTCGGCACTCGAGTGGACCTCGGAGGCGGCGGACCTGCCTCGCCTGGTCGCTTCAGGGCCTGGCCTATATCGGGAAGGCCGGTACGGCCGTTTCATCGGCTGCCCGTGCCGGGATCGCCCCGAACTCTTGCGGCGCGTCCGCGCACTATGCGCCGATCCGCGCGTCCATTTGATCAAGCTGGTGGCTACCGGGATCATCAACTTCAAACAGGGCGGCGTGTCGTCCGCTCCCCCCTGGGAAGCGGACGACTTAAAAGCCGCTGTCGAGTTGGCGCACGAACTTGGAAAGCGAATTGCGGCGCACGCCAGCGGAGAAGAAGGCGTGCGTCGGGCAGTGGAAGCAGGAGTGGATTTTATCGAACACGGCTACTTCATCGGCGCGAAGACGATGGAAGAATTGGCGCGGCGACGGCTGGCGTGGACGCCCACATTCGCGCCCGTCCATGCACAGTGGCTCCGCGCCGAGTGCTGCGGCTGGAGCGCAGAAGTTCGCGAACGCTTGCGAAAGATCCTGGACGAGCATGCGCGCATGCTCCGCTTCGCGCACGGACTGGGTGCGAACATCCTGCCCGGATCGGATGCGGGCGGTCCCGGAGTAGGTCACGGCGGCGGGCTGTGGCAGGAACTCCGGTTGATGCAGGAAGCCGGGATCGAGCCTCCGGATCTGCTGCGCATGGGCACTGCTCAGGCCGCGAGCGGACTGGGGTTGGGCGAGACCTGCGGCAAGCTGACGCCTGGCCGTCCTGCGGATTTCATCGCCGTGGACGGCCCACTGGAGCGCGACGTGAGCGCGCTGAACCGTATTCGCTGGGTGGCACGCGACGGTCGCGTCGCGGCAGCGCGAATGCCTTGGCTCGTGACGGATCCGGAGGCGGAAGGCTACGGCCTTCGGCCCGCCCATCGCGAGACGTGAACAACCGAGGGAACGAGTCGTGGCGCGTCACTGTCTCATCGCCTGCGAGGTCTTCCATCGCGAATTCTGCGCGGCACTGGCCCGCACGCCAAATACGGTGGACGCGATCTTTGTGCCGCAAGGGCTTCACGACAAACGCGCGGCGTCCATGGCTCAAGATCTGCAGAGCCGTCTCGACGCGGTGGACGAGGCGGGCTACGACGCGCTGCTGCTCGGCTATGGCTTGTGCAATAACGGCATCGCGGGCGTACGGGCGGGGCGAACACCCGTGGTCGTGACGCGCGCGCACGACTGCATAACGATGTTCCTAGGCTCCAAGGAACGCTATGCCCGCGTGTTTGCCGAGCATCCAGGCAGCTACTACCTGACGAGCGGTTGGATCGAACGCGCCCGACGCTCGATCGAAACGCTCCCGACCCGCGTCAAAGGCGCACATCCCAGCGACGCCAATTACCGGAACTACGTCGAGCGTTTTGGAGAGGAAAATGCCGAGTATCTGATGGAAGCGATGGGGCATTGGAAGGACCGGTACGGCCGCATAGTCTTCATCAATTTAGGGTTAGGCGATGTCGAGTCGCTGCGTGCCCATACGCGCCGGGAGGCGGAGCGGCGAGATCTCGGTTTCGAGGAATGGTCCGGCGAATTGAGCTTGTTTCAAGGTCTGGTGGACGGTCCTGAATGGCCCGGCGACCGGTATTTGGTCGTTGCACCGGGATGCACACTCCAGCCGTCTTACGACGAACGGGTCGTCGAGGCGCGGCCGGCGGCGCCCGATCATGGAGCATCCTCATGACCGCCGTTCTGGATTCACGTGAGCGCGTGCGGAGAACGCTGCGCAGACGCCAACCAGACCGCGTCCCGCGCTTCGATCACTTCTGGCGCGACGCGGCACGAGACCTGCGCACTCAGGCCGGCACCCCGCCCGATGCGGACCTTAACGATCTCTTCGATTTCGACCTCCGCGTGCTTTCGTTCGATTGGACCGCGCGGTTACCGCGCACCGTAGTCAGCGAGGACGGGTGCTCGATCGTGTACCGAGATGCGAACGGCGCCACAATTCGCGAACTCAAGAATAGCCAGACCACAGGAGAGCACCTCGATTTTGCCGTGAAAGATCCGGACATCTGGCGCCAGACTTTTCGCGAGCGCTACGTGTTCGATCGAAACCGCGTCCATTGGGAAGCCTGCGCGCGCGCTTACCGGAAGTGGCGCGCGGAAGGCCGTTACATCGTCCTGTCCTGCCGTGAGCCCTTTGAAGCCACTTGGCCGCTTTTGGGTCCAGCCGCTCATCTTATGGGTTACGTCGAATCCCCAGAATGGATCCAGGATATCTACGACGTTCAGACCCGACAGATCGAAGACGCTTGGACGGCTTTTCGTGAGGCGGGCATTGAGTTCGACGGAGCGTGGTTCTGGGGCGACATCGCCTACAAGAACGCCAGCATGGTCTCCCCGAAGCAGTACGCCGAGCGCCTGAAGCCTTTCCATAAACGCCTGTGCGGCTTGGTCCATGCGTCCGGCGGCGAAGTGATTCTCCACAGCGACGGAAATCTGAAAGGCCTGCTTCCCGAGTTGCTTGACGCGGGTTTCGACTGCCTCCAGCCCTTGGAAGTCAAAGCGGGGATGGACGTGCGCGAGTTGAAAGCCATCTATGGCTCACGACTTTCCTTCATGGGCAATATTGACGCTCGGCTGTTCCAGACCAACGATCGCGAGGGACTGGAACGCGAGATTCGCGAGAAGGTTACGGCAGCCAAGGAGCATGGAGGGTACGTGTACCACTCCGATCACTCCGTGCCGCCCGGCGTCACGCTGGCCACCTACCGTCATGCGCTGTTCTGCGTGGACAGGTATGGCCGTTACGAATGAGCGAAAAGGATGAGAGTGGTGACGAGCGTTGAAACAGCCGCATTGGGCTCAGTCAGACCTGGAGCCTGACGCCGAACAGGCAGTGGCGCGAATGGCGGCGTGGTGGGAGGGCGAAATCCTGGACCGCCCAACGCTCATGGTCACCGCAACCCGCGCCCGCCGGAAAGGTGTCATGATTCAATTTCATGCCAGCTCGTTGGAAGAAGCGGACAAGTTGATCGAAATGGTGGCTAAATGGCCGAAACACTAAGACCGGGGATGCGCACCCCGCAAGCAACCCGGCACACGCCGCGCGAACGTTTCGTCGCCGCGCTGGAACGGCGCCGTTTGCCCGGGCGAGTTCCGCATTTCGAATTGGTTTTCTTCCTGACGATGGAGGCGTTCGGTAAACTGCATTTCTCGCAACGGCGGTACGACCAGTGGCTGCAGATGACCGAAACGGAGCGCCGCCTGCACCGCCGCGAGATGGTCGAACTCTACCTGCAGGTCGCCGAACGGTTCGAGCACGACGCGATCTTTCTCCATCCCAATCCGTCCGGTGAAGAAGAAGTTTTCCGGCTTGTGGACGGACTGCGAACGGCCGGAGGCGAACGGTACTTTCTGCTCATGCATGGCGATGCCACCAGCAGCATCCCACATGGCGACCGCATGACGGAATACGCTTGCCGGTTGTACGAGGAACCCGACAAGGTCAAGGACGAGTCCCAGCAGCGCGTGGATGAAGCGCTGGCGCGGGCTGCCCGGATGCGCGACCACGGGGGCCTGGACGGATTCGGGTTGTGCAGCGATTACTGCTTCAACTCCGGACCGTTTCTCAGACCCGAGATGTTCGGCGAATTCATCACCCCGTATCTCAAACAGCTTGTGGCAGGGTATCGCGAGTTGGGCTTCTATACGATCAAACATACCGACGGCAACATCATGCCTATCCTCGACGACCTTCTGGATGCCCGGCCGCATGCTCTGCATTCCCTAGACCCCCAAGGGGGGGTGGATTTGGCAGAATTGGTCCGCTTGGCGTCGGATCGGGTCTGCCTGATCGGCAACGTCAACTGCGGACTGCTCGACACGGGAGCCGAAGAGGAATGCCTCGACTCGGTCCGGTACGCCCTTCGGCACGGCCTTCGCTCGCCCGGATATGTCTTCTCAACGAGCAATTGTATCTACACAGGCATGCGCCTCGAACGATACGAGCGGATGCTCGACGTCTGGAGACACGAGGGCGTTCGGCCCGACGAGCACACGGTGGAGGAAGCCTCATGACGTCGAGAGAACGCTGGCTGGCGGTCCTGAGCGGCGAGCGCCCTGATCGCGTTCCCACGGACTACTGGGCGACAGGTGAGGTGACCGAACGGCTGTTGCGAGAACTAGACTGCCCCGACGCCAGGTCGCTTTGGGCCAAGCTGGAGGTGGACAAATCCATACATGCCGGAGCCGCGCTGCGCGATCCGCGCCCGGGCCGCGCCCACACCTCCGTTTGGGGAATACAAAAGACTTCTATCGCCTACGGCGGCGGAATCGGCGTTTACCAAGAAAGTGTCTCCCATCCCTTGGGAGAGGCCAGAACCGTGGAGGAGATCCGATCGTACCCTTGGCCTAACCCGACTTGGTGGGATGTCAGTGGCGTGCGCAAGGCGTGCGAAGACTGGCCCGATCATCCGCGAATTGGGGGAAGCTACGAGCCGTTCCTCTTGTACTGCAGCCTGCGCGGAATGGAGCGGGCATTCGAGGATCTCGTAAGCCATCCCGAACTGGCCGAAACCGCCTTGCAGATCATCTACGACATTCACGAGGACATTGTACGGCGCACATTGGACGCCGCCGGAGATCTTATTGATTTCATCTACGTCGCCGAAGATCTGGGTAGTCAGGATTCTCTCCTGATGAGTCCCGCGGCATTTCGCCGCTTCATCAAGCCCCGCATGGCGAAGATGATCGAGTTGGTTCACGGTTACGGCGTGAAAGTATTCCATCACGACGACGGCGCCATTCGTCCTTTGTTGCCTGAACTGCTAGATCTGGGCGTGGACGTACTCAACCCCATCCAGTGGCGGTGCAAAGGAATGGCGCGGGATGGGTTGGCGCGCGACTTCGGCGAAAGGGCCGTGTTCCACGGCGCCGTGGACAACCAGGAAACGCTTCCCTTCGGAACGGAAGAGGACGTGCGACAAGAGGTGCTTGAGAATATCGAGCTGTTCTCTCCAGGCCGCGGCTATATTTGCGCTCCTTGCCACAACATTCAGCCCAATACCCCCACAGCCAATATACTGGCGCTCTATCGCACCGTTCGGGAATACGGGACTCCGCCTCGCCGCCGCGCAACGACGACTCGCTTGGCGCAAGGAGGGTCACCGTGACCGGGCGAGAACGCATTCTGGCGACCTTGGACGGTAGACCGGTAGACCGGCTGCCCTTCATGCCGATATCCATGACATTCGCCGCCAAACAGGCCGGAATTCCGTACCTGTCCTACGCGACGGATTATCGCGCGCTGGTGGATGGGCAACTGCGCTTCGCCGAATCCTTCGAAGTGGACTACGTCAACACGATGTCGGATCCCGCGGGCGAGGCGGCGGACTGCGGCGCACAGGTCCGCTTCTTCCCCGACCAGCCGCCGGCTCTGGACGAGTCGTGCGCGCTATTGGCCGACAAAGGCAAACTGTCCCGTCTTCGCGTTCCCGAACCCGACCAGGGCCCGCGTATGCGCAACCGGCTCCAGGCCTTGGAACTCTACCGTAGCAAGGTGGGGCGGGAGAAATTGATCGAAGGATGGATCGAAGGCCCCATCGCGCAGGCCGCCGACCTGCGCGGACTCAACTCCATCATGTTGGATTTTTACGACGATCTCGGCTTCATCGCGGATTTGTTCGAGTTCGTGCTGGACCTAGAGCTTCGTTTCGCGCGCGCACAGATTCTTGCCGGCGCCGAAATGATCGGTATCGGCGACGCGGCGGCTTCTCTGGTCGGCCTCCGCACGTACGCTGAATTTGTTTGGCCTTACGAGAAAAGAATGGTGGACGCGATCAAGGCTATGGGCGCTCGGGTGCGCCTGCATGTTTGTGGCGCGACACGTTCGCTGCTTAAGCGTTTCGGAGCGCTGGGGTGCGATGTCGTGGATCTGGATTCGCTGTCACCCATGAACGAAGCTCGCAAGGCCATGGGTCCCGGGCAGGTCTTGCTCGGCAACATTGACCCCGTACGTACGTTGTTTCATGGAGATCCCGCGGGCATCGAACGGGCCGTCGAAGCTTGCCACCGCAAAGCGGGATCCCGTTACATCGTAAGCGCGGGATGTGAAGTGCCTCGGGATACGCCGGTCGAAAACCTACGAGCGATGCAACGGTACGCCCGAGAACATAGAGCAGACGAACCCTCTGGGAGCCTGGAAGCTGACGGTCCTTAGATCATAGCCTTCAAGACGGAGTTTTCGGCACACAAGTGCCGATTAGAGGAAAGGATTCACTCATGACTACTGCGGCGTGCGCGAAACCCATCGAGTTGCAAGGTCCCCACGGTATCCCTCGCAAAGGCACCCTGGACTCACGGGAACGCTGGCGCCGGTTCTGGAAGGGCGCCCCGGTGGATCATCTGCCCGATTACGAATTCGGCTGGTGGGAAGAGAATTTCGACGTCTGGCAGGATCAAGGACTGCCTTGCTGGGTGGACTCCATTGCCAAAGGCGAATTGTATTTCGGCCTTGAGCAACGGCTCTGCTTTCCGGCAAACGTTGGCATGCGGCCGGGATTTCAGCCACAAGTCATCGAAGAGCGCGAGAAGACCAGAGTCGTCCTAGATGGCAGCGGCGTACTTTGCGAGATTCCCAAAGACGGCCACTCGACGATTCCGCATTATCTCAAGTTTCCCGTCGAAACGCAGGAAGACTGGAACTCTTTCAAGACGCGACTCGATCCACATGACCCTTTTCGCATGCCCGATCGCCTGGACGAATGCGTGCGCCGATTCAGGCGCCGCGACTATGCGCTGGGTGTCAACGTGGGCAGTCTATTCGGGTGGATTAGAAACTGGATGGGTTTCGAGAATGCCTGTATGGCCGTGAAGGACGAACCCGGCCTGATCGAAGATATGATGGAGCATATCACTGTGCTCGTGTGCTCGGTCATGGAAAAGGTGCTCCCCTTGCTGGAATTCGATTTCGCGCACTTCTGGGAGGATATGTGCTTCAACGACGGTCCCATGATATCGCCCGCCGACTTTAGGAGCATGATGGTGCCGCGCTATCAGAGGATCACGAGTTTGTTGCGCAAGTACGGTGTGGATGTCGTACTGGTGGATTGCGATGGCGACATAAACATGCTTGCGCCTATGTGGCTTGAAGTTGGCGTGAATGTGATGTTTCCCTTGGAAGTTCACGCGGGAAGCGACCCCGTCGCGCTTAGAAAGCGATTCGGCAAAGATATTCTCCTTTGCGGAGGTGTGGACAAAATGCAGCTACTCAAAGGAAAGAGAGCCATTGCCGCCGAACTGGACCGTCTGCAGCCCCTGGTCGAACAAGGCGGCTTTCTTCCGCACGTGGATCACCGCTGCCCACCGGATGTTCGACTGGAGGATTATGTCTATTATCTCAAGGAAAAGCGCAAGCGTTTCGGAATTCCGCCTTGAACGCGAAGACCACCG
>BTUX01000083.1:0-17307 GCA_045863315.1 Candidatus Hydrogenedentota bacterium | reverse complement strand
CAAAGGCCGCCATGTACTCCGTGACCAACTGCTCCTTCGCGGGCGAGGTATACAGGGGGTACAGTCTCGAGGCCCGTTCGCGGACCTGCTCGTCGCCGGATTGAAGCAGCGCGTTGCGTCCCGGCACTTCAATCTCATGCTTCAGGATGATTCCCTGTTCGAGGGCGTCGAGCAGCATCGCGGTCTGCGCGGGGACGGCCACAAACTGGTCCACCAATCGGTCGCGTACGTCTTTGGACAGCCCGGCCCATCGATCAAGCAGGGCTTGGTTCGTTTCCTCTCCGCCACGTTCCCCCAAGGCTTCCACTATGGCATTGACAATATCGGGGCGCTCGTCCGGTTTCAGCATGGCCAGCAGTTCCTCGGTGGCGTCCCCGTCGGGACGCTCGAGCAGCAGGCGTATGGCGGCGCCGCGGACCTCGACACCGGCGTTCTTGCAGTGCGCAATGTAACCGGCTGCATCGAATGCGCGTTGAAGTCGTTCCGCCGGCGCCGTTCCAAGTTCGGACGGCAGTTCCGAGAGCCACAACTTGAGCGGCTGCCCGGCACGCGACAATCCCCGGCTCAAGCCTGATAACAAGGCGACATCGGGCAGTCCGGTCGCGGGGCGGGAGTTTGTCACGCGCTGCAGCAGCGCGGCCACGTGTTCCTTTCGACCTGTCGTTCCGACAACTTCGGCCATCCGCACTGCAAAGTCGAAATGACGGGACGCCCACCAGTCCAGGTCCCATTGCCGGCCCGCGAGCACCGACTCGAGGACCGCCCACGCATCGTCGCCCGCGCTACGCAGGACGGCCGCGCAGATCCATGCGTCGTTGTCGTCGAGGTTGGCGATCGTGCGGCACACATCGAGCCGCGCGTCCCGCGGCAGGTACGTCGCCGTTTCGGCCACTTGACGTCGCACAAGCGGCTCCGGATCTCTTGCCAGCGGGAGGACTGCCTGGAGCAATGCGGACGACCCGGCCAATCGTGGTTCCGCAATGCGGACCGCCTCTCGCCGGACCCGCGCATCTCGATCCGACAGCGCGGTTCGCAGGGTGTCGTCGTCAAGCTCGCCGAGCGCATTAAGTGTCCACAAAGCCGCCACACGGCCTTCCGGACGCTCGGCGTTCGAACAGGCCGTTCGCAACGGGGCCGCCGCGTCGATGGCGCGTCGCTCAATCAGCAGGCGTTGCGCCTGGTTTCGGATCCACCCGTTGGGACTTGCCAATCGGTTCGCCAATTCTTCGTGCGATTCGGCGGCGAGTTGAGGCGTTTCATAGGCCGACGCGCTCCAGACCTTGGGGCGAACACGCCAGATGCGCCCCATGCCGTCGCCGGAGCGCCAATCGATGGAGTCGCGGACATCATCCGGCGCGACCGACGGATGCTCAATCTGCTCGCGGCAGAAGTCCACAACATAGAGCGCTCCATCGGGTCCGGTCGCGAGGTGAAATGGGCGAAACCACGGGTGGGTCGAAGCGAGGAACTCAAGGCCGGATTCCCCGCGCCGCGCGACCAGCAAGGAGCCCTTTTGCCTCAGTACGCGGCGGTGTACCACGTTCGCGTCGGGCTCGCACACGAACGCGTGACCCGCGTACCCTGCAAGGGCGTCCCCGCTATACACCATCAAGCCCCGCGCGGAATGGAAGTATTCGCGCGCGTCTTTGCTGAAACGCGGTTGCGCCGGGCTGATCGGCCAGATGCGCCCCTTGTCGAACCACTCGAGGATTGAGACGTCGCTGACACCCGGCGCGTCATCGGTCGAATTCCGCGTCTCCTTGACCACTTGCCGAAAAGGGGATGCGGCCCAGGACACCAAGCGGTCGCCCCAGGGTGTCTGGGTCGCCCCGTTTTGACTCAATCCCGCAATTGCCTCGATCACGCCGCGGTCCGGTTGAAAACGTAGGTCCCGGCGCGCGATGGAGACGCCGGCGGATCCGCCCGCCCCGGACACCACCACGCCGTCGCTACCGCCGTTTGCCGCGTAGACCCAATTGTCCAATCCCCAATGGAGGCTGTTCACGCGATAGTGGGGCAGCCCTTGGCCAAAGCCGGAAAACAGCACGCGGCGTTCGTCTGCGACGCCATCGTCGTTCGTATCTTTCAGGAAGACCAGATCAGGCGCCGCGGCCACGATGATCCCGCCGTTCCATGGGACAGCGGACGTTGGAAGCGGCAGGCCTTGCGCGAACACGGTCGACGTTTCGTAGATGCCGTCGTGATCCGAATCGATCAACCGGCGCACCGCGCCCGTCGATCCGCCGAAAGGATAATCCCTCATTTCGACTGCATACATCCGGCCATTCTCGTCCCACGTGACAGCGACAGGATCGACAAGGTTCGGTTCCGCGGCCGCCGGTTCGATCACAAGCTGGTCGTCCGCGAATCGAAACGAATGCAGCACCGACTCGACCGAAGGATCGGGGTTGGGTCCTTCCGCGACCCCGGAAACAACCGAGGCCGCGAATACCGCGATGCCGATAAAGGATGGGGACCAACGCATGACCGGATTCTCCCTTGTCCATTCGCCCTACGGGGGCTTGACTCCACACCGTGCTTCATGGTATCAACAATGGATAAGAAAGTCCACTATTTTCTGAGCGCCAGCGCGCGGGCGCGCCCGGTGCCGACACGGCAAGCGGGCCGGCGCTTTCCGGCCCGCAACTACAACCTTGGAGGATGGCTACATGCGAGCAGTACGGAACCTTGGAATGGGCGGCTGGGTGGTTTTAGCGTGCTTGTGCGCCGGTCCGGTCTGGGCGGGCAGCGTAAGCGGGACCGTCAAGTTTGAAGGGCAGCCGCCGCAACTCAAACCGTTGGACACCTCGGCCGATCCCGCCTGCGCGGCGATGCACAAGGAAAACCCGATTCCGAACGAGGTGCTGGTGCTGGGTCCGGGACAGACGATGGCCAACGTGCTGGTCCGTGTCACCAAAGGCGCTCCTGCGATGGAGCACCCGGCGCCGACCGAGCCGGTCGTGTTGACGCAGGAAGGTTGCCGATACGCTCCGCGCGTGTTTGCCATCCGCCCGGGCCAGACGCTCAAGGTGCTGAATCCGGACGGCATCATGCACAACGTTCACAGTCTTCCAAAGGCCAACACGGCCCTGAACCGGGCCATGCCCAAGAACGTGACGGAATTGGAGACGACGTTCGACAAACTGGAAGACCCTTTCCCGTTCAAATGCGACATTCATCCGTGGATGCAGGCGTGGTGCTTCGTAACTGACAACCCCTATTACGCAATCACGAAAGAAGACGGACAGTTCACGATCGACGGTCTAGACCCGGGCGAGTACGAACTTACGGCCTGGCACGAACGGTTGGGGACGAAGACGGCCACGGTTACCGTGAAAGAAGGAGAGGCGGGCAAGGTGGACTTTGTGTTCTCCCGCTGAGAACGATGCTCACACCCCGGTGGCGTGCGGTCGAGGGATGTCTCTGAACGAGACATTACTCCCGCCGCCGCCATTGTATTTGTCGCTGTCCGCAGTGCGGCCATGATGGAAACTACATCACCTTGAGGACGACCGGTGTTGGATACGCGGAGGGTTCCGCGGTTTCCGAGGGCCGTTCCTTCTTATTGGAACGAATCTTGGGCCACGCCCTTTGGGCGCTCACCCTCGTGCTCGTTTTCATGGGCGCGCTCGTAAAGAGCCACGAGGCCGGCCTCTCGGTGCCGGATTGGCCGACGACCTACGGCCAGAACATGTTCTTGTTCCCGCCTTCGGAATGGCGGGCCAACGTGTTCTATGAACATACACACCGCCTGGCGGCTTCGTTTGTTGGATTCCTCACGCTCGTGTTTTGCGTGCGCCTCTTGTATTCGGAGCGACGCGGATGGGTAAAGGTGTGCGGCGCCGCCGCCCTCGTTCTGGTTATTGCACAGGGAGTGCTGGGAGGTCTCACCGTCCGTTATCTTCTTCCCGCGCCATTGTCCATTGCGCACGGAGTTCTCGCGCAGACCTTTTTGCTGCTGGTGATCTTCCTCGCCTACGTGTACTCCGCCGAGCGCGCGCGACGGGCGACTGCGGGAGGCGGTGCTTGCCCGCGCGCGGCGCCTTGGGCCATTACCCTGACCGGTGCCGTTTGGATTCAGCTGGTGCTCGGCGCCGTCGTGCGACACACCGAATCGGGTCTTGCTATTCCGGACTTCCCCACGATGGGCGGGCGATGGGCGCCCGTGTTCAACGACGTCACGCTAAGCTGGATCAATAACTGGCGACTGGAACGCTCTCTTGAAACCGGTCTTCACCTGCCGGACGTAACGCTGTCTCAGGTACTTATCCACGGCGCGCACCGGTTCTGGGCGGTCGCGATCATTGGAATCGTCTGCATTCTGGTCTATGTCACGCGCGGCCCCAACGCCCCAGGCCCGGCCATCACGCGCAGCGTCGCCGGCATTGCGGCATTGCTGGTGATTCAACTCGTACTGGGCGCGTACACGGTGCTTTCTGCCAAGGGGCCGATGATCACCTCGCTGCACGTGGCAACGGGCGCGGCGCTGCTCGGACTGTGCGCGTTATGTGCGATGCAGGCGCTGCCGACAGGAATCCCCTCCGACGGGAGCGGGGACCGTACCGTGAAGGAGTGAGCGGACCGGTCGGCATCTATCGCCGCGGCCGATTCCCCATTTTTCACCAGTCGCCCCGGATAACGGGAGCGATTGGTGAGAAATGCGTTGGAGATAGCATTTGACTGAATTGGGTGAGGACGTTTCACACCTGCAACCGGTTTTCTCGTGCCGCTGCACAACGGTATGGGCTGTGCGAAGTTGTATCCCCCATACTTGCGGGTGTGAAAAATCCGGGCTATGTCGGCAGGCACGCGTGTTCGAGTAACGCAAAAGGCCGGCGGGCGAATGCGATCAGGTTCCCGTGGGTGAATGACTCCGCGTCGAAGACTGCGTTGAAGGCGGGAGTAAGGCGGGAGCCCAGCATGACGAAGCTTCGGCTGAACTCGGAAAACCGACGGGCGCGGACGTCCATAGTCGCGCGGCCTTCGCGGTGCAGGCGCGCGTCGATGTGAATGTCCCACAAGATGCGGTACCGATCGCGAATCGCCGTGGGAACGCCGGTGTCGTCATGGAACTGGCTGGGGGATGCGTCATACCCGAAGTCGGGGTTGAGCATGTCGGCGATGTGCATGAGTTCATGCCGCAGCAAGTTGAGTATGTGCGCCGGCGACTTGAAGGAATCCGGCCGGATTCGAATCACGAGGAAAGGCTTGGCGTCGTCGACCCCGATGGACGCGGCCTTCGAGCGTCCGTAGAGTTCCGCTGATTCGTCTTGCCGACGCATTCCAGGCGCGAGGATGCGGCGGGAAGTAGAGCGAACTACACTGGGTCGTTCGGCGAGCGCCTCGAACACGGGTCGAGCCAGATGCAGGCGCACAAACCACTCCTCATTCAACTCGGCGAATGCGCGATCGCGGGATTCGAGATCGCACACGTCATAGCAGCGTTCACGTGCCGCCTGGTAGGTCCGCTCGTCGGGGCCGCCGCGGATGACCGCGAACACGGCCGCCTCCATTAATTGGGGATCGCAGTCGACGATGACGCCCTCACCGGCGGGCACGGCGGCAAGCGTCGATTCAAGACCGGGTGTAAGCGCGCCGGCCATGCGCTACTCCGGCGGCGATCCGAGGTCGCCGCACGCCGTCGCGCACGCGCCGCACGCCAGGGGAACGTTGAAATCCCCGGCGGGTCTCAGCGGCAGATAGGCGCGGTCGACCGGAAGGTCGAACCGGCGGCATTCGGCCTCGAGAAACGCGGCGGCGAACTGGGCCGCCGAGGCGTGCCACGAGTCGTGCTCTTCCTGGGTGACGCGGTAGAAGAACGTCCGTCCGAATGCGCCGAGATGGTCGCGCAGGAACAGGCGTTGCGCGGCCGAGGCAGCCTGCGCGGTGGAGGTGTCCGCGCGTTCAAGCGCATGCGCCTCGCGGGCGCACAGGAAACACATGAATTCGCACTCGCAGCAGATGTGGTCGAACCGTTCATGCCGTGACGGATCAAGAGCCAATCCAAAGGCGCTGTAAAACCCCGAGATGTCGCTGAGTTCCTGGGGTTGCGAGAACGGTCCACCCCCGCCGTACTCCGTTTCGTACGGAGGGGCGGTGCCGCGCGACGTATGGCCGAAAAGCGCGATGTACGAATCCGTCATCGATTCGCGCGAACTGCGGTGCGAGGCCTCGTGGAGACCGCGTGCGGATTGCGTGATCCGCTCGATGCCGCCGTACCCCGCGGCGCGCAAGGCCTCGAGCAGCGCGTCCCATTCCGCGCGGTCTGAATAGTTGCGGAACAGCGAATTGGCGGGATGGCGAAACAGGGACGCAACCACGCCATACAGCGCGCTGCGCGCCCACGACGTTGTTGTTGGATCTTGGAGATCAAGGTCGGTCATGCCGTGGCTCAAATCGAGTTCTGATGCGTGTCGGGCCGCACAAAGACGGGTTCCTCGATCTGCGTTCGGAACAGTTCCTTGTTGTCGGCCCCGTAGGCGATGACAGTGTCGTTGTACATCTCGAACGGTTTGCCGCGCAGTTCTCCCTCGTAGACCTTCGGCCCCTCCTCGAATTCGTACCGATATATGATCCGGTTCGAACGCCGAAATAGCTGGAGCACCGCCAACAATTCGCGGTCGGGGTGCATATACGCCTCGACCGCCGCATCGGCGCCGGGGCCGAACATCTGCCTCAAATAAGGCCGCGGGACCCATCGCGGCGGGATATAGAAACCGTTGGGTTCCGTGCCGAATTGCGGGTAGAGGGGGAGCGCGACCTTCGCGACGTGTATGAGGTAATAAAGCGGATTGTACCGGTCTTCGGCCCATGTGCCGTCGTCGTTGAGTTTGACCGTGCCTTGCATGCGTACTTGACCAATGCACGCGGCCATGCAGCGGGTCTCCATCGGCAGCCCGCCGCTTTCGGGGTCCGAACCTTCTACTCGCGGATAACATCCGATGCACTTCTCCGAAATGCGCGTGTTCCCCCGGTACATCGTCTTTTTATAGGGGCAGGCTTCGACGCACTTCCGGTAGCCGCGGCACTCCTTCTGATCGACGAGAACGATTCCGTCTTCGGGCCGTTTGTAGATGGCTTTGCGGGGGCAGGCCGCCAGGCACGCCGGATATGAACAGTGGTTGCAAATGCGCGCGAGATAGAAGAACCACGTGACGTGCTCGGGCAGGGTGGTCCCACTCGTGTCGTACTGTCCTTTCACGCCGGGTTTGCCGGCGGGGTTGTCTTCGTAGATGTTCGGGTAGATCCACTCCTCGTCGGTCGGCAAGTACCCGAGGACCCGCGCGCTGTCCGGCGAAAGCATCGTCTTGGCCGCGTCGAATATGGTCTTGCCTTCGAAGGTGCCGTACGGCCGTTTCGGGTCGGCCCCGTCCTCGGGCGCCCACGTTTGGCCGTCGGGATTGGATTCATCGAGGAGCTTGAGAATTTTCACGTCCCAGTGTTGCGGATAGCCGCCGTAGGGTTTGGTCTCGACGTTGGCCCACCACATGCTTTCCTGGCCCTTGCTGAACGTCCAGGTCGATTTGCACGCCATGGTGCAGGTCTGGCACCCGATGCAGCGATTGATGTTGAAGACGAAGGCGAATTGGCGCCGCGGGAACGCGGCTTCATATGGAAACTCCATCTCGCGCCCAATCTGCCAGTTGTACACGCTCGGCATGGTGCTCTCCCTAACTGGCGGCGCGTTCGCGCGCCGTGTCGCGGCAGGCCTGAAACGCCGCCGCGGTTTCGTGGACGATCTTATTTATGCAGAAGGGCCCCAAGGTCAAATACACGCCGAAGGGGCCGCGGTAGTGCGGGGTCCGAAACACACGCAGAATCGCGTCCTCCGACATGCCGGTACGCGCCAACTCTTCAGTGAAGGCACACGCGGCGTTTATCGCGCCCTCGACGGTCGCCCGGAATGACACACCGGTCAACTGCATCGGATCGTCCGGTTCGGGATTGTCGTACGGCATCGCCTACCTCACTTTCAGAACATGGACTCGCCGTACAGGTCGCCGGCGAGGTACCGCTTCATGAAGTCGTCCTCGTTGTCGGGTGCCATCCCCGAAAGCGTCGGGCCCCACACGCCCTTTCCGCCGAGTCCGCCGTCTTCGGCCTTGGTGATCCGCACGAGGGTTTCCTTCGGCACGGTATTGACGGCGTGGTTGTCGGCTTCTCCTCCGAACAGGAAACCAATCGCGCCCTTGGCCTTGTGGAACAGCGTGTCGGTCTGGTGCATGGGCATGTGCCAGTTGCGCGTGATCGATTGCTGCGAGCCGTATCGCATGTTCGCCTGATACCCCGTATTCTCGGCCAAGGCGCGACCGTCGGGCCGCGTCTCGTGCGCCTTCACGCTGCGCTCGGTCGCGATGAACGGCCCATGCTTCATCATCACGATGTTGTAGGGATAGGCGTGGTTGTATTTGGCCCGCAGCATGCAGCGCGAAACCTTGTAGAAGGGATCGTCCGGTTTCGCTCCGATATAGGGGCGGTCCGCCGGATTCGCGTCGACGTACACGTAGTCGCCGTCGTTGATGCCGAGGTCGCGTGCGGCCTGCGGATTGATATGCAGTTGATGTTCGCCTACGGTAGGCGCGCGCTTGTCGAGCCGGTACGGGTCGCCGAAGTTCGAGTCGTAGAGCATGTGCCAATCGATGTTCGACCAACTGCTGTGCACGCGATGGCGCGTTTTCGGCGTCAGGCAGAAGAACTGGAATCCGCCTTCCCACAGGAAGTTCTTGGTCGATTTCACCTCGTTCCAAGGCAGTTTCACGTTGCGAATGGTCCGCTCGTCCCAGTGCTCGGCGTTCGGCGGAATCCCGTAGTCTTCAGGGCGGATGAGCGGGTTCGAACTCACGATGACGTTGGGCAGATAGGGGGTCGACTCGGGACCCTCGCGGTGCACGATGAAATTCTCGCCGTACTCGATCGCCTCCGGCGTGTCTGCATACGCGTGGAGGCGGCCGGTGTCCGTGAAGAACGGGAGGGAATCGTGCACCTGCTCGTAGAAGGGGATGCGCGGGTAGGTCCGGAAATTCATGAGACAACCGCCGGGCGGCCCGTACTTGCCGGCCATGATGTCCTTGAGGCTGTACCCCGAGGTGGTCGTGCACGTGTCGAGCAGGCGCTGGATGTAGATGTCGCGGCGGCCTTCGTTTTCGAACTTGAACACGTCGTAGAAGCGCTTGTCGCCCGTTACGTCGCCCAGCGCATTGGCGATGCCCGCCAGAATCGCGGGATCGTCTTTGCTGTCGAAGACCGGCGGAATGCCCCCCTTCCAAATCTGCAGGAAGGGGTTCGAGCAGGACGCCGTGATCTCGAGGTCTTCAAATTCAAGCCACGAGTTTGCGGGAAGGGCGATGTCCGAATACTCAATCGAGGACGTCATCTGGATGTCCACCGAGACGATCAAATCCACGAGCGGATTGACGTTCTTGAGCATTTCGTATACCCACTTCGCGTTGTTAATCAGGTTCACGTTGGTAAAAACGATCGCCTTGGACGGCGTCGGCATGTGCGTCTTGCCCGTGAAGTTCCTGCGTCCGAACTTGGGCGTGTCGACGATCAGGGCCTTGTCCCCGTGGTTCCAATATGCGGGCTCTTCGTCCTTGGTGTAGGCGTGGGCATGGACGTCCTTGCCGCTTGCGTTCGGATCCACATTCAAGTGGAAGGGGTCTTCAGCGACCCAGCCCTTGAAGCCCGGCCCCGTCCAGGGAGAACCCTGGAAAAGCGCCGCCTTGTAGTTGCCCGCCCACGTGTGGCACCCCGCGCCCGGTTTACCGATATTGCCGGTCAGCATGATGGGAGGATACGCGGCGCGGTTCATTTCGGTGGCGTGGAACCAATGGTTGATTCCTTCCCCTTGGTGAATCGCGACCGGCTTCATGGTCGCGATGTCCTCGGTCAATTGCGTGATCATTTCCCTTGGCGCGTGTGTGATCTCGCAGACGGTGTCCAGGTCGTAGTCTTTGAGGTGCACTTGGTACAAGGTCCACAAGGTGGCCGCCTCGACCTCCTCGCCGGACGCGAGCTTGATGCTGAACGTGCCCTCGAGTGCGGGTTCGATACCTTTCGCCGCGAGCCGCGCGCCCACGTCGTCGCGGGTGATCGCGACCGGCTTGTTCTGTTGGGAGTCCCAAACGACGAAATCTCCCAGCTTCGCGTACTGGTCCGGCGTGAGGTTTTGCACTTTCATAGATGGGCCGTCGGGGTCCAGCCCGGGCTTGTAGTCCGGAAACACTTCCTGTGCGCGGAGCCGTTTGAGTGTGTCCGTCCGCACCAGCAGGGGGAAGTCCGTGAATTGTTTGACGAAGGCCTCGTCGTACTGCTTGTTGTCGATCAGCAATTTCGTGATGCCGAGCCAAAGCGCGGCGTCCGTGGCGGGACGAATCGGAATCCAGTAGTCCGCCTTGGTCGAGGGCGGACCGTACTCCGGCGCGATGACGACGATTTTGGCGCCGCGCTCCATGCATTCGATGAACCAGTGAGAGTCGGTCAGCTTGTTTTCGACGAGGTTCTTGCCGTCCATGATGATGAGCTTGGAATAGCGCAGATCATTGAAATCGCAATCCGACGCCTGGAGGCCGTGCACCCACGGCTGGCCCGGGGCCTGGTCGCCGTGCCACGTGTAGTTCGACCAGTTGCGGCCCGCGAGCGCTTCTTCGGGCCCGACTCCGCGCACGTGGGCGTCGAGCAAGGCCATTGCGTTGTTGAGGCGGTACATGCCGTACTTTCCGATCACGCCCAGCAACCCCATGCCCCCGCGCATCTTGATGCAGCGCGTCCCCGCGCCCCGGGTTTCCTCGACCATCTCGGGTTGGTACCCCTGCGACAGCAGCAGTTGTTTTCCTTCCTCGCCGCTGTAGTGCTTCGCGACGGCGTGCAACCCTTTCGCAATGTACTGAAATCCATTCTCCCACGACATGCGGACGAAGGTGTCCGTCCCGCGGCTGTCGAACTTGTACTTGGTCCGTAGTTCCGGCGTCAGTACGGGAAACCCCGCGTCCGCCCATTCCTTCCAGCCCTTGCGCACGATCGGATACCGGAGCCGGTACGGTCCGTAAATCACGCGATGGAAGGTGTAGCCTTTCGCACATTGCCGTGGATTCCAGTTCGCGGTCGCCTTGTTCCCGTAGAGGTCCGCATAATCCTGGTAATCGTAGGTCGCGCCGAGTCGTGTCACGATTCCGTTGCGCAGGTAGGCGCGAATCCGGCACGCGTGCGTATCGTTGGGCGAACAGACCCAGTCGAACATGCTGTCGTAGCGGTATTGGTCGCGGTAGATTTTCTCCCAGTCGCGGGCGACCGCGCCTGCCAGGGGATTGGCTCCGGGATCGGCCGCATGCAAAAGTTGCAGCGGCAGGCCGGTTAGTCCCGCGCCGAGTCCGACGCCGAGGACCCGCAGGAAATCGCGGCGCGCTATGCCCGAGGACTCATTGGAATGACTCATGGCGCATGTCCCTTTATATGAATGAATGGATTCTCGCTAAGGCTGAAGCGTCAGTTCGTGCCAAATCGTTACGCACTTCTTGCCGTCCCGGTCGCCGGCGCTGCCGTCCCAGACCGCAAAGGCCGCCGAATAGGTGCTCCCCGGTTTCAACGCCAGTTTGTCGCTACCTTTCGGCGTCAGGGAGCGCTTAAAGGTCACGGAATACGCGGACGATCCATAAATTCCCTGGGCCGCCACGTTCTGATCGACAAGGGGACGAACCTTGAGCGAACCGAACCCTCGCGCCTCGAGACTTTCCGCGGTCCGCCGGTATGTGGGATCGGCCACGATGTTGCCCGCGCCCCATCCCGTGACGAACGTCGGGTCCGAATCGAGCGTGAGCGCGTGCCGGGTCGGCTGTTCCAACGCGGACCGCATCAGATTCGGATAGGAATCCGTGCCGATATTCGGATACGTGGCTTCGATGTCCTGGAACTCCGTTTCGAGGTCCGCCTGCCGTTCCGATTTCCACATCCAGATGTTGACGGCGCTTGTCGGTTCGCCCATGCCGAGGAACGGCGGGGATGCGCTCGCTGTTAACTGGATCGCCGCCGCGTCCCGAAAGTCCTGTGGGCGGATTGCGGTGTGATCATGCGTGGCGTCGTGCCAGGTCAATTGAATCGCGAGATCTTTTCCGTCGTGCAACGCCCTCACCGTAATCCGGTGCGCGAACTCGTCACGCCACCACAGCGGCATGGTCACCAATTCCACCGGCTCGGCGCCCCGCCAATCGGCGGAATCGGGATGATCGGGAATGTGTTTGCGTCGGACGGCCGTGATCCTTTGGCGGCGCGCCACGACGTTTTCCCGTTGCTCCTCGGACGACATCTCCAATACATAATTCGTCAACAACCAGGCCGGATCGCCGTAGGCCCAATCGCTCATCGGCATCGGCGTGCCGGGAAGCCCCGCGACAATGCGGCGAAATACTTCTTCCGCTGTCGGGGTCCCCTTGTATATGCCGAGGGTCAGGTCTCGCGGGCGGGTCGGGAAACCTTCCTGATCAATTTGTTTTTGCTGGCCGTCGCCTTTGCCCGTTGCCCCGTGGCACGAAGCGCACCCCTCCGCGTACAGCCGGGCCGCTTCTTTTCGGGCCGCATCGTCGTAGTTGGGTTGCGGCGGAATCGCGATCAAGCCTTTTCGCTCCTGGCCGGCGGGATCCGCCGTCGGGCGCCCGGGCCACGGCCGATCGCTCAACGATTTCAGGTAATACACAAGCGACCAGCGCTCCCGTTCCGTCAACCGGTCCCACGGGGGCATCGACGACCCCGGCATGCCCCGCGTGATGGTGTTGAATATGTCGTCGTCCGTCGGGAGCCGGTCCCACGTCGACACGATTCGAAACTCGCCCTGCACGAAGTCGCGCGGCTTGGGATACAGCAGATACGCCGCGGCCCCGTCCCCCTTGCCTTCCGCACCGTGGCAATCCGCGCACTCCCGCGCGTAAAGTTCTCTACCCTTGGCGATAAGTTCCGGCGTAACGGCCGGCGGAGCTTTGGCTCCCGGGTCCTCTGCGCCCGGCGCGGCCACCGCCGCACCCAGCCCCACTACGATGCCGACCACCACCAGCGAGCACCAAACCGGCTTCTCACGACTCATGTGGCTGTCCACCCCTCGACGCTGTGACGCGCACCCACCGCTTGCTGTGCGTCGCGACCCGCACCCCGCGCAAGTAATGGATAATTCTATCCACTTTTATGGAACATCCGCCCCCGAAATGTCAAGCCCTTTTTTCAGTCCGGCTGATTCCCTCCGGTTTCGCGGCGTTCGAGGCGCGCCCATGCCACCCAAACCCACGCCCGCGGGTCGAATGATAAGCGGCGGCCGGTCTCATGGTGTCCTCAGTGTATTATCGATGTATTCAAGCGAGGTCCCTCGCCTCGCCCACGGGTCTTGTCAACGTCCATGCAGGGCGGTACACTACGCGGCCATGGGTTCTGCGCACGATCCACACATCGATTCCGCCGGGCCCGCCTCCCCTTTTTCCTTCTTGTCGAGGCGCAGGTTCCTTCAATGGGGTTTCGCGGGCGCCGCCTTGGTGGCGGGCGCGGGCGGCGGCTTGCTGGCGCTGCGCGGGCGCGCACCCGCCGTATCGGGGCTCCGGGTCCTGAGCGCGCACGAGTACCGCACGCTGTGCGGCATCGCCCGCGCGCATCTTCCGCGAGCGGGCGCGTTTACCCAGGGCGCGGACGACTTTGATCTTGCGCGACGCTTCGACGAATTCCTGGCCGACGAACCGGTCGAAAACATCAAAGACCTCAAATTGGCCCTCGGGCTCTTCGAGTACGGCCCGCTCTGGTGCGAGCGGCGCGTGAAGACCTTTTCAAATCTTACAGAGGACGAACAAACGCGCCAGTGGGAACTGTGGGTGTACCACG
Source organism: Candidatus Hydrogenedentota bacterium (assembly GCA_045863315.1). Lineage (GTDB taxonomy): Bacteria > Hydrogenedentota > Hydrogenedentia > Hydrogenedentales > SLHB01 > JABWCD01. The sequence goes on along the minus strand of BTUX01000083.1, from coordinate 3,456 downwards.
GCTCGACGCTGCAACGGCAGATCGCCGCGGCCTTTCGAAAGTTTCTCGCGCTTGCCTTTTACGACGACGAGTCGGTGTGGGCGGAGATCGGCTACGGCGGCCCCGCCTTCAAGGATGTTGCGTCGTGACGGGCTCCATCATCGACTGCTCGCGGCAAGCGCCGCCGGCCAGAATCACGGCGGAGATTTGCATCATCGGTTCGGGTTGCGGCGGCGCGACCGCCGCATGGCGGATGGCGGAAGCGGGGCACGATGTCGTGGTGCTCGAAGAAGGCGGAGACTTCACCGGCCGCCAACTTACCCAACGCGAGTCACAGATGTACGACCAGCTCTATATGGACAGGGGTGGGCGCAGCACGGTCGATCAATCGATCACGGTACTTCAGGGCCGGGCGCTCGGCGGCGGAGGCGTGATCAACGCGAGCGACGTGGTGCCGCCGCCCGATGGCGTGTTCGAGTTCTGGCGCACCCGGCACCATCTCGACGATTTCGCGCCCGATACATTGCGTCCCCATGTCGAGCGAGCCCTGCGCGACCTGAGCGCGACGCCCATCGAGGAGCACCAACTCAATCCCGCGAACCGCATGCTCCAGATCGGCGCGGAAGCATTGGGATACCGGGGCGGTCCCATGATGCACAACCGCGTGAACTGCGCCGGGCTCGGCACCTGCCTGATCGGATGTCCGCTGGACACGAAACGCAATCCCCGCTTCGTGGCGATTCCCCGGGCGCTCGAGCACGGCGCGCGGTTCTATACGCGTTCGCGCGCGGTGAGGATCGCGGACGCATCGAGCGAGATGAAGCGCATTACGGTGCGCGCGCTCGACGAGAAGGGATACCGCGAGCGGGAAGGCTTCGAAGTACGCGCAAAGTACGTCATTCTCGCGGCGAACGCGGTCGCGTCATGCCAACTGCTCCTGCGTTCGGGAATCGGAAACGAACACGTGGGGCGGTGGTTGTCGCTCCAACCCCAACTCCCCGTTACGGCGTTTTTTGATGATACGTTGGACGCTTTCTATGGAATCCCGCAGTCGTACGCCATAACCCACTTCGAGGACGAGGCAGACCCTGAACACGGGCTGTGGGGGTTTCGCATCGAGGGCATTATGGGCACGCCCGGCATCGTCGCTTCAACCGGCATGCACACCGGCCGGCGCGGCAAAGAGGTGATGGCGCGGTACCGGAACCTCGCCGCCGCGCTCCTGCTGGCCCCGGACGAACCCAGCGGTACGGTCACGGTCTCGAAAAGCGGTCGTCCACTGATTGCGTATGACCATCGCGAGAATCACAAGGCACGCTTGCGGCAGGCCGTAAAAGAGGCGGCGAAGGTGTATCTGGCGGCGGGCGCGACGGCGGTCGAAGCCTCGGCTTTGCCGGCTATCGCCATTGAAACGGAGAAGGATTTGCCGAAGGTGGACGCACTCGACTTTGCGCCGGCCTCGGCTGCGCTGATTTCCGCGCATCAGCAGGGCGGGGTGCGGTTCGCGGTTTCGCCCGAAGAGGGCGCCGCGAATCCGGACGGCCAGGTATACGGGACGCGCGACGTCTATGTGTTCGATTCGTCCGGGTTTCCGTCGAGCGCCTCGAGTCACACGATGACTCCGATCATCGCCGTGTCGCATTACTTGAGCGAACGGCTACTGGCGCGAGCATCCTGATTCGGGGCCGTCGCGGCGGCGACCGTGGCTTGAAAAGCGCGATTTCCAGCCGGAATAATCGCGAATAATAGACCCAAATGTCCGCGACACAGGGAAAGGCACGCCGTGTTCAAGCTGTATTCGAAGGGATGCCAGCATGCTATCCGCGCGCTGGCCTACGCCCACCTCGAGCGCGAGGGGGCCCGGTTTCAGCCCAAGGAAGTGTGCAAGCGAACGGGCATCCCCGAGCCTTTCACCCGCAAGATTCTGCAATCGCTGGTGCAGGGCGGGTTTCTCCTCGCGCATCGCGGGCCGGGGGGCGGTTATTCCCTTGCCCAACGGGCCGAGGAGATATCCCTGCTGGACATCATAAAGGCCGTCGAAGGGGAAGATACGTTCGACCATTGCATCATGGGACTGCCCCAATGTGGCGGGGCAAACCCTTGCCCAATCCATCATCTCTGGGCCGAGACGAAAGCAAAACTTCTCCACGACCTCGACAGCAAGACCCTCGCCGATATCGCCGCGATCGCCCTGAGAACCCAGTCTGGTTCACGAAAGGGCGGAAAGCGAAACAAAATGCGATAGGCGATGGGTTTTGGGCCAAAAGGCCGCACCATGTCGCGAGTTGCCGCAGAGGAACTATATCTCGGGTCGAAATGCGCATGCGCCGCGTTATAACCGGTATACTCCGTGTGAACGGCGCGGCCCACGACCCCGCCTGATATCGCGCGCGACCTGCGCGCTTGACCAGAGATTCAGGTGAACATGAACGTGGCTTCGACAAGACCGTCGCCCAAAACACTGAAGGTCCGCGTCGATACGATTGGCGGACCTCGGCGGGTCTGGCTTGAAATAAAAGGCATGGTCTTCATCTATCACCGGTCCTGGTGGGCCGTGAGTGCGTCCGAGTATTTCCCCGTGGAATGGCTGACGGTGTCGCGCCATCTGCGATTCGACGGGCGCTATCTCGCTCTGGGCCTGCTGGTGGCGATGCTCACGGTATTCCTGGTTGTCGCGCCGGCCGCGCTCGTGCATTCCTGGCGGCCCGAGGTGATGCCCCATCTGACTCCCTTATTCCTGCTGATCGCATTCGTGGGGCTGGTGCTGTGCATGGTGTGGTGCTCGGCCTTCTTTCGGCGGCGCCCGACCGTCCGGATTACAATCCACACCCAGCCCAGACCCGGCCGAATCGAATTCTGGTACCGGCCCAGGTCACAGCCCGCCATCGACTCGCTGATCCGCCGCCTGGAGACGCTGCCCAAACAGGTCGAGGACATGACGCTGTATCCTGTCCATATGAGCCAAACGCGGTACCGGCTCCGGCCGTTTCGCGCCGTGCTGACGAAGGTCATTTTCTATACGTTCGTCGCGTACTGGGTGATTCGGGTCGCGACGCTGTTCACCGGCCAGCGCGCGGTGCTGGCGTGGCTGCTGCTTCTCCCTGCCGCGTACTACCTCGGGCGGTATGCCATCGAGGGACTGTTGCATCTGCGTGAACCCAGGGTGTTTCGCGAAGCGTTAAAAGCCTATTACCGGGGCCGTCTCGCCGAGGCGGAAGACCTGTTGCGCCCGCTGGTGAACGAGCAGCCCGAATTCGGCGGCGCGCGAATTCTGTTGCTGCGCACGTTCCTCGAGCAACAGAAGTTTGACGAGGCGTTTCGGGAATGCGGTCAACTGCGGGCCTTCAACTCGGAAGCCGCCGACGCCATCGCTCACGACATCTGGGCGATTAAACGGCTCTACGACCGAATGGACATCGTACCGGATTCCCCTGCCCCGCCCCGTGGCTGAAAAGAGGTTGGGCTGCCTCAAATGCG
>BTUX01000082.1:0-17372 GCA_045863315.1 Candidatus Hydrogenedentota bacterium | reverse complement strand
AGCGCCTCGTAGAGTTTCAGTGTCTTCAAAGAGCGGATAGGAGAGGACCGTAATGACCAAACCGCCTGTCAAACCGCCCGCCACTCCCCAAAACACGGACGCGCTGGCGGCATCAAGCATCGTTCGGAGAGGTATCCAGGTCCGGCGCGTTGGCTGCACCTTAGCAGGGGGCGAGGCCGGCTTTCCTAGCGGTCCGCCGAAGAGTTCATCCGATAGGGAACTGCCTGTGAGCGGCGACTGGCACACGCTGCACCGCGCCAGGTTCAAAGGACACCCAGCCGGCACAGTCATAGTGATGCCGCACACCCCGCACACGACGGTTTGAGGCTGTGCACTCATTGAAAACTTGTCCAGGACGAAAAGACCGACCTTTTTATATCACAACGAGGGCGATTTGAACAGGGCATATTGTCATGCTGATCCCGTTCGAGGGGACCCGCGTCGAAAATCAGAGACGGGCGCCGGTCCGTCGATTTGCCCGCGCATTCCGCCGGCACGTATCATTCATGGCCATGAACCTCGCAAGTGTAGGTGTACGGTGCACTATGAACTCGATCCGTGTTTTGCTTTCCGTGGCGTTGCTGGCGGTATTGATGTCGTGTGGGCAAAGTAGCGACTTGCCGAACACTCGACAAGTATCCGGCGTCGGCGGCCCACCCATTCAACCCAAAAGTCCCGAAGCCCTCATGCAGGACTGGCTGGCCGTTGTGAACAACGCGGACATGAATGACCCGCGCAACGACCACGTGATGCTGGCGGTGCGGATTGCGAACGACGCACCGCAGATGGTGGGAGAGATGGTGGATCTCCTCTTCGAGCCGGATCGGAGTATTCAGTCCAAGATGCTCATTCTGAACGCGCTCGAAGTCGTGCAGGACTCGAGCCACACCCCGCGCCTGATCGCCCTGACCGGGCCGGAGGTGGATCCCGCGCTTCGCGCAAGCGTGGCGATGATGCTGGGGCGCTCGGATGAGGAGTCCGTGAAACAGTGTCTGAACAGGTTGAAGAGCGACCCGGAGCGCCGGGTGAGGCTCGCTGCGTTGAACAGCCTGACCATGCAAGGCGACCATGAGGCGCGTGAGGCCCTTTACGATATGTACTTGCAACCGGAAACCCCGGCTTCATACCGGGGTCGGATTGCCTTCACGCTAGCCATGGCCCCCGAGCCGGGTGATATCGAGGTACTGTGCGCCGCCGCACCGGATTCCGAGATCGAGCTGAACACTCGTATCCAGGCCGCGGCGGCTTTGGGCCGCTTGGGTGATGCCGCCGCCCTGCCGGCACTTGAAAAGTGCGCGGAATCCGGCGCACCGGAAGAGTTGCGCGACTTGGCCCGACATGCGATCGACGCCATTCGGGCGCGGTCCGGTACAACGCCGGACCAACCCAGCTGAGCCTGCCCGTGGGCGTGCGCCTGCGAGTCGCCCGCGTTGCGGCGACTTGATGTCACATGGTAAACTGTTTTTGTAAGTGCGTTGGCGAACCGGGTAGGAAGAGCAACGTGTTGTTTCAAAAGCGAGTGCGGCAGGACGCAAGTTTTCGTGTCGGGCCTCTGCCACAGTCGGACGCGACGGGGCTCGCCGATGACGAGATGTATCCCGTCGAGTACGAGATGATGTTGAAGGGCTCGGTGGCCTACCGCAACGGCATTCCCATCCGGCAGTTCGGCGTATATATGGATGGGTCGGTACGTCTTGTGACCAGCGGCGATCGAGTGGATCGGGAGACCTACGACGCCCTTATCGCGGCGGGAGCCATTCGCCCGCCGGCGGATTACGTGCCTGCATTTGAGAAAGACGGTCCGGCCATGCGAATTATTACCGTGACGGATGGGGAGTGGGAGTAGTAACTAGTGGCGGCGACCTTATCGCTGGCCATGATCGTCAAAGATGAGGCCGAACACCTCGCGGAATGCGTGAAAAGCGTGCGAGATGTCGTCGACGAAGTCTGTATCGTCGATACCGGGTCCCGTGATAATACACTCGAGGTGGCCCGCCAGCTAAACGCGCGTATCGGCGTTTTCATCTGGTGTGACGATTTTGCGGCAGCGCGAAATGAATCCATACGGTTGTGCTCGAAGGACTGGATTTTCGTCCTCGATGCGGATGAACGGTTGGATCCCGAAGACTTGTCCCAGTTCCGCGGGCTGACGCGGGTCGGCCAGGACTGCTGTTACCGCTTCACCACGCGAAATTACACCAACGATACTCAAATTGCGGAATTTCAGGCGTGCACGCCGGGCGATCCCAATGCCAGAGGATTCGCCGGTTGGTTCCCGAGCGCTAAAGTTCGCCTCTTTCCCAACCGGCGCGGGGTGCGTTTTGACGGCAAGGTCCATGAACTGGTCAACGCGTCCCTGGAGCAGATGGGCGTGCGCGTGCTCGACTGTTCTATTCCCATTCACCACTATCCCTTGGTGAAGGGCCCCGCGCGCGTCCGGCAAAAACAGGAATTCTATTTGCAGCTCGGCCACGAAAAGATTGCCGCCGCGCCAAACGACCCTAAGGCTCATGTGGAACTTGGCAATCAATATGCGGAAGTGCGCGATTGGGCGAATGCGGCGGCGGCATACGCTCAGGCGCTGAAATTGGCGCCCTCGAACGCGGCCATCCTGCGCGACCTCGGCGGCGCCCTGCACATGCTGAGGCGCGACGACGAGGCTCGCAAAGCCCTCACGTTGGCCCTGGAACTGGATCCCGGGTGCGCGGGGGCGTGGCGGAATCTCGGCGTGGTCCTCGTGGATGCCAAGGAGTGGGAGAGGGCAGTCGAATGTTTTTCGAACGCCCTGAAATACGATCCCGCGTGGAAAGACGGCCATCGCTACCTCAGTGTGGCCCTGGAAGGAGCCAACCGGCTGTCCGATGCGGCGCAGGAATCGCAGAAGGCGCTGGATGCCAACCCCGCCTGTCAGGAGTCCTTGCGCCTTTACATCCACCAAATGCTGCGACTCGAGCGGCGAACCGACGCCCGGGCGTTCTTGCAGCGCTTGATCGCGCGTGGCTTTGCCGGCGCGGACGTACACAACGCCCTCGGCGAACTGTATTTTTACGACAATCTGTTCGACGAGTCGAAGGAGCATTTCCTGGCGGCCGGCGATGGCGGATTGGCGTCCGCCTATAACAACCTCGGCGTTGTGTACTTCAAGCAGGGAATGCTCGCGGAGGCCAAGGCGGCGTTCGAAAAATGCCTCAGGGCCGACTCCGAACACCCCGGGGCCAAGAGCAATTTGCAAAAGGTATTGACCCGCCTCGCCCACGTCTGAGTCGTGTTTCCGGAACCCCTTTGTTTCTGCGGCGGCATGCGCGAGAACTAGAATCCCGGACTAGCCCGCATTTCTCGCCAGTCGGTACCCTCATCGGGGGTGAATGGTGAAAAAGGCCCTGGAGATAGCATGTGGGTGAATGGGATGAAGATTCTTCACACCTACAATTCGTCTTACCGTGCCGCTGCAGAACGGTCTCCGCCGGCGTGAAAAATTCGGATTAAAGGTTTCGCGATCTCCTGCCGATACTCTATTCGAGGGCCGCAGAAGCGCGGTGACCTCTACCGATGCAGGGAAGCAAAGGTAGTTGGCAATCACGGAGGATTGAAGTTATGGGTCTGCGTATCAACACGAACGTCGCCGCGCTCACCACGAGCCGAATTCTGCGGCGATCCACCTCTCAACTGAACGGTTCGCTCGAACGGCTCGCGAGTGGGCTGCGCATCAATCGGGCCTCTGACGACGCCGCCGGCCTTGCCATTTCGGAAGCGTTCCGCACGGTCATTCGCGGCAGCCAGGTGGCGCAGCGCAACGCGCAGGACGGCATCAGTCTGCTGCAGACGGCCGAAGGCGCCTTGGAAACCACCACCAGCATGCTGCAGCGCATACGCGAACTCGCGGTGCAGGCGGCAAACGGCACCTACAGCACGCAAAACCGCTTGTCGCTGGACGCCGAAGTCCAGCAATTGCTGCAACAGATCGACAACATCGCACTCGACACCGAATTCAACGGTCTTCGCGTGTTGAGTTCCGCGCAATCGGTCACGTTACAGGCGGGTTCCCAGCCGGGCCAGACGCTGGTCATCGCGGTGAACGGCGCGAAAACCAACGACTTACTCATCAACACGCTGAACATCTCGACGGTCGCCACGGCTGTTTCCGCGCTGAGCACTATTGACCGGGCCTTGCGCAGCGTGACGAGTCTGCGCAGTACGCTCGGCGCATTCCAGAACCGCCTCGAGTTCACGATCTCGACGCTGTCAATCCAAGAGGAGAACTCGACGGCGTCGGACAGCGCTCTGCGCGACGCGGATATCGCGCGCGAGACCATCGCGTTCACGCGCAACCAAATTCTGGTAACGGCGGGCACTTCGGTGCTGGCGCAGTCGAACGTGATTCCTCAGACCGCGTTACAGTTGCTCGGGCAGTAAGACGGCGTCCACAGGCTGGAAATCCAATCGGGCCGGAGCGTTCGCTCCGGCCCTCCTTGTTCATGCCGGGGTCGACGCGTTCCACCGCGGCTCGGGCGAGCATCCGGTATCGCGCAACAGTTCCAACAGGCGCTTGTGCAACGGCTCGAATACGTCCTTCAACTCGGGGTGGGCGTTTCTCCGAATGAGTTGGTCCAGCGTTCCCGCTTCGGTGCCGACCAGATAATCGCCCAAGAGGTTGCGCGTCTCGTGCGGGTCGGCGGCGAGATCGTATAGCTCGTACTTGTCCCAAATGCCGTGGTACCGCATGAATTTGTGCGTCTTGGTCCGTATGCCTAAGACGGTCGGAGTCTGCGGGAACGACCGCTCCCAGAAATACTCGTACAAAAACGCGTCCCGCAGTTCGACGTCTTCACCTCGCAACAATGGAACGATCGATCGCCCCTGCATGGTCTGCGGCGCGGCGATTCCGGCGATTTCCAAGAAAGTCGGAGCCAAGTCCGCGTTGGTCACAAGTTCGTCGCTTCGCGATCCGGGCTTGATGAACTCGGGGCAATGCGCAATCAGAGGCACGCGTATCGAGGGCTCATACATCGTACGCTTGTCGATGAGGCCGTGCTCACCGAACTGGAATCCGTTGTCGGACGTGAACACAAGCAGCGTAGATTCCAAGAGGCCCCGTTCGCGAAGCGAGTCCACGATGCGGCCGACGGAATCGTCCACCGCGCGCAACGTCTCCGCGTAATCGCGCGCAAATTGGTCGAAGTCGACTTTCTTGTCGTACATGCCGTCCACGCCGTGCCAGCTTTCCCTCTGCGCGCGGACCCACGACGGCTTGCCGCGATAGGCTGCCTCAGTGTTTTCCATCGTCGCCGGGCGGGGGTAGGTCATCGGGGCGTAACAACCCTTGTGACGATCCGCGGGCCGGAACTCGGCGTGTACGGCCTTGTGCGAGACATACAGAAGGAACGGCCTGCCTCGGTTCTCTTCGATAAAGTCAATGGAGTGATCGGTGATGAGGTCCGTGACATAGCCGGAAACGTTGGCGCGCTCGCCGTTGATGTTGAAAGTTGGATCGACGTACACCCCCTGTCCGCGAAACGAGACCCAATGATCGAAACCGGGCCGCGGATCGTCGCTTTCGCCGCCCATGTGCCACTTGCCGACGAACGCGGTGCGATATCCCGCCTTCTGGAGTTCACGGGGAAAGGTCGGTATGGAGTCATTCAAAGGCGTGCTGTTGTCGAACACGCCGTGCGTGTGCGCATAGAGGCCTGTGAGTATCGTCGCCCGGCTCGGCGAACACAGTGACGTCGTGACAAATGCGTTCTCGAACACGCAACCGTTCTTCGCGAGGGCATCGATATGCGGGGTCTCCAGGAACGGATGCCCCATGAACCCCAGCGCGTCGTAGCGCAGATCATCGACGAGAAAGAAGACGATGTTTCGCAGTCCGGGCGGATCAGCGGCGGGCGCCTAGCCGCGTGCGGTAAGTGCGGCAGCGCCGGCAAGCGCGGCAGACTGCGCCAGGAATTGTCGACGTGTAGCGTGTTCCGGCACGGGCTTTTCTCCTGCATGTCGCATGGGGATCATGCGCCGCAAATTCAATTTCGCTTCATCTTCTCCAATTCTCTCGCGGCAGGCCAACACCTTGGATTCGTCGCCAGCGCGGCCTCCCAGTCCGCCCGGGCCCGATCGGGTTTGCCGGATCGCTGATAGGCCAGGCCCCGCAAGCAGCGCGCGGGCTCGTGACGCGGATTCAGTTCAAGCGCCTTGGACAGCAATTCGACCGCTCGCTCCGGATCGCCGCCTTCGTTTTCCGCGGCAAAGATAAATGGCTTGGCTTGGGTCACATACGCGTTGGGATTGTCTGGATCCAGTTCCACGGCCTTTGCGGAGTACTCCTCCATGGTCTTTCGATACTTCTTGGCCCGAAAATCGCTTCGAATCATCAGACCCAGCAGATCCGCGTGGAGCCGGTACCGCTCGGAATTCTCCGGAAGTCTGCCTAGCAACGCGATCGCTTCCTCGGCGGCCGTGTCAATCGCCGCGCCAAGAGGTCTTCGTTGGGCGATGTTGGATTCCGGCAATTGTTCCCACTCGATTCGATTCAGCTCGCCGACAAGCAGCGCCGCTTCGACATGCAGGCGCGCGGCTTCCGGCGACGAGTCAACTCTTGACAGACCGCGCGCCTTTTCCAGCGCAGCCCGCGCCGAATCCAATCGGTACTCCGTCCGGGCGCTCTCAAGCTCGTGAGCAATTGACTCGAACTCCGCGGAAGCGGAGAGACCGGCCAACGCCAACACGAGAAAGTACATCGCGCAACTCCAATGGAAGGTCCAGTATACCAAATCCTCGCGGGCCCCGCCGGGCTTGCCGGCGATGCGTCACATGCGCAGCGCACCGCCCACTCCGCTTCGGTCCCCGTTGCGATCCAGCATAAACAGGGTTGCGGGTGTAAGCAGAAGATTGGCGACTAGCGCCGTGGCGAGGGCCACGCCGGAGAGTAATCCGAAGTATCGAATGGGCACGAACCCGGAGGTGCACAGGGTGAAAAAACCGATGCACGACGTAATGGTCGTATAGATAATCGCCGGACCACTCGTGGCCAATGCGCCGCGGATGGAACCGCTCAGACTCGCACCCGTCGCCCGCGCTCGACGGTAGGACGCGATAAGATGAATCGTATCGTCCACCGCGATTCCCAATGCGACGCCGGCGACCAGCACGGTTGCGGCGTCCAGCGGTATACCGATCAGCGGCATAAGCGCAAAGACGGTGAGTATCGGCGCGACATTGGGAAGGATCGACATCAGCATCAGGCGCAGCGACCGAAGCCCTCCGGCAATCAACAAGAACACAATGCAAAACGCAAACGCAAAACTCTTGACCTGCGTGAGTGCGAGATTTACCTGTGCGTTGTTCAGCAGCAACACGATGCCGGTCAGGTGGCCGCGAACGGACGAGGGCAGCGTCAAGAGTTCGCTGTTGACCTCGTTCGCCAACGCGTAGAACCGGCGCGCGTCCATTACCCTCACGAGGATCGACAAGCGCACGTTGCTCCCATCTGAAGACACCAAGCGGTCGATCTCGGGACGTATCGATTCCGGCATCTGGGCCAGCAAACGCTCAGCGTCTCCCCGCGACTCGGGCAGGCGATACGCGGTTGGGTCGAAGCCGTGGTCCCATTGGTTCAACTTCTTGAGAAAATCAAGCGGAGTCACTACGCGCGCAACCGACGGCATTGCCTGGATCGCTCCCGCCAGGCGATCAAGCGGCCCCCAATACTCGGGGTCAAGCCAACCCCGCGGACATTCGGCGACGACTTCGACGGTATACAGCCCTGTCAGGCGCTCGCTGACGAAGTTGTACGACACAACTGCCGGCGCATTTTTCGGCAGGAAGCTCAGCGGATTCGGCTCGGGATGAATTCGCGAGATGCTCACCGCTCCCGCGGCGATCAGCGACGCGAATGCGAAGAGCACGGCGCGCGGATGTCGTTCGGCGATTGACTCCGCCCTGGTCAGAACCGGCAACCACGCGGACCGTATGTGCCGCCTTGCCGGCACCCGAAGCAGGATGATGACGACGGGCCCCACGGCAAGATTCGCGATCAACGAGAGCACGACCCCAATCGACGCGAACACGCCCATCTGGCGGACGGGCGGCATGTCCGCGAATAGGAATGATAAAAAACCCGCCGCCGTCGTTACGGCCGCCAACGTGCAGGGCAGCCCGACGTCGCGCAGCGCCGTCCACGTCGCATCTCGGAGCGATCCGCCCTCGTGTCGATAGTGATGGTAACGCGTTACAAGGTGTACCGAGTGGGACAACGACAGTACCCATAGCAGCGGCGGCAGCGCGGTGCTCACCATGTTCATGCGGTAGTCCGCAATCTCGATGAGCCCCATCGGCATTGCCACGCTGAGCCATGCGCATACCAGCGCAACGGCCGCGCCTCGCAGCGACCGCAGCAGGAACAGGAGCACGACGACCGAACAGACCAAGGCGATGGGCAGCGCGCGCCTACCTTCCCGTTCGGAGATTTGATCGAGGGCAACGTTCAAGGTGGGAGGACCGACCAAGTCGACCCGAAACCCGTATTGCTTGAGCGGAGCGACCCCTCGCTCGATCGATTCCACCAACTGCCGCCGGCCCTCCGCGTCGTGCGGCGGATCGATTTCCACGAACAGCCCCGCGGCCCGCTCATCCGACGAGATAAACAGACCGTGGTAGAAGGGGGTCGAGGTGAACTCGTCCCGGAGCGCCTCGGGGTCTTCCGCGCCGAACAGGTCTCGATAGACCGAAGGGATGCCGGAGACTCGGGTGACCGCGGGAACGCGCTCGATTGCCTCCTGCGCCATCAACATGGCGTCCAGCGCGGCGGGCTCGAACAGTGGCTTGCCCGACAAGGCGACTACCACGAATTCGTCAGCACCGAACGTCTCGAGAAACCGCTCGTAATCGAGGGTCGCCGGGCTGTCAGGATCAAGCCAGCGCTCGATGGAATTGTCCGTCTGAAGTCTCGTCGCCGCGATAGTAGCCGCGATTCCAACGATCACGAGCCCCGCCGCAATCAAGTAGACGGCGGCTCTAAGCGCCCGTGGCATTTCCTGTCGGTCCATGGCGATTGTTTGTTACAACTCAATCAATCGGCGGCGATGGGGCCCTCGGTCGCAGGCAACCCGCTCTGCTGGGGGGATGTCGGCGACCCGTGGCGCTCATACGGCGGGAACTTCCATTGCATATGCGGGGCGTTCGGATCCGTCAGACTCCTGAACGCCCGCACCCCCCCTACAATCATCATACGTCGGCCCTATACCGTGCCTATGCCAGGAAACTCGCGCTGTCAGCAAGGAACTTCATGCCGGTTTCTCTTATGAGCGAATCGGGAACGCGTTCCAGAGGCGTATATGCGGGATGGCTCGATTTGCCGTAAGGGCTGTTACGCCGCGCATTATAGCAACAGATGATCGCCCAGCGCGGGTTCGGCGACGTGTTCTGGTCGGAGCGGTGCAGCAGGTTGCAGTGGAACCACAGTGCGTCGCCCGGATTCATCTCGACGTATACCAATTCGCAAACCTTTTCGGCCGCCGCGCACCGTTCGGGATCGGCTCCCGTCTGCTCGCCCACGCGAAGGTGGTTGATCCGGCCAAGCAAATGGGAGCCCCTTAATACCTGTAAACACCCGTTCTCCCGCGTGCTGGGGTCTATCGCGATGAAACAACTCACTAGCAAGGGGTATAGACAGGTGTCGTTGTACCAGTAGCCATAGTCTTGGTGCCAAATCCACGCGCCGCCCACAAACGGCTCCTTTTGCATCATCTTCGAGTGCCAGTGGTAGACTTCATCGCCGAGAATCTGCTCCGCCGACGTAACCATCCGTTCACAGCGGGAGTACATGCTGAGCAGGCTGTCGTTTGCGTTGTTCCAGAGCGTGATTTTGCTCCTGCCTCCGCTCCCGTCCTCCCGTTCGAGCGCCTTGGACGAGATGCTCGGGTCCTGCCTCGCCGCCCGTTGGAGCAGTGCCGTCTCCTCCGCGTCAAAGAGCCCCTTTAGCAGGACGTAACCGTCTTCGTTGAACCGGGCGAGTTCGGATGGCGTCAACATGGGTCACCTCGCGTACTTGCAAACTCTGGCATTCCTGTTCAGTTCCGCAATGGTAGCATGACAGCGGGACGAAAAATCACTCGACCGAATCCTCAGAAATGTCCGTGCGCCTTGCGCTCGTGTTCTTCGCGGTCAACACCAAAAAACTGTATGCGCCGACGTCGCCACGGCCTCGCTCATCGAAATGGGTCTTTCCATACCGAGTTCCTTAAAGGCTCTTGACGATCCATTTCGCCGCCTCTTTGACATATTTCTTCGACAGCCTGTGGCCGTCGTCGTACCACACGAGTTTCGAGCGGGCGCTCTCGATGTACTCCCGGTACGAGGCGTCGACCTTGCCGCGATCGTACATGTCATCTTGTATGCCCATAATCAGCAGGAGCGGTTTCCCTTTTACGCCCCAGGTGTAGTCGATCGGCGAGGCGGGATCGTAACTCTCCGCCGCGAGTGGCGGCACGCACGCGACGACGGTCTTGATGCGCGGTTCCACCGCCATCAAGTAGAACGAGTCCATTCCCCCCATGCTGTAGCCGACTATGCCGACGCGGTCCATGTCGATGTCCCCTCGCCCGGCAAGGTAATCGAGCAGGCGCCGGTAGTCCTTGGTCGTCTGAATTGCAATCTCGGCGAACGTGAAGTAATTCTTGCGCGCGGGCGCGCTCGGATCCTCGAAGGGATTTACATGTTGATAATCGATTTCGTTGCTACGTTCGCCATGCGCCGCCGCGTCGATCGCGGCAATTGCGAAACCCTTGCCGAGTAGCGCCTTGCGCATCAAGCCGCCATATACGTAGGTATCGTCCTCGTACCAGTTCTCCTTCGACCCGGACCAACCGTGCAGAAGCAGCACAAGCGGCGTCGGCCTCGGCGCCTTCGCGGGCAATTCGACGTATCCCGGCACCAGAAAACCCTGCGCTCCACGGAACACGAATTTCTGGCGGAAGCCGTCGCCTTCCTTCCACTCGCGCACGATGCGCCCTTCCAGCGGGACCGTGGGGTCATGCGTGAAGAACGGCAGCCTCGCATTGAAGCCGACCTCGCCGATGCGCGGATAGGGTTCCTGCGCCTCGGCTTCTTGCAGGGCCCATCCCGCCAACAGGATTGAGGCCAGAATCGTAGTATGTCGATACGTCATTAGCCTATCCCCTTACCGACCGTTTTCCGGCAGCCCCGCCAATGTACTTCATGCATGCATCGAATTTGGAGCGCGCTCCACCCACCCCGCGCGATCTGCTAAAATATCGATGCGGAGTCTATGTCCAGCCGCAAGAAAGGGACCTGCAATGTACTGGTCGAACACGGAAAGCTGGTATCTTGAACGAGTCATTTGGCTGGTTGCGGGAACGTTTGTTCTGCTGGGCACCATCCTGGCGTGGCTGCACAGTCCGTGGTGGCTCCTGCTTACCGGCTTGGTGGGGGTCAACCTGTTGATATTCGCTGCCACGGGCTTCTGTATCATGGCGAACATCCTGTATGCCCTTGGCTTCCGCCCGCGAATCCATGACTGACGACGTGACTACTCATGCCGCAGACCACCGCTGACATCGCGCTGATCCTTGTCGATCACGGTTCGGAACAATCCGCCGCGAACGATTTGCTGCTTGAGGTGGCGGACCGAGTGCGCGAGTCGTCCGGCTTCGCGATCGTCGAACCCGCCCACATGGATCTGGCCGAACCCAGCATCGAGCAGGCCTTCGCCCGTTGTGTCCGGCGGGGCGCGTCCTTCGTCGTCGTCCACCCGTACTTCCTCGCGCCGGGCCGCCATAGCACGAAAGATATTCCGCGGATGGCGGAGGAGGCGGCGGCGAAATACCCCCACGTCGGTTACTGCATCACCGAACCCCTCGGGCTCGACCCCCGCATGATCGAAATCGTTATGCGCCGCGTCCATGAAGCGCTTGCCTTGCAGGATGCCGGAACGATTCGGGCCGCTCCATGAACGATGCGATAATGGCCTGGCGCGCCCTGTTGGGGGACGGGCAACTCGACGACTCGCCCGGCACCATCGGCCGATATTCCCGATCAACGCAGGTCGAGGGCACTCGTCCGTGTTGCGTGCTTTATCCGAATTCGACCGAGGACGTGCAATCCATTGTGCGCATTGCGGCGCGCCATCGTGTCGTGGTCTATCCCATCTCCCGGGGGAAGAACTGGGGCTATGGCGATGCCTGTGCGCCGATGGACGGGGCGGCGATTGTCGACTTCAGCCGCATGGACCGAATTCTCGAAGTGAACGATGAACTCGCCTATGCGGTAATCGAGCCGGGCGTCTCCCAGGGCCAGCTCAAATCCTATCTCGACGCCCATCACCCGGACCTCTGGATGGACTGCACCGGCGCGGGGGCGGACGCGAGCCTCGTCGGCAACACGCTCGACCGCGGTTTCGGACATACACGCTACGGGGACCACGTCCTGACCACATGCGGCATGGAGGTCGTCCTTGCGGATGGACGGGTGCTCAACACGGGCTTCGGCCACTACCCGAACGCGAAGGCCGCCCGGGTCTTTCGTTATGGGGTCGGCCCCATGCTGGACGGTCTGTTCTGCCAGTCCAATTATGGAATTGTTACGAAGATTGGGCTGTGGCTCATGCCACGGCCGGAGGCGTTCTGTACGTTCTTTATATTGCTTGATCACGATGAGGATATCGGACCCCTCGTTGACCGTCTGCGCCCCCTTCGGCTTTCTGGAGTTCTTGAATCGGCGCTGCACATCGCCAACGACTATCGCATCTTCAGCAGCCGCGTTCGTTATCCGTTCGACCAGACCGGCGGGCGGACTCCGCTTCCCCAGGAGGTCCGCCGGCGGTTGCGGGACTCGCTGCGCATCGGCGCATGGAACGTCGCCGGGGCGTTCACCGGAACGCGCGCGCACGTCCGCGCGTCCCGCACAGCCTTGAAACAGGCCCTTGCCGGGCTCGGCGAATTGCGCTTCATCGACGACCGCACCATGCAACGCGCGCTCCGCGTTGTCGGGTTCGCCGCGCGCCTTGGCGTCGCCCGACCGCTCTACGGCCTGCTTACCTCCATTCAGCCGGTATTCGCCACCCTTAAGGGCGTGCCGACCGAGGACGCGGTCCGCGGTACCCACTGGCGGTTGCGCAACGCCCCTGCCGACGGTGTGAGCGATCCACTCGAGTTGGGGGCGGGTCTCCTGTGGGTTTCGCCCGTCCTGCCCATGCTTGGCAGCGAAGCCTTGAACGTGATGGCCATTGTCGAGCCGATTTTCGCTGAATACGGCTTCGAGCCCCTCGCCACCATGACCATGATCAACGAACGCGCTATGATCGGCGTGATGAACGTGTCCTTCGACAAGGCCGTACCGGATGAGGCCGCCCGGGCCATGCAGTGCCATGAGGCGTTAAACCGCGCACTCCTGGATGAAGGCTATGTCCCTTATCGCGCTGGACTTAGCTCGATGCCCCTGCTCAACGGACGAGACGACACCTTCTGGCAAATCGCCTCCCAGATCAAAGCGACTTTGGATCCCTTGGACATTATTTCCCGGGGACGTTACATCCCTCCACAGGAATAAATCCGGTGAACGGTGCATTTTTCTGTTAGAATCTCGTCTTGGCTGATATACAGAGGCCGTCTGTGCCGCGGCTGTTTACGAAGGAGTGGCTCCACCTATGAAACGAAGCGTATCGGTCTGGATGTCGGCGGTCCTATTTGTGGCACCTGCCGTGTTTGCGCAGGACCAGCCGGAAGAACAGAAAACGGAAAAAGTACGGGTCGGCGACAAGGCCCCCGATTTCGAACTGCCCTCGACCGTGGACGCCGGGGACGACGCGCCCAGGAAGTTGTCGGACCTGCGCGGGAAAAAACACGTAGTGCTTGCCTTCTATCCCAAGGCGGACACGCCAGGCTGCACCAAACAACTCTGCGGCTACCGCGATGACTTTGAGACGCTCAAGTCCGCCAATACCGAAGTAGTCGCCATCAGCGTTGACCAGCAGATCGACAGCGACAAGTTCAAGGAGAAATTCTCGCTGCCGTTTCCTGTCGTCGGGGACCCCCAGCACAAGATCATCGAAGCCTACGGAATCCCTATGAAAGACGTGGCCGGAAACAAATTCGCGCAACGGGCCGTCATTCTAATCGACAAAGAGGGAACGATCCGGCATATCGATCTGCAATACGACATCGCGAACGACAAGGCGCCGCTCTACGAGCGAATTCACTCGCTCGACCAGTCCGACAAGGAGAAAGCGGAAGGATAGCGCGCCGCACCCAGGCGATCACTCTAGCGGGGGAGCGACGTAAGCGCCGTATCTGGATCGTAAAAGGTGGGATCGTCGGGCAGTTTGTCGTCGAAAATCTTTACGCCGCTTTCCTGCCGCAGTCGTTCCATCACCTTCGCATAGAGTATGTTGTACTCGAGGTCCGGCTTGGCCTCTTCCAGCGTCTTGGGGGTCTCGTCGACGCGGTCTTGAATTACGCACACCAGCACCCCGCTCGGAAGCAGCGAACGGGCCTGCGAGCCTTGGACGTCTTCCTCGGCGGCCTGCCAATCCTGAATGAATATGGGACCGATCACGGCCCCGATCTCCGCTCCGGACGCTTGCTGCCAAAAACCGGCAAACTTGAACTTCCGCGGATCGTTCTCGAGTTCAGACTCGAGTACCTGCGCCCCCAGAGATTTGTACTGCTTCGCCACCTCGGCGGCCGGCATGCGCTGCGCAAGCTTCAATCGTGCTTCGGCGCCCGCCGACCGAACGTCTTCGCTCGCCCCCGGGATCAGCACTCCGCTGAACGTCACGCGCTCGGGATGATGAAGGGTCCCTTTGCGGATTTCGTACTCGTTCTGATATTCGGCGTCGGTTATCTCGATGGAGCCGTCCTCCTGCGCCTGGCTCACCAAGTGCTCGATGCCGACCTCCGCCAGGATGCGCTCACACAATTCATCGATGCGAATCTCGCGCTCTTCCTTCATGTACTGCACGTCGCGTTCGGTCAGGTTGTAGTCCTCCGGGTTGGACATTTCTATGAATGCTTCGGGATGGTTCGCCCGATACACCGCCTCGCAGAGCTCCCTCGGTACGTGGATTTTGCCCTCGCCCTGAAGCCGCTTCGCGTTCTTGCTCTTGACCTGCGCGTCGAGGTAATTCGCGAGGGTCTTGCGCACGTCCCCCTTTGTGCGAATCGGCGGGCGCTCGTCCGGAGGCATGTTGCGGATCACCTTGTCAAGGTCGCCCCGTGTAATGTTCTTTCCTTCCAAGGTCGCAATTACAATGCGGTCCTTGTCGGCAATCCACCCGCACCCCGCGGCAAGGAGAATGCCCAAGCCCGCCGCGCCTGAAATGGCCCCGCGCCACGAAACGAATCGGTACTTCACGTTCAACATCTCCAATAGAAAGTGGCAGCTTGCGCTCAGTGTAGCACCGAAGGTGAACTTGAACAAACCCATGCCGGCGGTGGCTCCGGCATGGCGCAGCCTTCAATTGCGCGTTTTGTCGGTTTGAGGTATAGCCCGCATTTCTCACCCCTCGCTCCCGTCATCGGGAGCGAGGGGTGAGAAATGCGGGCTAACGCTGGGCGGCATTTCGTTTTTCAATACGTGCAATTACCACTTGAAACCATCGTGGCGCGACCGCGTTCACTCTGTTTGATTTCGAGCAGAACGCGGGCAATACTATGACTCGCGATAGTGAACCCGAATCCGACAAGGCTGGCCGGAAGTGGAGACAGACACTATGGTTACGGTGAAATGGGACGAAGATACCTGCATTCACAGCGGCGACTGCTGCAGTCTACTTCCCAAAGTGTTCAAGGAAGAGGACGATAAAATCGTAATTGACGTGTCGCAGGGCTCCGAGGAGGCGATTCGGGACGTAGTCCATCGCTGTCCATCGGGCGCTCTGAGCATTGAGAAACACTGAGCACTGACGCAAGCGGTGTCGGGCGTCGCCGCGTCCGCGCCCGTCGTTTCATGAGGTAATTCGAATGACGAAGCGCTGCATCATCGCCGCCAACGCGCCGCCGGCGGCAGGGCCATATTCGCATGCTGTCATCACCGGCGGGTTTGTATTCGTTTCTGGACAAGGATGCGTCGTCCCCGGCGGGGGGCGGCTCCGCAACGAGAGCTTTGAACAGGAGGTCCGGCAGACGCTGGAGAACGTGAAGTCGTGCCTCGAGGCGGCGGGATGCGGCATGGAGCACGTTGTGAAAACGACCGTGTACCTAGCGGACATGAATGAGTTTGCGGAGATGAACCGGATTTACCAGGAGTACTTTCCGTCCGAGCCGCCGGCGCGGACGACGGTGCAAGTTGCGCGGCTTCCCCTGGATTTTCGTATTGAGATCGACGCAATAGCCGCGCTGCCGCGTAGTTAACGGCCAGGTCATGCACCGCCGAATCCAAGGGGTCCTTTCGTCGCCTTACGTGCGCCGCATTGTCGCGCGGCTGCTGCTCGTCACGCTGCTCGGCGCCGGGCCGGCCTATGGCGATACGTCCGCAGCCGAGTACAATGCCAAGGGAGTCGAGGCGTACAACGACAAATCGTGGGAAGAGGCGATCCACTATTTCGGGAAGGCGTACGAACTGGCGCGAGACAACCCGACAGTCCGGCGCAACCTGTGCAATGCGTACCAGGCGCACGCCAACGAACTGGCCCGGGCAAACGACTTCGCGACTGCGGCGGACCTTCTGAATGTTGCCATCAGCGTCGACCCCGAGAACGCGTCTCCCCTGGCGCAGTTGGGGGCCTACTACCTGCGGCTCGACATGAGCGCGGACGCCGTGTATCGGCTGGAAGAAGCGGCTGAGTTGGATAGCGCCAACCTCGACGTACTCGATCTGTTGGGCGACGCATACTACAAGCAGAATGATTTGGCGTCCGCGCTGGCGCAGTGGGAAATTGTGCGCGAGATCCAACCCAACCGGAAGGGCCTTCGGGAGAAACTCGAGAAGGCGTACCGCGAAGCGAGCGTCGAATACGATTTCAATAAGCTTCAATCCGCCCATTTCCAGATTAGCTATGCGCGAGGGACGAACGGCGGGGACCTGAGCAAGGTTTTCTCGCTTCTCGAGAGGGCGTACCGAGATATTGGGCGCCGATGCGGAGGCGTGTATCCGCCCACGCCGATCCAAGTGATAGCGTACACGGCGGACGATTTTGCGAAGGCCACGCTGTTGGGAGAGCATGTAGGCGCCGTTTATGACGGCAAAATCAGGGTGCCCATTCGCGACAAGAGTGGACAGAGCATTGCCCCCGGGGAACTTCAGCGCCGTCTGTATCACGAGTACACGCACGTGGTCGTCCGATTTTGGGCGGGGAACAAAGTTCCGTGGTGGTTCAATGAAGGGTTGGCCGAGACTTTTTCAAGCGACCTGTCGAGCAGCGACGT
>BTUX01000081.1:0-17448 GCA_045863315.1 Candidatus Hydrogenedentota bacterium | reverse complement strand
GCAGCACGCCGCTCACGCCCAACGCGATGGCGATCAGGTAAATGAATAGGACCGACTGGCGCTGCGAGAACCCGATCCATACAAGCCGGTGCGAGAGGTGATCGGGCGCGCAATGTTCGATCACCGAGCGCAGCGTGCGGGTTTCGCCCCGGAGAATCCGCGCGATCAGGATGTAGGTGAAATCGAAGATCGGCACGCCCAGGATGAGGACGGGAATGCTGACCGAAACGACTGGGTTCCGGCTCCATTCTCCCATGACCCCCAACGCGGCGAGCGTGAAACCGAGGAAGAAACTGCCGGAATCGCCCATGAAAATGCGGGCGGGCTTGAAATTGTAAATCAGGAATCCGAGATTGGCGCCAATCAAACCCGCCGCCATAAGCCCAAACCATGACAGGCTCGTTTCGGTGCCGGCTGCGAAGAAAGCCTGCATGGCGATAACGAGGTACATGGTCGAAACGATGGCGGCGATGCCGCTCGCCAGCCCATCCATGTTGTCGATTCCGTTGAAGGAACTCGTGACGCCCACAATCCAGATAAGCGTGATGAGCAGGTCGATCCAATACAGCCCGGACAGCTTCAGCAGCACGCCGTAATGCGACATCACGAACGTCACAAGCAGCAGGGTCAGGAATTTGAGCACCGCCGGGACGCCCCGCAGATCGTCGATCGCGCCGACAATGAGGCACACGCCCGCGCCGAACATGACGCCCTTCATCGGATTGTCGCGGTAATTGGGTAGGAGTACGCCGATGGCAAACGCAAGGAAGATGACGACCCCCCCCGCGCGCGGCAGGGGGTGCTGGTGAATCTTATTGCCTGCGACGTGATCGACGATGCCGAGGCGCCGCAAGACGATTATCGCGAGGGGCATACACAGCGCAGCCACGACAAAGGCCACGCATCCTGCCATAATGTACGTGCGCGGCCAGTAGTGCAGGTGTTTGAGCATGTCCCCAACCCGTCAGCAGAAGAAACCGCGGGTGAATTCTATCACATGATCAATCTGCTCATCGACGAGCGACGGATAAATCGGCAGCGAGAGAAACTCCCGATGGCAGCGATCGGCCCCGGGAAATGTGCCTCCCAACACGTGGTGCGCTGGACGATGCACGGGACGCTTGGCCTCGATGCCGTGCTCCCGCAGATGTTGTTCAAGAGCATCGCGCCGGTCCGTCGCGATGACATATCGAAAGTAGACGTGCCGGTCGCCGTAGCCGGGTAGTCCTACGGGAAGCCCGGCCAGCCCCGAGGAATACCGCTCGGCAATCTGCCTGCGCCGCGCCACGAATTCCGGCAGGCGCCGCAGTTGCACACGTCCCATCGCTGCTTGCATGTCCGTCATCTTGTAATTGTGCCGCGGCTGAAAATCGTCGCGGTGATCGTAATCGCGGCGGTCTCTTGCGAATTCCGCTATGCCTTCGTCGTCGGTCAGGAGCATGCCCCCCTCACCGGTCGTCAGCATTTTGGTGACGTAGAACGATGCGATTGTAATGACTCCCGCTCGGCCCGTGGCTCCGCCGATGGATTGCGCAATGTCCTCGATGCAGCAACGGGCGTGCGGAAACCGCGCCTCGGCGCCAAACAGATGCGGCACAATGACCATGTCGACGCTGTCTGGGACCGCGGCGCAGTCCAGGTTTCCGTCGGTGCCGACGTCGCACAATACCGGCTCGGTCCGGCACATCTGCACGGCCGTAATCAGTGCAGCGCAAGCGTACGAAGGAGACGCCACCCTTTTGCCGGGGCCGGCCCCTAACGCGGCAAGCGCGAGGTGAAGCGCGCTGGTGCCGCTGTTCACCGCGACCGCGAATCGCCTGCCCACGAACGCGGCGCAATCGGCCTCGAGGGCCTCGACTTCGCGGCCCTGAGCAATTTGACCGCTCCGCAGCACTCGGGAAACGGCCTCGACTTCCTCATCGCCGACGGACGGTGAACTGTGCGGGATGCGAATCATGAAACAGGCCGCGGGCCTGTGCCCAGAAGCACACCCAACGAATCGGGCCCGCAATTGAACAGGAGGTCCACAATGGACAAATCCGCGACGAACGCGCCGTGCAACTGGGGGTACAGGGGGGCGCGCCACTCCTGCAACGATAGCACGATTCCTTCCCGCTGCAAGGAGGCGAGATCCAGATACTGTTCCAGCGCATACGCGCCGCTGTAATACGTGTCCGCGCCCACGGCCTTGGTCAGATTGATCAACCGTTGGGTGGCCCTGCCCGGCACGTCTAAACGGGAGGCATATTCAATTCGAGTGCGAATGCCCAACGCCGACACCAAGAATTCGAGCAGGTGCGCGTTCAACTCGATGAGCCGGTCCCATTTCCTGGCGTAAACCGACTCGAAAGCGTGCGCGTAGCGGTCGAAATACGGCGCTTTACCGTAGCTCTGTCGGATTGTGGCCCAATGTTTGCGGCGCCATGGCTGTGTGTCGTCGATGCGGACTTCATCGAGCCGACATCCCATCGGCGCGTGGACCGGGACGGTCAGGATTGCAGCGCCGGACGCGGTCTTTACCTTGTTCCGGTTCTGCCAACCGTTCTTGCTGTACTGAATGCAATCGAGCGCGATAAACACGTCGCACCGCGCAATTTTGTCGAAGTACCGCAGCCACGGCAGATAATGAAGTTGGTGGATACCCGCCATCATGGCCGGGAGTCCGCCGGTCGGTCCGTAATACGAAGGGATGACTCGCCGGACACGCCGGAGAGTACGTCGCGCACGACAAGTTTGTACATGCCGGGCCGTTCGTTCAGGGCGAGGGGAATGTAGCCGTCGCCGACTCCCTTCGGGCATACGACGTCCGTCGCGTAATACGGCGCCGCGCTGGCCGTTTCGTTCGTCAAGGAAACGAGTTTTACGTGCGCCACGTGGTCGCCGGCGTCGTCGCCCTTTACGTTCAATTGAATGTGGAAGGGGAGGCGCGTGCCAACGAGCCCCGTCGGCTGGACGACCACCTTGCACTCGACGACTTCATAGGGAAGCGCCGCGTAGAGGGCCGTGTCTCCCGGTGCGAGCCGCACATCGACTTCGGTCGACCTCCGCAACGGAGTTCCGTCGCGAAGGTCATACACCCACGACGACTTTGAAAACTTTGTTTTAAGTTTCTGATCGACCGCATCCGCGTCCGCCAGCAATCCGGTAATCTCGGCCGCGCCGTATCGGAACCCGAAGACCTCCCCTTGAAACCTCCCTCGATTCGATGTAACCTCCGCGAGTCGCCCGGCTCCCGCCTCTTGAAGCGTGGCGCCCAATAACGCGCTGAAGTCCCCTTTAGTGTTAAAGGGGTGATTCATCAGCACGCCGATACCGGAGCTTCGATGGATCAGCCATAGCGGGGCATGCCTCGCGACACCGCCGAGTGCCGCGCCCGCGGGTTCTACGGCCGCATCCGCAATCACGTCTGAGAATTCCGCCGAAACCCTTTGCAATCCCATGGTCAGTTCGACCAGCCCGCTCGATTTGTTGGACGCTTTCGAAAGCCCGCGGAGCCGCGCGCCGAACAGGTTCGCCAGCGGCGCGTGGATCCTTGGCGTCCCATGTTCATCATAGGTTCCGGGGATGATGTCGGCGATGACGTGGCCGCTCCCTGCGTGAAAAGATTGTATCGCCTGCAGTTCCACGTCACTCAATGCCCGGGCCATGGGCAGGATGAGGACGGAATAGTTCCGCAGCCGACCTTCCTGCACTTGATCGGGCGAGATGAAATCGTAGCCATATCCCAGCGCTTTGAGCATCTCGACACAAGACGATTCGGCCTCGTCGGTCGAGCAACGGAAGGACTGCTCCACATGATTAAGGAACACGCTTGGCCGGCTCGCGTAGATCGCGATACCGGAATTCTTCCGCTCCGCTCGCAATAATAATCCGGCGATTCCGTCTCCAGTGGACCGCATCTGGTTCCAGAGTTCCGGCGCCTGGGGAATCGGCGCGCCTCCCGGGCCGATCAGCGTTGAGGCGGGCACGCTGACCCCGCTCGCCAAGGCTTGCGGATACCACAGGCAAGGCATGTGTTGCAGCAGCGCGTACCAAGGCAGCCAACGGAGCCGCGATGGACTTGCCGGTTCGCGGTCCATAGCGAGGTTGATTCCCAGGAACGAAGACGTCGATCGGAAACTTCGCACTTTGCCGACTACGACGGGATCGGGCGGGACAAATACCATATCAAGCGTTCCAGCCAGCCGGGCCCAGTCGTATCCGCCATACGTCCCCGAGGCGTTCCCCGCGGCGAATCCCACGCGTGCGCGGTTGTCGACGGTTCGGACGGTCTGGCGCGCTGTCGTATGCGTATCGGCGAAAACGGAATCCATGAAACTCCGGAAATCGACCCAGGGCGGGAACCGACGCTGTGCGATCGCGTCGTTTTCCTCAATCGGCGTCGCATCATCCCACGACGGATTCGACGTACCCCATGATCGCGCGAATTCGGCCAGTGAACCGTAACTCTTGCGAGTCCAGTGCGCGAACTCCCGGATCGAGTCTGGGTGTTGGCATAGATTCAGCTCTTCTGGTGACAGGCAATTGCCGTTGCCAAGCGAGTAGGCCGTGATTGGATACGCGCGGATGTCTCTCGCAAGATTCCTCAGCCGGTCCTGCTCGTCCTGTCGAAACGAAGGGCTGCTCAGGCAGGGAACGCGACGCAGAGTTTGGTCGATCCGTTCGGGGACGTATGTTGCCAATTCCGGGACCAGCCCCAAGCCTGAAAGTGCAATGGCCTGTGCCGCGTGTTCGCCGGCCGGAAATGCCACGGCATCCACGCCCGCCCTGCGCAAGGCCGAATACGACATGCGCGCGGAGAACTCGCTCGAGCCCGGCACGTCGGCGACGAGCCCGACCCGTCGTACCGGCGAAGCAATCCGGACCGGGATGTAGCGATAGGCATAGGCCGCCACCTGCGTGTCCCACTCGGGGAAGCGTGGCAAAGCCCGGTCTTCAGCGAAGACTTCAATCTTGAGCATGTCCGCTATGAGATCAGAAAACGTGAGGCCCAGCCGAACGAACGCGGTGTTGGGCTCCACCGGTTGATGCGTTTCCGCCACGATTCGACCGTACAGATCGGTTGCGCGGGCCAACACGATGCAGGGCCGCGGGCGCGCTTCCATGGTAAACGAAACTCCCAGGCTGTCCTGCGGTTGAAGCAGTGATTTCGTCAGGCGCAGGTCGGTGATGGCCGGCCACGACTCAATGCGGATCGCTTCCGTGTGCCACTCCGCGATCCTCTCTTTGTCCATCAGCCAGATATCGAGGAAGTACTCGCCCGACGACCCCAGCACATAGAAATCAAACGAGGTATCGCCCTTTCGAATCGAATTCGGCCAACGGAGTCGCAGCGGCGGCCGACCCCTGCCCGCCTGACGCGCCTGGGTCCGCACCGAGTATCCCCGCTCCGCCGGCGCCGAAAGAGTAAGCCGATACGAATGGAAGAATGCGGTGCCCGGGAGGCCGCGCGTCAACGCTTGCATTTCTTCGAGTATTTCCGGCGGCACTTCTCCGGGTTCGGGCGGCTTTGCTCCGGCGGACTCGACACGCGCGATCGATACGGGCGCGTCTCGTCTTCCTGCCCACCGCACGGCCCGCGCCGCCAGGGAAAAGTACGTGTCGAGATGTTCCCATTCGGCCGCCATCGGGCTGGATAGCGGCGGAACAAGACAGTGCGTTTGGGGGGCCGGCGCGGGGAAATCCAGCTCAACGACACGACCCTGCCCGAGTATAGCGGTCTGCACGAAGCCGAGCCCGGAGGACCACTCCGGCGTCAAACGGGCCCCGACGGCTTCGGTGATGACCGCGGCGTCGTCGGTTGGCGTCAACTCGTCCAGCAAGCTACTGAATGCGGCCGGCAGGCTGCGTCGGTGATGCGCCAGCACCAGGCCCGTTCCGCTCCGGACATTTTCCGCGATCGCGTGAATGTCTTCGTCAGGCAGGATCGCGAAGTCGAAGTTGGCGGCAACGATGACGTCAAAGCGCTTCGCGAGCATTTCACGAAGGCGTAGAATGGTTTCGTCATGGCCGGTGCCCGGAATGGCGCGCGGAAACGACTCGGGACGTCCCACATGCGTCGTATCCCACAGGGCCACGACCTCGTATTTCATGTCAAGCCGATACGCCAACTCGGCAACATCGCGAAGCGTGAAACGCGGTGCTATGAACAGAGCGCGGATTGCGCCGCCTGTCAGCGGGTTTCCCCAGCGGACCCCTTCGGGCGCGGGCCCGCCTTCGAACGCCACAAACGCCGAATCGATTGGGTCCGGCCGGTCGCGTTTCCCCTTCCACGGCAGGATGCCGTCGGCGGCGACCACCGACGCCGCCAGACCCCACACCGTCACCGCCGCCGTCAACCGCCTCACGAAGCCATCGTCCTCCCGCCGCATCCCGACCCATCGCCCACCGGTTCGCAACATCATAGCCAAACGGCGCCCGTGACAAAACCGGATCCGGGCACGTGCGCATTCTTTGCCCAAATGTGGTAGAGTATCCTCGCTTCGAGTGGGGCGTTGCCGGACTGGACGAAATCTGAGGATGCTGCATGCCGGATGATATGTTCCTCAGTCCCGATAACCGTTCTTTGCGGCGCGGAAATCGCCGCGCACCACGGACCGAGACGTGCCGGCCCAGCCTCGTCTGGCCCAAAGACGCGCCCGACCTCGTGAGCCAGGGGGTGATCATTAACATCAATCCCCACGGGATGTGCATTCGGATGCTGGAACCGTTCCCTCCGGGGACGACCGTCCTGGTTCAATTGATGCGCGACGAGGAGTTCAAGGTTCCGCTGTCCGCGCCGGTCGAGGGGATGGTCGTGCGCACGTCCGAGGTGGATGAAGGGTTCATGGATCACGGCGTACAACTGCTTCAGAAGGTCATCGAACGCGAAGCCCTGTCGCCGTCGCATGCGCGATTGAATCGGGGCCGATTGCAGCGTCGGCCGACGCGCATGCACACTATCGATTTGCACATAGGAAACCGCGGGCCGCGGCGAACGGAGAGATAGCGTGGGCGCCAACCGAATTCTCATAGTGGACGACGAACCGGACGTAGTCATGTTCATTGCGCGGACCTTGAAGTCTGAGGGGTTCGACGTCATCAGCGCGTACGATGGAATCAGCGCCCTCGATCTGGCGGACACGGAACAGCCCGACCTCGTCCTTCTCGACATCATGATGCCCATGATGAGCGGCTATGAGGTGTGCGAGCAACTGAAGGCCAACCCGCAAACGCACCACATTCCCGTCCTATGCTTCTCCTCGGCGCATAGCCCGGACGCCCGCAATCGGTCCCGGGCGGTCGGGGCGGCAGGCCTCTTGCTGAAACCCTTTTCTCCCGCCGAACTCGTTGCGCAAATCAAGCGTCATTTGCCGGGGTCATCGAGCGGCGAATAGCCGCCCGGCCAAAGGCCGCGGCGATAAGGCGTGCATTGCCCGCCCATAACTATTTGGTCTCTACTGCGCAAGATGAGTCACTCGTATACCGCCGTTCGTCCGGCATCGGTCTGCTTGCCTGATGTCGGGCCCTGCCTTACCATTGACTTATGACGCTCGCAAACCGAATTACCATCGGACGCCTCGTACTGATCCCGGTGTTCGTCGTATTCCTCATGCTGTACACCCGAGAACAGCAGTGGCTGCGCATCGCCGCGCTGGTCACCTTCATCGTTGCGGCGGTGTCGGACGGCGTGGACGGGTTCATCGCTAGGGCCTATAATCAGAAGACAAAACTCGGGTCGGTCTTGGACCCCCTTGCGGACAAGCTGCTGATCAATCTGGCCTTGGTCTTCCTTGCCGTTAACGAACAACTTCGCACACCCATTCCGATGTGGTTTCCCGTCGTTGTCCTCATTCGCGACGCGATCATCGTGATCGGCGCGTATCTCATTAACGAATACTTCGGGCCTGTCCGCACCGTGCCCCAGATCAGCGGCAAACTGACCACCGCATTCCAGATGGCCCTCATCATTGCGGTCCTGCTTGAGTTCCCTCCCCGTTTCGTTCGGGGGCTGCTCTACGCGACCATCGTGATGGTCGCCCTGTCGTTTGCGGACTATCTGCGGGCCGGCATCAAACAAATCGGCAACGAGGACCAGTCCTGATGTCCCGCGCTTCAAAAATTCCTCTGGTCGCCATCTGCGGCCGACCGAACGTCGGCAAGTCCACCCTGTACAACCGCATCGTGAAACGGCAGCAGGCGATCGTTCACGGCGAGGTCGGCGTCACGCGCGACCGATCCTACGGCATGGCGGAATGGGACGGGCGCCGGTTTCGCGTCGTCGATACCGGCGGTATCGTCGATCACCCGACGGACCCGATTACGCACAAGATTCAAGGGCAGGTCCGCGCGGCGCTGGCCGAAGCAAACGTGATCGTTTTTGTCCTCGACGGACAGGTCGAACTGACGCGGGGCGACTTCGAGATTCGGGACGAACTCTTCAAGCACAGCAAGCCCGTCATCGTGGCCGTGAACAAGCTCGATAATGAAAAACTCGAACAGAACCGTGTGGACTTCTACGAACTGGGACTGGGCGATCCCGTGGCGATATCGTCCGGACACGGGCGCGGCATCGACAATTTGATGCAACAGGTCCTCGCGCGCCTTCCTGCGACCGCGCATGCGGTCGAGGAGCCGCCTGCCGACACACGGACGCGCGTAGCCATTATCGGCAAACCGAACGTCGGCAAATCCTCGTTTGTCAACGCGATTCTCAACGAGGAGCGCAGCATCGTGCACGAGGAGCCTGGCACGACCCGAGACGCCATCGACATCGATTTCCACTGGAAGGGGAAGAACTATCTCCTGATCGACACGGCGGGCCTTCGCAAGAAGGCCGGCATTCGAAGGGACGTCGAACGCTTCAGCGTCGCCCGCTCGCTGCGCGCCGTGCGCCGGGCGGATGTGTGCCTGTTGTTTCTCGACGCCAACGAGGGCATAACCGAACAAGACAAACGCATCGTCAATTACATCACCGAAGAGGGGCGGGGCATGGTCCTCGTGTGGACGAAGTGGGACCTTGTGGAGAACAAAGAGGACCGCTTCAAACAGATCGCCGACGAAATCGATCTGAAAGCGCCTTTCATGAAATACGTGCCTTATCTCACGATTTCCAACGTCACGCGCCAGCGCATTTTCACCACCTTCGAGTTCGTCGATCGGGTCGCGAAGGCCGCCGAGAAACGTGTCTCGACGCACGAACTGAACTCATTCATCCAGAGGTTGCGGGAAAATCAGGCCCCCGCCTTGCACAAAGGCAAGATGGCCCGCATCAAGTACGCCACCCAGATCGGCGTGCGGCCCACGACTTTTGTGCTGTTCGTCAACCGGAAGGAATTGTTTCATTTCAGTTACCTTCGATACATCGAGAACCAACTTCGCGAACGCTTCGGCTTCGAGGGCGTTCCCCTCAAGCTGGAACTCCGCGAAGGGTCGCGGGATGGGGGAGAAAATGACGAGAAATAGGCCATGCCGCCCATGCCGCTAAATGACGTAGCCCTCACTGTCGTTGCCGTCCTGCTGTCGTACATTCTGGGATCCGTGCCTACCGGACTTTGGCTGGGTCTGCGCGTACGTGGGGTGGATATCCGCGAGCACGGCAGCAAGAATATCGGCGCGACCAATACCCTGCGCGTGCTGGGAAAGGGGCTGGGTGCGGCCGCTCTGGTGGGAGACGCGGCGAAAGGGGTGGTTCCCGTCTTGCTGATTTCCAGGATCAGTCCTTGGGACCATGCTGCGCTTGCCTGCGGCGTGGCGGCCATTGCGGGGCACCTCGCATCCGTATTCCTGAAGTTCAAAGGCGGCAAAGGGGTCGCCACCAGCCTCGGGGTGTTTATCACGTTGTGCCCCATTCCCACGGCAGTCGCCGCGGTCACCTTTGCGCTGGTGCTCGGGGTGACGCGCATGGTCAGCGCCGGTTCAATCTCCGCAGCCGTCGCGATGACTCTCGCGGTGTTTGTTCTATCGCATGACCTCGCTACCGCGCCCGGCCATCTTCTACCGCCTGGACCGGCCCTCAAGATCATGGTGGCTGCGATCGCGTTGCTCGTCATCGTCAAGCACCGGACCAATATCCAGCGCATTCTGCAGGGCAAGGAAAGCAGGCTGTTTTGAACACGGGCGCCCACGGATTCCGTGGACTTTTGCTGCTTCAGGCGTTCTTTCCGGGTGAATCAGGGCGGTGTGATAGAGGGACGCGGGCAAACGAATTCCGCCGTGCTCGCGGCGGCGGACGTCACGTGAGCCCAATAACTTCTAACAAAAAAACCAAATACACCAATCCGACATTGTGGTGCAGGCATCCTTGCCTGCATACTCGGCTTCCGGGGGGCAGCCAAGATGGCCGCACCACAATGATCGCTAGTTTTTTGTTAGAAGCTGTGAATACATACCCAGGGCCGGTCGGGAGGATCCCGGGCGACCCCGTTTCAGATAAGATAATCGGCGTCGGCTTAGGGCACAAAAATGAGCGGCGCTGGGAATGTGTTCACAGTTCTCAGGTCCGGCATTTCCGCCAAAGCCGGGTCGGCCTGTCCTTCACGTTGGCGTGTTCGCGCCAAGTAGTCAAAGTCCAATAATCCATTGCCGTTGATGTCGCGTGTCGCCAGGTACGCAGTCCGCAGCGCCAGCACGTGATACCACAGCGCAGCGGGCGCCCCGCTATTGGTGAGAAACTGCTGTTCGCCGCCTGGCGGCGTCAGCAGTCCTCTCGTATCGTTGAGCGGACCCACGCTGATCAGGACGTAACCATCGTAGCGAGGCGAAGGCGGCTGCTGGGCGGGGGAATCTCCCAGGAAATCGGGGTTCCACACGTCTCCCCTCCAGTACCGGGTGGTCCCGTAGGCGGGGTTGTTTGTGTCCCGCAGGACCTCTCGCTTCAAGCGCTCCAGGTGCTTGGAGTAGTACGGCACGTAAATATACGGCCGTTGTTCGGCCTCGAAGGCCCCTGTCGGTGCTGATCCGCCGCCATACGGTGCGACGGTCGGCGCAGGCAGACTCAGGAGGTCGATTGGAAGGTACTCGAGACGAGTCATCACACCGTTGTTGTCGGTGTCATAATTGACACTGAACCGATCGTATAGGTTGAAGGCCCGGTGGATGCCGATGTCTGTGGTATACGGTGTATGATTGTACAGCACCGGCTCGGTAGGCGACATCGGGAACAGCCGATAGCCATACGCGGGCGGGTACGTATCCTGTTCGGTGTAGTATTCAGCCAATGCGGTGCGAATCGCGTTGAAGTCGGTCTGGACATCCGCGATTCTGGCCCGTTCGAGGGCCCGGGGCAGCGCCACCGCAGTAAGGCCCGCTAGGATGGAAATAATGGCGATGACCGTTAGTAGCTCAATAAGAGTAAAGCCCCCACCTCGCGCAGCCTTCATGACCGTCGATCTCCTTACCCGATTTGACCCAAAGGGATGATACCACGGGATTGTAGGACCGTCAAATGAAAGCCTTGAAACACAAACACTTGGAGCGTAAACTGGGTTGTTTTAGCATGCGTATTCTGAGAAAACTACCAAACCATGACGCAACTTAACGAATCCCAACGCAAGGCCGTCCTAGAGGGCGGCGGGCATGCGCTTGTGCTCGCCGGGGCCGGTTCCGGAAAGACGCGGGTGATCGTCGAGCGAATCGCCTATCTCATTGGGGACCA
This sequence comes from Candidatus Hydrogenedentota bacterium, assembly GCA_045863315.1. Classification (GTDB taxonomy): domain Bacteria; phylum Hydrogenedentota; class Hydrogenedentia; order Hydrogenedentales; family SLHB01; genus JABWCD01. The sequence continues at coordinate 5,813 of BTUX01000081.1, read as the reverse complement.
AGGTGTGGATCCCCGCTGTGTTTTGGCTTTGACGTTCACCAATAAGGCTGCGGGCGAGATGCGCGACCGGGTTAAGCGCCGTCTCGGAGTCGACAGGCTGTCTTCCTGGTTGGGTACGTTCCACTCGTTTGGCCTGTACGTGTTGCGGCGAGACATCGACAAGTTGGGGCGCAGCAAGACCTTCACGGTCTTTGACGATGCTGACCAGCTGTCCCTCATGAAATCACTTGTCAAGGATCTTCCTCAATCCACTGCCATTTCTCCCCGCGACGCCCTCGCGTGGGTCAGCCGTCTGAAGCAGGACCTGGCCAATCCGGATTCGCCAGACGCGGGCCTGCCGCCGGACCCCACGCTCGGCCGCCTCTGGTCGCAATATCACGCTGCCCTCGCGCGTGTGTCGGCGGTGGATTTTGACGACTTATTGGTCCTCGTCGCCCGTCTGTTCGAAGAGCACCCTGACGTGCGGGAAAAATATAGCTCGCGCTTCCGATACGTACTCATCGACGAGTACCAGGACACCAACCGCGCCCAATACATCATCGCGCGAAGGCTCAGCGAGGCGCATGGCAATCTCTTTGTAGTCGGCGACGAAGATCAAGCGATTTATTCGTGGCGCGGCGCGACTATACGCAACATGCTCGATTTTGAAAAGGACTTCCCGAACGCCCGGGTATTTCGGCTCGAACAGAATTACCGGAGCACCGCTCCTATCTTGGGCGCCGCGAATGCCGTGGTGGCCCATAACACAAGACGGCTGGGCAAAACCCTCTGGACCGCCGAAAAAGGGGGGGAGCCGGTTCGACTGGTGCAGTTGGCCGACGGGGAAGCCGAGGCCGGGTTTGTCGCAAATGACATAGCGCAGCGGAATCTACCGCCCGGCGACGCGGCCGTGCTGTTTCGGACCAACGGGCAGTCCCGCCTGATTGAAGAGGCGCTGCGGCGCAAGGGCCTTGCCTATGTCGTCGTTGGCGGCACCCAGTTCTACGGACGCAAGGAAATCAAGGATCTCGTGGCCTACCTGCGCCTGCTTGTCAATCCCCGAGATGACGTGTCGCTTCGGAGAATCCTGAACGTGCCGCCCCGCGGCATCGGCGCCGCCTCCCTGGCGACGTTCGAACAATACGCCGCGGACCGTGGCCAGCCGTTGTTGCAAGTCCTTCGGGACGTGGAAATGGATCAAACGCTGTCGACGCGCGCGCGTCAGTCGGTAGCGGGGTTCGTCCACCTGATCGACGATCTCGCCCTCATGGGGCGACAGAAGCCGGTCGCGGCGCTGATGGACGAGCTGTTGGAGCGGTCGGGTTATCGCAGTTACACGCAGCAAATCGACGCCAAAGACTACCGGACCCGGCTCGAGATGGTCGACGAATTTCGCGCGGCTTGCGCCGAGTTCGACGCCAAAGGCGGTCAGGGGGGGCTAGCGGGATTCCTTCAAGACCTGGCGCTGCTGTCCGACGTGGATGCCTGGGATTCGAGCATGCCCGCCGTCACATTATTGACGTGTCACAGTGCGAAGGGCCTTGAGTTTAATCACGTCTACTTGATAGGTTTGGAAGAAGGATTCCTGCCCCACGCCAGTGCCCAGGACACCCCCGAGAACATCGAGGAAGAACGGCGATTGTGCTATGTGGCGATGACGCGCGCACGCAAGAGCCTCACCTTGTGCGCGGCGCGGTCACGAGTGGTGTACGGCGGGCCTTCCGACCGCGTGTTATCGCGATTTGTGGGGGAGATTCCGGGCGATCGGCTTAGCGTGTTGGCACCGGACCCCGGCGAAAAAGCGGCGCCAATGCCTGCCCGCGGGGTCCCGGTGGCGCTCAAGATGGGTGTCCGCGTGTGGCATCCAATGTTCGGGAAGGGTACCGTGATGTATACCTCCGGTTCGGGCCCGAAGCTGGAGGCGCGGGTGCGCTTTGAAAGCGGCCGGTCCGTGCGGCTCAAAGTGGAGAAGGCGCCTTTGAAGGTCATTGACGGAGAAAAGCGGTGACGCTTGAGGAACTGCGGGCGCGAATCGATCGGCTCGACGCACAGATACTCGAGATGCTCAACGAGCGCGCCAAGTGCGCCATGGAGATCGGCGAGATCAAGCGCTCGAGTAACGCCCACTATTACGTGCCCGAGCGGGAAAAACGGATCTACGACAAGGTTCGGTCCCTCAATCCGGGCCCGCTGCCGCCCGACGCCATCAAAGCCATTTACCGCGAGATTATCAGCGCCGTGCGCGCCCTCGAAAAGCCGCTCGACGTCGCGTTTCTCGGTCCTCGGGATACGTTCAGCCACATCGCCGCGCTGAAAGTGTTTGGGTCGCATGCGGTGTACCACCCTGTCGCGACAATCGACGATGTTTTTACCGAAGTCGAGCGAAAAAGGGTCGACTACGGCCTGGTGCCGGTCGAGACCTCGATGGGCGGCGGTCTCAGCGACACGCTGGATCGCTTCATTTGGTCCGATCTGAAGATCGTGAATGAGGTCATGTTGCACGTCCGCCAGAATCTCCTGTCAAATACCCCGCTCGATGGCATCAAACGGGTCTATTCCAAGGCCCAGCCCTTCATGCAGTGCCGGAACTGGCTCAAGGCCAATCTTCCGCACGCGGAACAGATTGAAGTCGCCAGCACCGCGGAAGCGGCGCGTCTAGCCTCCGGAGAACCGGGGGCGTCGGCTATCGCAAGCGCACTCGCCGCCGAGACGTACAACGTGGCACTGCTGGTCCGGGGAATCGAAGACAGCCCAAACAATTTCACCCGCTTTTTCGTGTTGGGGCGACATATGGCGAAACCGACCGGTGACGAAACCCGAGCAGGCAATGACAAGACGGCCATCCTTTGCGCTATCATGGACAAACCGGGCGCGCTGTATGAACTCTTGACGCCGTTGGCGAAGGCGGGTATCAACCTGACGCGCATCGAGTCGCGCCCTTCGAGACGACGCGCGTGGGAGTATGTCTTCTTCATTGATATGCTGGGCCATGCCGAGGATCCTCAGCTCGCGAAAGCCCTTGAGGGGGTCTCGACCCATTGCAAAGAAATGAAGATACTGGGATCGTTCCCGCATGGAGAACTGGAGGAATAAGCGGCCCCCGGGACCAAGCCCCGGTTCCAGGCCGCGTTTCGTGGCCCTTGACTGATTAGGAGGTTCGTAGTCGTGAAGACCGCAGTATCCGTGGCGCTGGTCGTGATCCTAGGAGGGGCGGCGTTGTATGGCGTCTACTCGTTCCGGGCGAACCGGCTCACCCAGGTCCGCCTTGATGAAATCAAGACGGCGGAAGAACGGCTGAAAGAAGTGGAGCGCCAGTCCGCCGCCGCGCAACTCTCGACCCAGACGCCGAACGGCGACGCCACTCCCGCTCCGGATTCCCTTTCGCAATCCCCGCCGTCGTCTGACAACGCAGACGACTTGGACGCGCGGGTGGACGAAGTGCTTGAGAGGGCGGATCGCTTCACTGAGGAGGCCGCAAAAAAGGATCCGAATCTGGCGGCCGTGATGTTGGCCAAGAACATACCGCCAAAAGCGACCATCATCCCGAACGAGAGCATGCCGGACAAGGCGCCGGATACCTTCAACGTGATGTTCGAGTGCTCGAACGGCTGGTTCGCGGTGACTTGCTATCGAGACTGGGCCCCCAACGGAGTCGATCGATTTTACGATCTGGTGCGGAACAGGTTCTTCTCCGATGTTCGGGTGTTTCGCGTCATACCCGATTTTGTGGCCCAGTTTGGAATCTCGGGGGACCCCGAGGTCAACGCCCAGTGGGCCGGCAAGAATATCCCGGATGACCCGGTCAAGCAGTCCAATACGGAGGGCACGCTTACGTTCGCTTCCGCCTATCCGACGCCCAACAGCCGATCTACCCAGGTGTTCATCAATCTGAAAAACAATGTCAACCTCGACGCGATGGGTTTCGCGCCCATCGGCAAGGTGGTCTTCGGCTGGGAGACGGTCAAGTCGTTCTACAGCGAATACGGCGAGTCGGCGTCGAATCGGCAACAGGAGATCACGGTGAAGGGCAATGTCTTCCTGGATGCCGAATTCCCGAAATTGGACTCCATCAAGCGGGCGGTCTTTATCGAGGACATTGTGGACACCGCGAAAATGGCGGAGGCAGAGCGCCGAAGATTCGTCGAGGCGATGCTCGCGAGAGAATCCTCCGCGACGTCGGAGCGCGCCCCCGACACCTACCGGGTCAAGCTGGAATGCTCGAACGGGACCATGATTGTGGAATGTAATCGAGACTGGGCGCCAAACGCCGCAGACCGCTTTTACACGCTGGTCAAGGAAGGGTTTTACAACGAGGCGCGATTCTTCCGTGTCGTTCCCGGTTTTGTCGTTCAATTCGGAATACCGGCCTCGCCGAAAAACAGCCAGAAATGGATGCAAAGCCAATTCGAGTTGGATCCCGTCATGCAACCGAATGCGGAAGGGACCTTGGCTTTTGCGAAACCGGCGGGCGGGCGGCCCACAACGCAGGTGTTCGTCAACACGGGGGACAACTCGAAGTCCCTCGATCCCCAGCAGTTCGCCCCCTTTGGACGGGTAGTCGAAGGATTTGAAGTGGCCACCGGCGTCAACGACAAGCATGGGGAGGGGCCCATGGAACGAATGCGACAAATCATGGATCGAGGAAACGAGTTTATGGATGAAGCGTTTCCGGGCCTTGACTACATCAAGACAGCGACGATCATCGAGTAGAGACCCGGCCCATTGATAAAGCGAGACGGAGCAGCCGGGATGGAACATACGGTCCGCTGGGGGATTCTAAGTACGGCCCGAATCGGCCGCGCGGTGGTCAAGAGCATCGGGGCGTCCGCGTACAACTGTGTACAGGCCGTGGCGAGCCGCGATTGGACCCGTGCCAACGAATGGGCCAAGGAATGCGGTGTTCCCCGCGTGTTCGGCTCCTACGATGAGATGCTCCGCTCCGGCGAGATTAGCGCCGTGTACAATCCTCTTCCCAACAGCCTGCACGCGGAATGGACGATACGCGCCCTCGAGGCCGGGTTGCCCGTGCTCTGCGAGAAACCATTCACGCTCAATGCGGATGAGGCGCGCGAGGTCGCTGCGGTCTCGGCACGAACCGGCCTTCCCGTCGCCGAGGCGTTTATGTACCGCTTTCACCCGATGTACGCTCGGGTGGCGGACCTGATCCGCGATGGGCGCATCGGCAAGGTCATGGCCGTACGGTCGGCGTTCACGTTTCGATTGTCCAACCGATCGAACATCCGTTGGCAGCGCGCACTCGGAGGCGGATCACTTATGGATCTCGGCTGTTATTGCGTGAATCTTGCCCGCCTGATTACCGGGGCCGAGCCGCTGCGCGCCGCCGCTGTCGAACGGCGGGACGAAGTCGATGGCACTATGATCGGCGTGCTCGAGTTTCCAGACCGGGTGCTTGCCCATTTCGAGTGCAGCTTCGAGCAGTACGGCCGTTCCTACGCTGAGATCGAGGGTTCCGACGGCGTGATCATTCTTCCCAAACCGTGGTTCCCCGGTGAGCAGCACGCCGAGTTCTTCGTCCGACAGGACGAGCGCGATGAGCGAATCAGCGTACCCGGCGCTGACACCTACCAACTCGAAGTCGAGGACTTCGGCGAGGCCTGTCTGCGCCGCTCCTCTCCCCGCTGGGGCATCGACGACGCCGTCGCAAACATGACCGTTATCGACGCGCTGTACCGTTCCGCCGCGGAAGGCCGCCCCGTCGAAGTCGAGTAAGGCGGAACTCAACGGCCTCGTCGCAGGAAAAAAACTGAACTACCCATGGACACGCGAGACCACACCGGCTTGGACGAGCGCCTGAAGGACCTCCTCATTCGCAT
>BTUX01000080.1:0-17521 GCA_045863315.1 Candidatus Hydrogenedentota bacterium | reverse complement strand
ACGTTCCAAATCGCGCGGCGCCTCTTCTGGATTTCGGCGGCATTCTCCAGTTGTGCAAGCAGGTACGCCGCCAGCAGGTCGGAAGGCAGATAACTCGAACCGATATCCACCCACGTGTACTTGTCCACCTCTCCGCGGAAGAATCGGGCGCGGTTTGTCCCCTTTTCGCGGATAATTTCCGCGCGTTCCGCATACGACACATCGTTGATAAGTAGAGCGCCGCCCTCGCCGCAGGTGACGTTTTTCGTCTCGTGAAAACTTTGTGTGGCCAGACAACCGAACGTGCCAAGGTACTTTCCGCGGTACTTGCCCAACAGGCCGTGCGCGTTGTCCTCGACGACGGCGACGCCATGCCTCCCGGCGATGTCCATGATCGCGTCCATTTCGCACCCGACGCCCGCATAGTGGACCGGGACGATGACCTTGGTCCTTGGCGTGATACGGTCCTCGAGCTGCCTCTCATCCAGGTTCAGTGTATCGGGCCGCACGTCGACGAAGACGGGCCTCGCGCCGCGCATGACGAATGCGTTGATTGTGGAGACAAAGGTGTAAGACGGGGCAATGATTTCGTCGCCGGCGGCGACGTCAAGCAGGATGGCGGACATTTCGAGCGCGTGGGTGCACGAGGTGGTGAGCAGGACCCGGGGAACGCCGAGCGCGGACTGGAGGAAGTCGTGACAGCGCCTGGTAAAGCCGCCGTCGCCGCAGAGTTTGCCTGACTCTGCGGCCTCGGCGAGATACTGAATTTCGTTGCCGACAGGCAGGGCCCGATTGAACGGGACAGCGGGTTGATTGCGCATTTTGTTCCCAACACTTGACCGGAGCGGCATTCTCCCAAGGAACGGAGGTGAAGTCAAGGGGCAGCGGCGCTTCGAGAGGTACTCGCAATCCTTTGAAATCGTGGTGGCCCCTTGTAGTACGATCATTTCATGCAGGCCGAAGACCGTCCCATTCACTTTTCATCCGAATTGATCCATGCGCCACGCTCCTTGCCCGCTCCCAGCCTCCAGAAACTGTATTTCGAGTTGTCGAGGACCAAGCACGCCAATTACCTCAGCAGCGATTTCACGCCGCCGGGACCGCCGCGTTTTTTGACCAAGCGAGGCAAACAGACGCAGTCGATCGTGGTGTTTTTGCCGGATCGCGTCGTGGTGGCGGAGGAGTGGGTCGACATTCCATTCTCAACGTTTCTCGATCGATTGGAGACGGTAGCGGAGAAGAGCCTGGACGAACTCGAGATTGGGCCGTTTGTGGCGCAGACCGCGGTGATTCGCACGACCTTTGCCTTGACCAATTATGAGGACGCGCGCGTGTTTCTGCTGGACCACGCCTGTGCGCAGGAAGGGCGGATAGGGCCGTTCCTTGGGCGGCCCATCGCCGTGGGCGGTCTCCGTTTCGTCCTTCCCGAGACGCAGGAGCACCGCGGAAATCTGCATGTCACCATTGAGTCGTTTCGTTACAGCCGGAACGAGGTCTTTGTGGAGGTCCGCGGTATTTTCGCCGGCCCGGCAATCCATCGCGATACGCTGTCGCTGCTGCGCGACAACTTCTTGATTGTGCGCACATTCATCAACGAGCGCGTGCACCCCTACCTGGCCCAGTTCGACGTGCCCGTCGAAGGGACGGCATAACCCGGCGTGACCTCATCGCCCGAAGTGAGTGTCGTGATGCCGTTTCGCAACGCGGCGGCGACGCTGCGGCCTGCCATCGAGTCGATCCGGTCGCAGACCTTCAAGAATTGGGAACTCTTGCTTTTCGACGACGGATCCGATGACGAGTCGCCGGCGATTGCCGACGCCTGCGCGACGGGCGACGCTCGCATACGGGTGATTCGTTCGACTTACGTCGGGATCGTTTCCGCGCTCCAGAAGGCCTGCGCGACGGCCAGGGCGCCCCTTATCGCGCGGATGGATGCCGACGACGTGGCGCACCCGTCGCGCTTCGAAAAGCAGGCCGCGCGGATGCAGGCGGACGGCTCGATCGCCCTGTGTGGATGTCACATCCAATGGATTGGCCCGACACCCGGCGCGGGGCAGCGTCGGTATGCGAGTTGGATCAACGCACTGGAAAACCATGACGACATCGTACGGGAGTTGTTCGTTGAATGTCCGATTGCGCATCCTACGTTCATGATGCGGCGTGACCAGTTGGAGCATGTCGGGGGGTATATCGATCGGGGCTGGCCCGAGGACTATGACCTGGTGATGAGGCTGTGGATGGCGGGGTGTCGGTTTGGCAAGGTCCCCGAAGTGCTGCTTGACTGGCGGATCGCCGATACTCGACTGTCCATGACCGATCCACGGTACGCGTTGTCCCGCTTTCGAGCGCTCAAACGGCACTATCTGAGACGGGCCTATTGGGGGCGAAATGTGGGCGCAGAATGGGGGAAGCGTTTTTTCCAGTGGGGAGCGGGCGAAGTGGGGAAGCTGTGGCTCCGGGAATGGGAGAGTGAGAGACCCGAGGCGGTGGTGGACATCAACCCCCGGAAGATTGGCCGCCGCATTCACGGCGTTCCGGTGATTTCTCCGGACCTCCTTCCCGCCCCGCGGGAGGTGTTCGTGGCGGTTACGGTAGGCGCCCCGGGAGCCCGTGACGAAATTCGGGGCTGGCTGAACCCGCGCGGATATGCCGAAACGGTCGACTACCTGTTTCTGGCGTGAGGGCCGCGGCCCGTCCCAGAGTAAGTCGTATTCGTCGGCGGGTTTGGGGAAGTACGAGAGGGGATTTGTAAACCTTCTGCTGGTTCGGCTCGTTTAGCAAGGTGAACTGGATGCAGGACATGGACCTGAGGGCGGCGGCGGACGAGGAGTTGGCCGAGGCCCTGAAACAGGGAAATCGCCTTGCCTTCGACGAAATCGTTCGGAGGCATCAGGGCCGTGTGTACGCGGTGGCATACCGCATCACCTGCAACCGAGACGACGCGCTTGACGTCGCGCAGGAGGCCTTCTTGAAGGCCTACCGGAAAATTGATACGTGGCAGCCGGTGAGCGGATTCCTGAGTTGGTTGTTGAGGCTCACGGCGAACCAGGCGATAGACACGATTCGTTGGAGAGGTCGTCGACGGCACGAGCCGCTGGAAATCGAGAACGGCGTTCATAGCGAGGCCGTCGCGGCCGCGTCGGTCAACGCGACCGAAGAGGGTGTTCGGGCACTCGAGATCGATGCGCGGGTGCGCAGGGCGCTGGTCGTGCTGTCGCCGGCCCAGCGCACGGTGTTTGTGTTGCGGCATTACGAAGGGATGCAGTTGGCCGAGATCGCGGTGGTTATGGGATGCACGGTTGGAAGTGTGAAAGTCCATCTATTCCGCGCGCTGCGAAAGCTGCAGCACGAACTGCGGGACTTGCGCGACACGGACGCGAACGAGTGAAAGGTGAAGCAAGGGATGGCGAACTGGTTTACGAGGCGCCGGCTCGAGCGGCTGGTCGCGGCGGCGCTGTACGACGATATCAGCCAGAATGAGCGATGCGCGCTCGAGCGGGCCGAGGCCCACGACGATCGACTTCTGAAGTTACACGACGGCTTGCGCACGGTGCGGGAGCAAATACCGAAGGTGGCGATTGAACCGCCGGTAGATATTTTGCCGTTGATACACGCGCGCCTTGGCGAACCTCGGCGAGCGCCATCTACCCCCTCGACGCGGCGCATGGCGTTCCGGGCCGCCGTGGGCGTCGCGGGTCTCGTGATTGCCATAACCGGCGTTTGGATGGTGGCGGGTCCCTCCAGAGCGCCGCAACCGGTCCCCGGCGCGTCGTCGGCGAAAGCGGGAACGAGTCCGATCGAGGTGGCGATGGCGGAATCCGAGCGCCTGCTTGCGAAGCAGGATTCGGCTGCAGCGTACGATGTCCTGGCCGAGGCCGTTTCAAGGCAGCCTCGGCACGCGCTCGCAGGCGAAGCCCAATACCGCCTTGCAAGGATCGCGTTTGACATGAAGCGTTATCCGGAGGCGCTCGAGGCGCACGCCAAGCTGATTGGAGAGTATGGTGATTGGCTGGCGGAGTCGAAAGCTCGCGATCGAGAGGTGAAGGAGCGCCGGGAATTGTTGGCTGAGGCCAAGAGTACGGATTTCGCATCGTTGCACGAGTTTAACGCGGCGATGAGCGACCGCGTTGACCGCTTCGCCAGACTCGAGGACGTCGTCGATCGCTATCAAAACCAGTTCATCGTGGCCAATCTGGCCGCGACGGAGATGGCGAAATGGGTGGCGGGCGAGAGCGGGGCAGACTTCGACACGGGGCCCGGCCGGTTGGCGGCGTTGAAGTCTGCGAGGGAGCGGTGCACGGCCCCCGTTGCGGCGGCCCTGCTGGAATTGAAGATTGGGAACGCGTATCGGGACGACATCGGCGATTTCACTTCCGCGGAAGAGCATTATAGAGAAGCGGAGAAGAACCCGGCTCTTGCAGCCCGGGCGAAAGACGCCTTGAGTGAGTTGGCTGCGCTGCGTCCCCGAAGGCTTGGGCGGTAGGCGTCGTTCGACTAGGTTCGCGGCCGCAACACGTTGCGATAGGCTCGCGTATCTTTCGGCGGTTGCGACAGCCGAACGTGTCTGGTAACATATTGATAACTATGGAGTTCGAATTTTCTGGAGGCGATTTCCTTGGCGGCTGAGACGGCATTCGAACGGCAGTTGCTGCGTGACGGCGTCGTGGATGAGGGTCGCCTGGCGCGGGTCCGCCGAGACGCCGCAGCGCGCGGAGTGGCCCTTATCGAGGCCCTGGTGCAGTCCGGCGTTGCGAGTGCCGAGGCGGTATACCGCTCGCTGGCGGAATTCTGCGAGATGCGCTTTGTCATCCCGAGCGCCATGACGATTCCTCCGGAAATCGTCGCCAAGGTGCCGGCCCGCTTCGCCATGCACTACGGATTTGTGCCGGTGCAGGAGCGCAACGGCACCATTGTGGTCGCCATCAGCGATCCGCTCAACCACCAACTTCTCGACGACATTCGGCTGGTGCTCAAGCAGCGCGTGGAACCGGTCGTTGCGACCCCGGATGAGATTGTACGGGTGAGCAAAGCGCTGTACGGGGTCGGCGCGGATACGGTCGAGCGAATTCTGAGCGAAACGGAAAGCGGGGATCGAGTTTTAAGCCTGGACGGTGGCATGGCGGGGACCGATCTGGGGGACGAGAACCTGGATGCCTCGATCATCAAGTTCGTAAACGAGCTTTTGGCCGAAGCGATCCGAACCGGCGCGACCGATATCCATATGGAGCCGTTCGAGGACCAGCTTCGGGTGCGGTACCGAATCGACGGAATCTTGCACGCGGTGCCGACGCCCCCGTCGATCCGCGGGTTTCACCCCGCGATCGTATCGCGCATCAAGATCATGGCCAACCTGAATATTGCAGAGAAGCGATTGCCGCAGGACGGCAAAATCCGCGCGTCGCTGGGAGACGAGCAGTTTGATCTGCGTGTGTCGGTGCTGCCTACCCCGCATGGAGAGACCGTCAACCTGCGTATTTTGAACCGTTCCTCGATGTTTCTGACGCTGGAACAGTTGGGGTTCCTCAAGGAAGACCTCGACCTGTTCAACTCATTCTTGACCAGACCCCACGGCATGATCCTGGTGACGGGACCGACCGGAAGCGGGAAGACCACGACGCTGTACGCCGCACTCGCGAAACTGAACAAGCTGGAACACAAAATCATCACCGTGGAAGACCCGATCGAGTACCAATTGAAGGGGATCACGCAGATGCAGACCCTGCCGCAAATCGGTTTCGATTTTTCGGCCGCGCTGCGTTCCATGCTGCGCCACGACCCCGACATCATGTTGGTGGGCGAAATCCGCGATTTTGAAACGGCCGAAATGGCGATCCGCTCGAGCCTGACAGGGCACCTGGTGTTCAGCACCCTTCACACGAACGACGCGGCGGGCGCGGTCACACGTCTCACCGACATGGGTGTTGAGCCGTTCCTGATTGCCAGCACGATGATTGCCTCGTTGGCGCAGCGTCTAGTACGATGCGTGTGCGAACGGTGCGCGGAGCCATACGCCCCGACCGAGGCGGATTTGCTGCAACTGGGCATTCCATCCGCCGACACGAAAGGCGCGACGTTCCGGCGGGGGCGGGGTTGCGACACCTGCCGTCACACCGGATACCACGGCCGAATCGCCATATATGAGATCCTACCGTTCACGCACGATATCAAGGAAATGACGATCCGGCGTGAGCCGTCGACGCACATCAAGCGCAAAGCCATGGAACAGGGCATGCGCACGCTCCGCCATTCCGGTTGGATGCGGGTTTGCCAGGGCAGGACTACCTTCGAGGAAGTGGTGCGCGTGACCGCGGAGTCCGACATGCTGGACGGCGCCGGTGCATGAGATGCCGCAATTTCAGTACGTGGTGAAGAAAGGGCCGGGTCCGGTTACGAGCGGCGTGCTCGAAGCGGAGAGCAGGAGGGCGGCCGCAGCGCGCTTGCGCGACATGGGCTACTTTCCCATCTCGATCGAGGAGTTCCAGGGCGAGGAAAAGGCCGATACGCTCAAGCGCGCCCTGCGCCGGGTGCGGCTCAAGGACCGGAACATTTTCTTTCGCCAACTTGCCACGCTGATCGAATCGGGGATGCCCTTGACGAGGGCGTTGTCTACCATCGCGCAGCAGACCGCCAACACCAAGCTCGTTGAAATCATCGAGCAGATGCGCGAAGACGTGCAGAAAGGCAGCACCTTCGCCGAGGCGATGGAGCGGCATCCGAAGCTGTTTACCCCCATGCACTGCAATCTCGTGCACGCCGGCGAAACGGGCGGCATGCTCGAGGAAGTGCTGTGGCGCATCGTTCGTTTTGGCGAGCAGGACGAGGAACTGCGCGGCAAGGCCGTTTCCGCGATGATATACCCGTGCATCCTGCTCATCATGGGCAGTCTCGCGGTGTTCATTCTAACGTCGTTCGTATTTCCCCAGTTCGTGAAGTTGTTCGACGATTTCAACGTCACGTTGCCGCTGCCGACGCGGATCGTGCTCGCGATCTGCAATTTTATGGGCAGCTATTGGTGGGCGGTGCTGGCGGTCGTCGCCGCGGGGAGTGCAGGCCTGGTTTCGTTCTGGCGCAGCGAGCAGGGGCGGATGTTCTTTGATCGGCTGGCGCTGCGCGTGCCGGTGCTGCGGACGGTCGTTCAGAAATATGTAATGTCGCAGTTCGCCCGCACACTGGGAACGCTGCTGGACAACGGCGTGCCGGTGCTGCGCTCTCTGCGGATTACGGTCGAAACGCTGAGCAACAAGGCCATTGCGCAGGAAGTGGACATCGTGCAGGCGCGCGTCGCCGAGGGCGACAGCATCAGTTCAGGTTTGGCGCAGACCCGGTACTTTCCGCCGATGGTCGTGAACATGTTCGTGATCGGGGAGGAGAGCGGAAAGCTCGGCGCCGTGACCAAGCGCATGGCGGACGCGTACGAGATCGAAGTCGATCGGGCCGTAAAGACCATGACGGCGCTGCTGGAGCCCATTATGATCATCATCATGGGCGTGTTGGTCGGCGGGCTTGTCATATCGATGCTCATGCCGTTGCTGACGATGAGCGCGAATATTTCATAGCGGTCCGACGTGTTTTCATCGGGGGGCCTGATGCCGCCCCTACACGGTTTCGGGTCAGCACCGCGCCGATGGCGATTGTAGGCGCAAAGGTACGGAGGTGAGTGCAATGGGTGAGAACAAAGGATTCTCGTTGCTCGAACTCATCCTTGTGATGGTCATCATGGGGATCCTGGCGGGCATGGTCGCGTTCGCGGTCGGCGGACGCGGCAACCAGGCGCGGGAAGTCCGGGCCAGGGCGGATTTGTCCGTCTACCAAAAGGCGATCGAGGCGTATGCGCTCGAGCATCAGGACAAGTATCCAAAGTCCCTCGCGGACCTCGCGGTGGAAAACAAAGACGGGCGAAAGTACATCGAGGAAATCAAGAACGACGGATGGGGCAATCCGTATGTGTACAGCTACCCCGGCAAGAAGCATAAGTATGACCTGTTTTCCCGAGGGGCCGACGGCCAGTCGGGGACGGCGGACGACATATCGGTTTGGGAATCGGACAACCGGTAGGCGTGCCGGCGAGTCGGGACGGACATTCCGGGACCGGATGGACCCGGTCGACGATGGACACGCGGAGTCGGTCAGCGGGCTGAATGCGAATAACCATGACGAGCACGCGCACAGGGGCCGGGAGGATGGGTCGATTCCATGGCGGGTATACGCTGATCGAGATCATCCTCGTGTTGACGATTATGTCGCTCATGATGGCGGCGGTGGTCCCTCTTTATCAGGGTTCCCTGACGTGGGCGAGACGGGACCGGGCGACACGCGATTTGCTGGCGGCGTTGAAGTACGCGCAAGAACGCGCCATTGCCGACTCCACCGAATACCGGTTCTACCTCAACGAGAAGGAGGGTGAGTTCTGGCTGATGCGTTTCAAGGAGTTCGACAAGCGAGAAAAGGTGTTTGAGCGGCTCGACGAGGCGGCGGGCGAAATCGCGCGCTTGCCCGAGAGCGTTCGCGTGGAGCGGCCGAAGGCGGCTTACGACAAGAAGCGCGAGGCGCATTACATCACGTTCTATCCGAACGGCGCTTGTGATTACGCGGGCATCGAACTCGAATACGACCGGCGCAGCGGCGTGAAAATCAGTACGAAAGGCCGGCTCGGCCGGCTCAGCGTGGAAGAGGATTGACGAGGTGCGAACGAGGTCAACCCCTGGAGGCTGGATTCTGATTGAGACGTTGGTCGCGATGACCATGTTGAGCGTCGGTGTGTTGGCCATGAACCGCGCCATGCAGGAGGCGCTCGAGACCCGCGCCATGGCGCGCGATTACACCGAGGCGCGGTTCTTAATCGAGCAGGTGATGTCCGAACTCGAGATGCAACCGCAATTGATGGAAGGCGCATCAAAGGCGGGTGGGTTTGGAAAGGATTATCCACGCTTCTCCTACGCATGGACCGTTTCACGCTTTGATTTTCCGCAGCCGGTGCTGCCGCCGGACGTCCAGCAATTCTTAAACGGACCGGTGGGGCTGCCCGAACCGTATCTGGGGAAGATACAGGTGACGGTGAACTGGACACGCCGCGATCGGCCGTACTCGCGGACGGTCGAGACGCTGATACCGGCGGAGCAACTGGTTGTTTTGGAGCCTGAAAGTGCGCTGCCCGGCACTTCGCAGCAATAGCGGCTTCACGCTCGCCGAACTGCTTGTCGCCAGCACGGTGCTCGCCATCCTGTTGGGGGCGGTGTACACGGCCTTCACGTCGTCCGTCAACCTGTGGAAGCTGGGCGAAGCGAACATACACACGTATCAAGACGCACGGACCTCGTTGAGCATGATCACGACCGAGTTGCAGAACATGGCGGCGGGCGCGTCGCACCTCTTCGTCGGCGACAACGAGGAGTTCGAGTTTTACGCTGTGACGACTCCGATGAACGTCGAAGACGGCACGCACCCGCGGGTACTGTGGATACGTTATCGCCTCAAGTCGGATCCGAGGGGCGAAGGCCGCATACTGCTGCGTGAAGAACGACCGGTAGAGAGCGCGCTTCCGTCGGGTCCTCCGGAGGACGGCGGGATAGACGACCCGATCATTCAGTTGGGGCGGGAATCCGAGTTTGAACTCGCGACCGGTGTCAAGGATTTTGAACTTCGGTACTACTGGTTGCCGCCGAGCGAACCGGGCGCCCCGGCAAGCGGACAAGCCGCACCGGGCCAGGCTTCGTTCATCGTTCGCGACGAGCACCCGAAGAAGTCGGGAATACCACAGGCGATCAAGATTGAACTGACCCTGATCGACCCAAACGCCGAATCGGGCCTGACGACGTTCGCAACCTACGCGGTATTCCGGGGGCCGACCACCCGGTTGGATAAGGATTCCTTTTCGACGGAGACTTTCTCCCTGTGAACACGCGCGAGGACATGGGCTTTATCCTTGTCGCCGTCATCTGGATTATGGCGATCCTCGCCGTGTTGACGCTGGGTTTTGCCCACCGATCGATGCTGGACCAACGCGCCGCCGCTCTATCCCTGGACCATATGGAGGCAACGTACGCCGCCCGCGGCGCGGTTGTCTATGCAGTCGCGGAATTGCGGAACCGCGCCGCCGTCGACGCGATCGTCGCACAGGGACGCGGCGAGTTGCAGCAGCAGCGACGCAGGACCAATAGCGGCCGGCGCGCGCCTGTCGCGCAGCAGATCAACGTATTTCAGGAAGGGCCCGACCTGTATGCGGAAGGCGGACCCTTCGCTGCGGCATCCGAAGCAGGCGCCGGTGAAACGGCGACGTATCGGTTGGAAGACGCGGAACGCCGGATTTCACTGAATACGTCGCCGGAGGAGATTTTCGACAACATTGAGGAACTCAGCTTCACCACCGTCTCCGCAATTATGCGCCGCCGCGGCGGCGATCTGGATCCGAACAAGCGCGCCCTTTTCACGACCGTCGAGGATGCGCGCCACCTTGACGGCATGGACGAGTCCGACTGGGAAGGGGACGTGGACAAGCCCGGGCTTCGCGACCTGTTGACGGTGTACGGCGAGGGCCGCATCAACATCAACACCGCCCCGCGGGAGGTGTTGGAGGCCATACCGGACCTCGATGAGTCGGTCATCGGTTCGATCATTGCGTTTCGGGCAGGCAAGGACGGGACCCTCATGACGGAGGACGACAGGGGGTTCCGCTCGCTCGATGGGATGTCGCGGTTGCTCGGGTTGAGCAGTGAACAGCTCGCACCCATCGCCCGTTATTGCACGTTCGAATCGCGCTACTTTACAATTACCGGTTTTGCAACGAAGCGGCTGGGCAACGTTCGCGCTGCGTGCCGGGCAGTGGTGCACCTCCAGCCGGAAACAGTCCGCGTGCTGAACTGGTCGGAGGGGCATTTTGGCCAGGAAATCTAACCGCATCAGCGTGCTGCAGTTCAACGAAAGCCTGATTTCCTGGTTGCGCGTGCGCCGGTCTCCCAAAGGGATCGACGTCGATGCCTACGAGACAAGTCGCGGCGCGTGGTCGGTCGCAGACGGTTCGTTGGAAGCCGCATTGCGATCGTTCGTGGCCGACCGCGGCATCGCGGGAGACACGGTATGCTCGGTCCTGCCGCGCCACGAAATGACGGCCCGCATTTTGAACCTGCCTTCCCACCACGCCGCGGAGATAGACGGCATGGTGCGCCTGAGCGCCGAGGAGTACGTTCCGTATCCCGCCCAGGAACTCGTGATCGATCAGTGCATCGTTGAGAAACGGGCCGATGGCACCGCCCGCACGCTGGCCGTGTTTGCGCACCGCGACGTCGTGGAGGGGCATGTGGCGGTCCTGCGGGCGTGCGGAATCGAGCCGGAGCATATCTTCGTGAGTACCGCGTGTCTGGCGAGCGCGGCGGCGGTCTGTAAACAGGGCGAAGACGAACGCTATGCACTAGTTCATCTAGCCGCGGGAGGACTCGAGGTCCTCGTGATGCACAACGGCGTCATCGAGTATGGGCGCGGCGTCGCTTCAGCGCAGGATTGGTCCTTGTTGGTGGATTCGGGTTCCGATGCGGCGGAGGAACTTGCCGTCGAGCTGCGCTCGTCACTTGCGGCGTACCGGCGGGAAAGCGAACACGGCGAGCCGATTGACCGGGTGTATGTGAGCAGCGATTGCGCGAATCCTGTGTCCGCAGCGAACGCGCTGGGTGCGTCAACCGGATACGAGTGCGAACCCGCAACTTTTGCGGAGCGATTACTGGATCGTCGCCACCCTGCCATGACGTCGCTCCCGTTGGTCGCATTCGGGGCCGCAATGGCCGCGCAGCAGAGGGCCTCCATCGAGATCGGTCTCGTGCCCGAGTCCATCCTGCATGCCCGTCTAAGGGCGCGCACGCGGAACCAACTGGCGAAGGCAGGCGGCCTTGCCGCTGCGGTCGTCTTCTTGGCGGGCGCGGTTTACGGGCAAGCCGTATACACGCGGTCCAGTTATATCGGCGAATTGCACGGCCGGATAGCCGCTGTCGAGCCGATTGCGACAGGCGTGGAGCACAAGCGCGCCCAGTTGGTGCGATTGCAGCAGCACCTTGACAAGCGCGGCAGCGCGCTGGAACTACTCGCGCGGTTGACTGAACTCGCTCCCCGGACCGGTCTCACGTTTACGCGGTTCGCGTTTGCGCACGGCGAAAGCCTGATAATCCAGGGCCGCGCCGAATCGCAGAACTTCATCTTTGAACTCGCGGATTCCATGCGCGAGGCCGGACGCGAGCGAGTGCCCCAGTTCGCCCGTGCGCGACTGGGGCCGACCGCGCCGGAGACGGAACAGAACACGACCGTGTATCAATTTGAAATCGTCGTTCCGTTGACGCCGCCGGAGCCGGCGGAGGAAGACGTGTTGGAGCCGGGAGAATAGCGTCGGGTTATGTTGGCGTATCTCGAAAAGATGACACCATCCGAGCGGCGACTGGCTGCGCTTGCCGCCGCGGTTGCGTTAACCGCGGTCGTGGTGCTCGTCGTGCTGCGCGCGCTGGACCGCATCGATACGCTGGACGCCACCATCGACGGGCTGGAGCAAGAGCTTCTGGCGCTCACCGAGCAGGCGGCGGCGGCCGAGCCGATAGAGATTGCCTATCGTTCGATGGCCGACCAACACTCGAGCCAGTGGACGCAGGAGGAGATTCACGATCGGTTGCGCATTGAGATTACGCGTCTGTCGTTGCGCGATGTGCCGCCGGAAGGGCAGCCGTTGCCCGCTACGGCGGGCGGGGCGGCGGCGCTCGTGGATATCCGAAGCATGCCCATGGGCGCGCTGGCATCTGGACCGGGGTATCGCAGCTATCAGATCAGTTTCAAGACGGAGCCGGCGCCGATCCAGAATGTCGCCACCTTTTTGCAGCGTCTTCAGCAGAGCCCGCAGGCGCTGCGCGTGGACAGCCTCGAGATTGTACGCCACGCGTTGAGCGACACCGTTACGGCAAGCGTTCGAGTCACGCGGACGGTTATCGGCGATGCGGCTACACTCGAGCCGCCGGGAGCGCGGGCAATTGCCGAAATCGAGTCGGGCAATATCGCCCGGAATCCAGGCTTCGAAGAGTGGGACGGCGCCGCTTCGACGCCGTCGGAGTGGGTCATCGAGGACCTGCGCGCCGTGAAACACACGGATGGCGCAACGGAAGGGGCGGCTAGTTTGCGAGTGGAATCGACCGCGCAGGCCGGTGCCGTTTACCAGGAGCAGCAACTCCAATCGGGATCGCTGTATGAATTGTCCTTCGATGCGCGCGCCTGGGGATCGGCACGCGCCATGATAGGCGGTTCGCCGGATGGCCCGGTATTTGACACGGGGCAACCCTTGATTGCTGACGGTGCGCCTTATCGTTACCGATTGCGGTTTCAAGTTCCAGGTGCGGGAGGCGAACGTGTCCCAATTCGGGCGCCGTCAATCGTTATCGAAGGCGCGGGGGGGGCTGTGCTGATCGACAACGTTATACTGACGGAGAAGAAGGTCTGACCGATGCTGCGGTACGTATATGGGGTCGCCGGGGTCATCTTGGCGGGGCTGGCCCTGCTGCTGGCGCTGGGTGTGGCGATGAATCCCGTGCGCGAGCGTCGCGCTCGCATGGAGCGCCGGATAGCGAACGTGTCCCCACCCACGATCCATTTCGATTTTTCGACCGACCCCGAGTTTGAGACGTGGCAGCGAATGATATCGTCGCAGCCTAGTCTGTGGCGCCCTTTGGTGACCGCGCCGAAGGTGGAGGCGCCACCGCCGCTGCTCGAACAGATGCTGGCGGGCGTCGAACCGACGCCGAACGAAATGGGTTCCGGCGATCGGCTGCGAGTCCAGATCCGGGTGGATGGACGAAAGGACTGGTACTCGGTCGGCCAGCAGATCAAGGGTTGCATGATCCGGGAGATCGCCAAGGACTACATTCAGTTTTCGGTGGTTCAGGGCGGTACGGAGTATCGGATGAATCTGCCGCGTCGATGATTCGAGCCGGCAGTTCGGGTATACTGCGGCGTCACGCGCGGGAGAAGAGTATGAGGGAAGGGGACCGTGTTGCGTCGACTTGAGACTGGGCGCATCCGTGAATGCACGAACAAAGCGCAATTTGCGGCGGGCCGCCGCCGGCGCCTTTTGACCGTCTTTCTTTTGGCGATGCTGGGGGGGGAGACCGTCCTGGCGCAGCAATCGCCGACACAACCGCTGCCCGAACCCGGTGTCGAGGGCGCCGTCCGGGACATCATTTTCCAGCAGCCGTCGGGCACGCAGGCCGGTCCGCGAGCGGAAGGCGGCGCGCGACGCGAGCCGGGTGCCCGTCGCGCGGGCGAGAGTGCTACGGCCGTCCAATCGATTCGATCGGAACGCCGGCAAGTCACGGTCGGAGGTCAGGGTGCGTTCGAGCCCATTTTGCACAAAAAACTTCCCGTGACTGCGTTACCGGACGTGGGAGACGCCATATCCATTAATGCCACGGATGCGCCGACCAGCGTGATTGAGGTGCTGGATACCGTAGCGCGGGCCACCGGCTGGAACGTCGTTGCGTCCGAGGGCATCGAGCAGAAGCAGGTGCGTTTTTGGGTCACGGACGTAAAACCG
Source organism: Candidatus Hydrogenedentota bacterium (assembly GCA_045863315.1). Classification (GTDB taxonomy): domain Bacteria; phylum Hydrogenedentota; class Hydrogenedentia; order Hydrogenedentales; family SLHB01; genus JABWCD01. The sequence goes on along the minus strand of BTUX01000080.1, from coordinate 2,994 downwards.
CGGCAGGTGATGGAAGTCCTGCGATTCAATGGGATTCACTACGAGTTTGATCCCGAAACCAAGTTTCTTTACGTCATGCTGGATGGCGAGTACCTGGAACGCGAATATGGCGAAACCCGCTACCACGAATTTGCGATACGGCATGCGGATGTGGTCGACATGGAATCGATCCTGACCGGGCTCATGTCTCAAACAGGCCGTCTGATCAGCGATCCGCGCACCGGCAACATTCTGGTGTGGGACACGCAGGCCAACCTCGATGCGATGAAGGAGGCGCTGGCAAGATTGGATGTGCCGCTTGAGCCCCGCGTCTTTGAACTGAAGTATCTGGCCGCGGAAGACCTGCTGGACACGATCGAGAGCATGCTTTCGGAGCGCGGCATTGCCCAGGCGGACCCCCGCACGAATTCCATAGTGGTCACCGATCTTCCCTCACGCCAGGACCAGATTGGGCAAGTGCTCGAATCGCTCGATCAGAAACTGATTACGAAGACCTGGACGCTCCGATACGCCAGCGCGGAAAGCGTGATGGAGCGGCTTGAAAATCTCATTCCCGAGGAAATCGGGACGATCACCATCGACAAGGACACGCATCAGGTCAGCCTGACATCGATTCCGAGCCGCGTGGAAGAGGTCGACGCCATGATCCGCGAGTGGGACCAGAAAGGCAGGCAGGTCCAGATTGAAGCGTTTCTTGTGTCCGCGCGGACCAGCGTGATGCGCGACCTGTCCATTGATTGGTCGTATTTCGATGAGATTGGAGGGACTCCCTTCTCGCTCCAAAGCGGAGACTCACGGCCCGACTACACGAGCGCGCCGGCCTCGGGACAGCGGGCGAATGTGGGGCGCTTGCCATACCGGGCGTTTCTGCGCGATCCGATCACGGGCAGCCTTTTTCAGGAGCTCAGCAATCCCGGGGGAAGGGAAGCCGGCAATACAACCGGCAATTACATTCTCGATCCCGAGTTCAAGGGAAACCGCGTTGCGGTTGTGCTGGATTATCTTGACAGCACCGGCAAGCTGTCCATTCTTGCCCGTCCGCGGGTCACTGTGCAGGACGGCAAGGAAGCCGTCTTCGAGAACACAACGGACCGCCCGTTCCAGAGCGTCGGCTTCACCAGTTTTGGCGGGGTGGTCGTGAACGACAACGTGCAGGACAACATTTCCAGCCGCGTCGTGCCGGGATCTATCGAGTTTGTGAAGGTCGGCACCATCCTCAAGGTCAAGCCTCGCATCAACGACGAAGCCAAGATTCTGATGGATATCGAAACGGAGGAAAGCACGGCCGAGGACAAGGTCATCCTGGCGGCGGGATTGGCCAGCACCGTCCCGGAAAAGACGCAGAACAAGGCCGAGACGCAGGTGTTGGTGAACGACGGCCAGACGATTGTAATTGGAGGGCTGCGCGCCGTAACGCTGACCGACGACGTCGAGAAGGTCCCGCTGCTGGGCGACATTCCCTTCGTGGGCCGCTTGTTCAAATCCACCAAGAAAGACCACCTCGACCGCGAGCTGGCGGTGTTCCTCACTCCGACCATCGTCGATGAGTTCACGCAGCCCGAGGCGTTGCGCGCGGCGTCGTTTGACGAGAGCATGACGACCACCATGCGTCACAGCGAGAAGAACATTTGGCGCCGGGCCCAGGCCCGCATCCTGCGCAACAAGAACGAATTGACCATATCCGTCGGTCACTCGGGTTCCATCCATTCCGACGGCGAGTTGCTATCGCTGGACGAAGTTCAAGCCACGTTCGACGAACTGCGCGTCGCCAAGCTCAAACCGAAAATCCTGTTGCGCGCGCATCCCAATGCGCCCGTTCAAGTCACGACACAAATTCGCGAAATGGCAATGGAGGCCGAGCTCAAGATCGAGACCGTTCAACAGCACCAGCCTTTCGTCCCCGCGCCACGCGACGAAACCGGCCCGCGGACGGACAATTCCGCGGACTCGCCCGAACCCGAGGCGAAAACTCCCTGAAGACATGATCCGTCGAATTGTCTCCGGCGGTCAGACCGGCGTCGATCGCGCGGCGCTCGACGCGGCGCTCGACGCGGGGATCGAGTGCGGGGGATGGTGTCCACTCGGCAGGCTGTCCGAGGACGGGACCGTTCCGGGGATTTACCCGCTACAAGAAACACCCCATGCCGATTACGCCGAACGAACCCTGTGGAACGTGCGCGATTCGGATGCCACCTTGATACTCGCTTGGGGCCCCCCCACCGAAGGGACCGCGTATACGGCGCTGTGTGCGGAGCAGCTTGGGAGACCGTCCTTGATTGTAAATATGACGGCGAGACCGGACATACGCGAAGTAGCCGCGTGGCTGCGCGATCGAGAAGTCCATACCCTTAACGTGGCCGGTCCGAGGGAAAGCAAGAGTCCGGGCGCCTATCACGGGGCGTTGCGTTTTCTTCGAAAACTTTTAGAACTCGCGTCGTGATGGTCTTTTTCGAAGGACAAGACTGCATCGATCGTGAGCCGGGGACGATGCGTACGGCATCGCCGATCAACGCACGGGCAGATGAATTTTCCGACGGTCCGGATCCGAATGGGCCCGGTACAGTGTGGCCACATGCCCCACGATTCCCACAAGTTCGGCCCCGGTCTGTTCGACAACGCGCTCCATGATTTCCTGTTTCTTGTCTTTGTGGTCGTTGAACTTCACCTTAATGAGTTCGCGGGCGGCAATCGCCTGGCTGATCGCGCCAACGAGCGTGTCCGTGAGGCCGTCTTTGCCCACGAAAACAACGGGACTGAGCGGGTGCGCCAGTTTCCGCAGGTAGTCACGCTGAAAACCTTGAAGCGACATTGGTGGCCCCGATCCGGTTGCGAGCGTAAAAAAAGTATGCGACGGCCAAGGCAAGAAATCAATGCCGAACCGCGGAGTGAGCGTGACGGCGAATCCGGCGGTTGGCGAAGTTCAAATTGTATTTGGCCGGTTTCCCGCGTACCGTGTGCCGGCAGGGCAGGTGAAATCCTGCGATGTGGAACAAC
>BTUX01000079.1:0-17545 GCA_045863315.1 Candidatus Hydrogenedentota bacterium | reverse complement strand
CAATGACCAGGCTGAACAGGACTATGCTGAGGGCGAACGGCCAGAGTCCCGCGCCGAATATTTCGCCTTTCTGGGTTTCGGACAGGTTGAATTGGGCGCCGAGGTCGTCGATGATCATCGTGCGAACGATGAAACCGAAAGCAGTGGCAATGAGGGCCATGAAACAGCCCCAGAACAAGATCTTGTCGCCGTTGGTTCTTCCGGCGTCCGATGCGTGTGCGCTCATACGTTCCCCTTCCTCATGGTTCCTGGTTCGTACCCCTCCGCAACAGGTTTGCCCAGATGCTTCCCGGCGTTGAGCTAACTTCATCAGGAAGACCCCGCCCCATACCGGAACGTGTAGACGCGCGGACCCGCCCCGCAACTTCACGCCTGAAGCGGGAGTGAGTCTACTTCCTTTTCCCAAGTGCGTCAAGAGATAAGGTGTGCAGGCTTGTCCCCAAGTGGCTGCTACGGCGCATATCGGCCTGGCAGTCAACCGCCGAAAACACAAGGGGATAGGGCTTCAATGGCCGCTTGCGCAAGGCATTGCATACTGTTAGAATTCCCTTGGGTGGGGTTTGACGGTCCGGGCGGGCCTAAAGCCTCGACCGCAGCGCGTACGTAGGCGATGGTCCGAACGGTGGAGACAACATGATGCGAAGCATCTGGGGTTGGATTGGCGTGGCGGTAGCGGCGACCTTGGTATGGCAGCAGGGGGCCGAGGCGCAGTGGACCTGGAGCCCGCAAACGGGCCGCTGGATCAACATCAAGCGTCTGCCCAAGGAGACTCCGGAATTGCAGGTGGAGTTTGCGCGCAGCCTGATGGTGCAGGGGGACTACAAGAAGGCATTGCGGGAGACGGACAAGTTTCAAAACTACTACAGCGACACGGACTGGGCGGACGACAACCAATACCTGCGCGGCGAAATCAAAATGGCGCAGGGAGAGTACATGGCCGCGGCCAAGGAGTTTCAGCAGGTGGTGGCGGCCTATCCGGGCAGCGACCTGTTCGACAACGTGATTGCGAAGCAGTACGAGATCGGCGATTATTTTTACGAGCGCGGCACGGCGAACCTGGACAAGAGTTGGTGGCACCTGTTCCGCAAGCGTCCGTTCCGGCGCGCCATTACCGTGTATGCCATGGTAATCGACAATCAGCCGTTCACCGACGCGGCGGCGGAGGCGCAGTACAAGATCGGTTTGTGCCACTACACGCTCGAGGAGTACACGGAGGCCGCGTTCGAGTACCAGCGCGTAATCGAGGACTACGCCGCCTCGCAGTGGGTGGACGAGGCGAGTTTCGGGCTGGCGATGTGCCACTACAATGCCTCGCTGCCGCCGGCGTACGATCAGTCGCCCAGCTTGTTGGCGATCGAGGCGATTGACCGGTTCAAGAGCAAGTATCCCGGTGACAGTCGGGCGGCCGAACTCGATCCCAAACGGGCCGAAATGGTGAACCGCGTGGCGGAACAGCGGTTGCGCACCGCCAAGTTTTACGAAAAACGGCGAAAGTTCGATTCCGCCGCCATCTGTTACGAGGTGGTCGTTGAACAGTTTCCGGGCACGCAGTCGGCCGCGGAGGCCGAAGCGTGGCTGAAGCAACACGGGCACAGCAAGCGGTGGTCCTCTCCATCATGATGCGTCGTAGTCTTCTTGCCGCGGCCTTGGCCGCAGCGGTGACGACGTCCGGCTGCGGGTACTCGACCGGCAGCACTCTGGACGAAAAATACCAGACCATCTTTGTGTCGGCATTCAAGAACATGAGCCGGCAGTACGACCTCCAGGCGCCGTTGACCAACGCCATCACCCGCAAGTTCATCCACGACGGCCGGCTTCGCGTCGTCTCGCAGGACGAAGCGGACCTGATTCTGGAAGGAGTCATTCTCGACTATCGCCTCCGGGGCGTCACCTATGACGAGAACGATGAAGTTACCCAGTTCCTTTGCGTGGTAACGGCCGGCGCGCGGCTGACCGAGCGCGAGACGGGCAAAATCGTGTGGGAAGAGCAGTTGATGGCGGGCGAGACCAGCTTCTATACGCGCGCGTCGGGCCAGTCGTCGGATCGGCTGCGCGGCAATGCGGAGACCTTTCTGCCGTCCGTGCGTTCGTTTGCCAGCGAAGAGGAGAACCGGGGCGCATCGGAGGCCCTCGAACAACTCGCATCGGACATATTCTACCGCACCGTGGAACCGTGGTAACACGATCCGCGAGAAGATTGAACGACCTTACTTTTACCCGGAGAGGGACCCGCGACTGCCCCACGGGAACGAGTTGGGGGATCCCCAACAGCGCATCGAGATGGACCTCCCGCAGACCCTTCTGCGTCGTGTCGTCGGTATGCGCGATTCAGACGCATCTAGCCCGCATTTCTCACCAGTCGCTCCGGATGACGGGAGCGACTGGTGAGAAATGCTCAGGAGATTGCATAGAAGTCAATCGGGTGAGGATTTTTCACACCAACAGCCCGTTTTTCCTGTCGCTGCACAAAGGTATGTGCCGCACGAAGTTGTATCCTTCATTGCCCGCGGGTGTGAAAAATCCGGGCTAGCCGAGGCAACCCCCACACGCCTCTTTCCATGGACTCGACCACGCCATGAACGTCATTGAATTCCTGAAAACTATCGGAAAAGCCGCGCCGGCGCCTGTTTATCTGTTTTGTCCAGACAAGGCTCCCCGCGCCAAGGAGGCGACGTTCGAGCCGCTTCTCGCACATCGCGCGGTGGACCGCATGGTGGCGCATTACGTCGAACCCGGCATGCGCGACCTGAGTTACAGCAGTTACCACGCCGACGAAACGCCGGAGGGCGAGATTGTGTCCGTCGCTCAGACCTATCCCTTCCTGAGCGAACGGCGCGTAGTTGTCGTGCATGGCGTGGAGTGCTATGAACCGAAGAAGAAAGATGAATCAGACGAGAACGACAAGCAGTATCGGCCGCTCATCGAGTATCTTGCCGCGCCGTGCGAGACGACTATTCTGCTGCTTGTGGCGAATCGCATTGACCGGCGGCTCAAACTTTTCAAGGCGTGCGAGAAAAACGGAATGGTAGTCAGTTGCCCCGAGCTACGCGAGAGCGAAGTCGAGACATGGGCGCACGACGAAATCAAGCAGCGGGGAAAGCGGATTGAAGCTAATGCGCTCAAGCTGCTCGTCAAACGCACGGGAACCTCTCTGGGCGACGTCAACAACGCGATCGAACTCTTGTGCAACTACGTGGGCCACGCCGATACCATTGGCGAGTCCGACGTGGATGCGGCGTGCGCGGACGTGGCGGAGGAATCGGTATGGTCGATGACCGACGCAATCGCCGAATCCGACACCCGGAAGGCGATGGAATCGCTCCGCGCGGTCATCGATCTAGGCAAGAACGAATTCGAGATACTCGGGTCGATCAATTGGCTGCTCAAGTCGGCGTACCTCGTCGCCACGGGCAGCGACCGCATCACCCCTTTTGTCGCCAACAAGATTCGACCGTTGGCCGTAAAGCTCGGCAAACGGAAACTGCGAGACGCCTTTTCTCTGTGTATGAACGCCGAGATCATGCTTCGATCAACAGGCGTTGACCGCGCGTTGGCGTTGGAGATGCTGGTGATCAAACTCGCGGCGCCGCGAAAACCGCCACGCGCTTAACCCGCATTTCTTACCCGTCTGTCGATCACACCCGGCCGACTGGCGAGCAATACGGCGTAGAGCACGGTATCACCCCGCGAACCTTCGTGGGGCACATCCGAATTCGACCTGTACCGGTTTGCGCGAGGTCGGGCGATGTGCCCTTTAGTGCCGCGGCCCAGGCGACATACCCCGAGCCAAGTCGAGGTTGGCCCGGGCGTTGTGGTAGTCAGGCTTCAAACGGAGCGCAGTTTCGAATTCACGAATTGCCTCCTCGCGCAGGCCTTGGGCGGCGAAAGCAACGCCGAGGCTGTTGTGCGCCTTGGCGTCCATCGGCCACGCGGCCACGACCTTGCGAAACTCCTCGGTCGCTTCGGCAACTCTGCCGCCCTGCAATAGGATGAGACCGAGATTCGTGCGGGCGCCGGCGTGGTTGGGATCGATCTCGAGGGCTTTTCGATAACCGGCAACAGCCTCCGGCAACTTGCCTTGATCTTTGAGCGCGTTCGACAGATTGACCAGCGCTCCCGCATAGTTGGGCCGGATACGCAGCGCTTCCATGAAGTGCGGGACCGCCTCTTCGTGCCGGTTGGCTTTCCACAAGGCCGTTCCATAATTGTTGTGGGCGATGGCGTTCTCTCTCGTAACGGCGGCGGCATGGCCAAACAGCGCCAGATCGTTCCTCCAATTTGGAACCTCGTTCAGGGTCCTCGCCGTCAGCAAGACCAGCACCGCAACAGCCGCGACAGGAAGGGACCGGCGCACGGCGGGAAACCGCGCCATCGTGTCCTTCAATCCCCATGCTATGGCGACAAAGAGTCCAATTAGAGGCACGTATGCGAAACGGTCGGCCATAGCCTGACTTCCAACCTGAACGATACCCGACACCGGCACCAGTGTGCCGGCATACCAGAGCCATCCCACGATGAGATAAGGCCGCGCGCGCCAGTGCCGCAGCGCAAACACAGTCAGCCCCAACAGTACGAGCGCGCTAAATCCGACGCGGAACAAACCGATTGCCTCATGCGGGTAGGGATAATGGAAGGCCAGCGAAAACGGCCACACCGTTTTCAGTAAATAAGCCACGTAGGAAACCAGCAGGTTGGCCATGCGCAGGGAGAAAGGCGTAGACTCGGCATCGCTCACCGCGCCCGCACTGTGTTGGGCCCAGTACGCCGCGATGCTTGCGGCGGCGGACATGGCAAACAGGGGAAGCTTTTCGACAACACGCGGCCATGACGCATGGAACGTTCCGCCCCACGTGAGGCGTTCGATTTGAATCCTCCGCAACGGCCAATAGTCAAGCAGGAGGAGCACACACGGAAGTGTCACAAGCATTGCCTTGGACATGAGGCCGAGGGCGAACAACAGCAAGACCGCGCCGTAGGGTCCTGCTCCCCGTACACGGGTATACCGGGCGTAGGCACCCATTGTCGCAATCCAGAAGAACGTACTGAGAACGTTCTTGCGTTCGGCAATCCAGGCGACGGACTGCACATTCAGCGGGTGTATCGCGAACAGGGCCGCAGCGAATGCGCTGGGCCAGGTGGATGCCGTCATATGCCGTAACACCAGGAACAGCATCACGGTGCTCGCCGCGTGGATGAGGACACTGGTTCGGTGGTGCGCGGCGGGATCAAGGCCAAAGAAATGGCAATCCAACATCAACGACAACCACGTGAGCGGATGCCAGTGCCCGACGTGATTTGTTGTGAACGCCCATGCGAGGCTGTCCCGGGAGAAGCCCTCAAAGACGTGATAGTTGTCCGTGACGTAGGAAGGATCGTCATACGTTACGAATTCGAACCCAAGCACCTGCCAGTACACCGCGACGACGAGAGCCGCCAACCCGACTCCAATCAGGGTGGACCTCGAAAGTACTCCGGATATGGAAAAATTCGGAATCATTCTCTGAGTCTATCCCAGCGGAAATGAGGATTCACGCGGAGCGGCCCGTCCTCGAGGCTTGGTCGCGCACGCTTCATGTACGAAACGAAGCAAAGGCGCAGGGATGGCGGGCGCGCCAACGACGGACGCCAGGCCCAATCGGCCTCAGTGGCGCGGCCCGGAAGGTCCTTTTGGGGGACGGTCGGCCCGGTTGGTTGCATTGCGCGGGAAGGGGCCAATAGAATAACGCATTGGCGGGTGGGTGCGGTGATTCCCGCGTTGGCCGGCCGTGAAGTGTACGGAAGAGAAAACCTTGGATGGCTGTCATTCCCAATACCGAGATCGGCCCTGCGCGAGGCGGAAATTTCGAGTACCACTGGACGGGACCCTTTCTGGAGGCGCACCTGCTTTCGGACGTGGGCAAGAAGAGGTCCCGCAACGAAGATGGTTGTACACTCTGCGTGCCGGAGGACAAGGACCTTGCCCGTGAGCGGGGCATCCTGTTCGCGGTGGCGGACGGCATGGGGGGCGTGAGCGGGGGCGACTTCGCGAGTCGGCTGGCCTTGCAAACGCTGGTCGAGGAATATTACGCGCGCACGGAACCCACTACGCCGGCGCGATTGAGCGAGGCCGTGTCGCAGGCGAACCGCCGGATTTATCAGGAAGCGGAGAACCATCCCGAATACTTTGGAATGGGGACGACGGTATCGGCTTTGCTGATTCATGGCGATCATGCGTATATCGCGCATGTCGGTGATAGCCGAGTCTACCTCCTTCGCAACGGCGAGGGTTTATGCCAAATCACCGAGGACCATAGTCTGGTCGCCGAACAGGTGCGCAACGGTTACATTTCGGAAGACGAAGCGCGCACACACACGCTCAAAAACTTGATCACGCGCGCGGTAGGCACAAAGGAGGCGGTCAAAGCGGACCTGATTGCCATGCGGCTAAAGGTAGGCGACACCCTGCTGTTGTGTTCGGATGGGCTGTCGAACCTTGTGGACAACACGCAACTTTCGAGCGCGATGGCGAGCGAGAACCTGCAAGGAGCGGCGCGGGTCTTGGTGGGCCGGGCGCTGGAAGCAGGGGCGCCGGACAACGTTACGGTGCTGCTGATCCGAGTGACAGCGCAACCCCACAAGACCCGAATGGAGGACGGGGCAAAGCGGTTTTCGCCAAGTAAGGGCGGAATTTTCAGCACGATACGACGACTTATCTCTTGACAGAATTCCGTTCTTGAATAACTTTTCCGTTTCCTCGTCCATGTAGCCGGAGTCTTGAGGTACAATAGGTGCTGGCGGGCTCGCAAGGCCTGGAAAGGAGCGCATATGAGGCAGCGCTCGGGAGTGTGGATCATGATGGCGGCGGCCGCGTTGCTGGCCGTATCGCCGGCGTGGGCGACAAGCGGCAGGACATCCGGGACGAGCGGATACATCCATTACTACAACGGCACCCCGTCCTCGGCGAAGACGGTACACGGTGGTGTCGTAGTCCACACCGGACCGGTTGTGCACAACCACGGTCCGTATTGCTGCTGGGTTCCGCCGCATTACACGACGATTGCACGACAGGTATTCGTGCCGGGGCACTGGGAAACAAAATACATTCCACCGGTGTACGACCGGATCTACTTTAACGGCCGTATGCACGTGAAGTTGGTGTCCGAAGCGCGCTACGAGCGGGTGTGGATTCCCGCGTATTGGACCACGGTGTATGACCAGGTCTATGTGCCCGGCTGCTGGTCATGCGGGTTTCCGTGACATCGCGGTCGCATAGAGGGTCAGAGCAAGCGATGCACGTACGGGGGGCGGGCCCGGTTGGGTCCGCCCCGTCCGCATTTCGGGAGAAGTGTGGCGCCGTCGCCGGGACGGCTACTCGTTGTTGTCTTTCAGGCTCCGTTTGAGTCGATTCAATCGGTTCCGCGCGTTGTCATCAAGTCGGTCCTCCAGGGGCGAACTGCAATAGCGTTGCGCGTCGACCCGAAGGGCGTGGCCGGCGCGGTCGAGCGTCTCCTGAATCATATCGAGGAAGTGTTCGGGCGCCATGACGAAGGAGCCTAGACCTCGGCAAAGCTGACGAATCCCCTGATCACCGGTGACAACGACAATCTCGCGCCGGTTTTTCGAACCGTAGACAAACCGTTCGATAAGGGTATCCGCACTGAGATGACCGGGGGAGTAAACGACCTCGAGCCCCGGCGCGCCACGAAAGGGGGCGGACGGCTCGGGTTTTCTGCCACGGCCATCGAATACGATGCGGGCCACTTCGCCGGTTTGGGCGCAGTAGCGGGACACGCGGTCAATGAGGGTGTCCCGCGCGGCTTCGAAGTCTCGATCGGCAAGCGGCTGAAGCCGGGGGCAAAAGTGAATGACGTTATAGCCATCGATGTAGTAGGTATTCATCCGCGCGGCGCGTCGACGTAGACCCGCTCGACACGCTTCCCGATGCCGGTGAGGATTTCATAGGGAATGGTACCGGCGCGCTCCGCGAGTTCCATGACCGTAATGGTTTCGTTCCCGTCCGTCCCAATGAGCGTGGCGGTGTCTCCCACTTGCACGTCGGGCACGTGCGTCACATCGACGATGGTCTGGTCCATCGAGATTCGGCCGCGAACGGGGCAGCGCCTGCCGCGAATGATGACGGATGCACGATTGGAGAGACTGTGCCGGAAGCCGTCCGCGTAGCCTACGGGGACAATAGCGGTCCTGGCGCGTTCGTGGGTGGTGTAGGTGCGACCATAGCCCACGCCGGACCCTTGATCGAGTTCTTTAATCAGGACAACGCTTGACTCCCAGCGCAATACGGGACTCAACGGCGAGACGGCGGGGGGGGTGTCGGTGGGCCAGACGCCGTACGTCATAAGCCCGGCGCGCACCATGTCAAATGCGGCGCCCTCGTGGTTGACGATGGCGGCGCTGTTCGCGGCGTGCGCCATTTCATAGGGGATGCCTTCCTTCTCGATTTGGCGGAGGACCTGGCGAAACGTCTTCATCTGCGCGGCGGTGAATGGATCGCGTGTCGAATCGGCATTGGCGAAGTGGGTGGCGATGCCTTCGATGTCGACATGCGAGATACGGGTGAGGTGCAGCAAATCTTTGACGGTCGTGTCGGGATGAAAGCCTTGGCGGCCCATGCCGGTGTCAATCTTGCAGTGAACCGGCACAATGCGGTTGGCGCGGCGGGCGAGTTCGCCCACGCGCTCGGCGACGTCCACGCTCGAGATCAGCAGCCGGAGATCGTTTTCTACGGCGGGCAGCAGGGCGTCTTCGGGAGCTTGCACAAGAACGAGAATCGGGGACTGAATGCCGGCATTGCGGAGTTCAAGCGCCTCGGCAACCGTGGCGACACCGAGCATCGCGATGCCTGCGGCCGTCGCTTTACGGCTGATTTGGACCGCGCCATGGCCGTACGCGTCGGCTTTCACGACGGCCATGATCGAACACTCGCGGGGGACCATGGTGCGGACAACCGCGAGGTTTTGAGCGTAAGCGCCGAGGTCGATGATAGCGCGAGAGACAGCAGGCGCAGTCATGAGCGAATTCCTAGGTGAAGGTTTTGCCAATTTGCACGGAGAAACTGATAACCGCTGTACGTCGTGTACAGGGCGACAAACACCATGGCCCAGAGCGAGGAAATTTCCAGCGCCTTGCGATAGAGCGGAGCGTAGTCGGGAAAACCGATGACAACGAAATGCTCGGCGCCGGCAAGGAACAGGAACACGAAAACGTAGACCAGTTGGAAGACGGTTTTGGCCTTGCCGTAGTTGCTCGCCGCGATGACAACGCCGTCGCTGACGGCAAGCAGCCGCAGCCCCGTGATCAGGAACTCTCGGGAGAGGATCGCAATGACCGTCCAGCCCGGGATGATGAGGCTCTTGACCGAGGGGTCTTGGGCGCTGGGAAGCGTCATCATCATAATGAAGGCCGCGCTCACGAGCACTTTGTCGGCGACGGGATCGAGCAACTTGCCGAAATTCGTGATGAGGTTCCGCTCCCGCGCGATCTTGCCATCGTAATAGTCGGTGATGGTGGCGACGGTAAACACGGCGTATCCAAGCCAGTAGCACCACCAGTAGTCAAAAGACAGGAGTGCGACGAATACGGGCACCATAATGACACGGGCAAGCGTAAGTTGGTTGGGCAGGTTGATCGACGACAGACTGCGGACGTCGTCGCTTGCATGATGTGGCGCGGGCGTAGCGATGGGTCGTTTCTCCAAATCGGGTGCTGTAATCCCTGCCTGACGTCCTTGGAAACGGCCGGGACGCGTGCTCCATGGTAGCAGAAGTACGTGCGACGGCGCATGCGGGAGAAAGGTCGTGATTCAGAGCGCAGCGAGGCCATTACAATCGCGAATCGGGCGGCGCACGCGGCTTGATCGTTTGATCGTTTGCGGAATGAGTGCATTAGAGGCGAGTCGCAGTACGGGGGGGGCGCTCCTCGCCGAAGCGGAACGGGCGGAAATCGCTCTCGGTTTACTTCTTGATCGCGGGCGGAGTCGAGGGGACGCGCAGACTTTCCGTCGTTGCGGCATGGGCCCGTTGCTTGGCCGGATCCAGGTTAGGGCGGATCATGGCGTGGTAGGCGAACCAGCCCATCGCAATGATCCCGCAGACCGCCGCCCACGCGGCGAGCTCGCGCGCCCATTTCGGCGTCTCGCGCTTGCGTTTCTCCTCCGGCTTTCGGTGAAGAATGCGAGAAGCGGGACGAATACAAGCCAAATAGAAATCAACGTAGCGATTGGAATCGACGCCGAGGAATTGACAATACGATTTGAGGAAGCCGACGGCGTAGCAGGAAACCGGCAGGTTGTCGACCAGTCCCGCTTCGATGGATTCGACGAACATCGCCGGGACCCGTATACGGCGGTACACGTCCTCGGCGCTCATCCCCAGTTCCTCCCGCCGCGCTTTCAGCTCGTGACCGGGAAATGCTGCTAGGTTCATGCAACCTCGTTTTTCGGTGGTATCGTACTCACCAGGATCTCGCGCGCTTTGCTTCCGCTATGCGGCCCCACGATCCCCCTCAGCTCCATCATGTCAATGAGCCGGGCTGCCCTAGTGTAACCTACTCGGAGCCGGCGTTGCACCATGGAAATTGAGGCTTGCCCCGTTTCCAACACGACACGTACCGCTTCGTCGAACAGTTCGTCGTCCTCGTTCTCCAAATCCTCCAGTTGTTCCTTCGATTTCCCGAAATTCGCGATTTCGTCGCGGTATTGCGGTGGCGCCTGGGTTTTCAGGTATGCGATCAGACCGTTCATTTCAGCGTCGCTGACAAAGGCGCCCTGAATGCGATTGGGCTTCGATTGTCCCGCCGGCAGGTACAGCATGTCGCCACGTCCGATCAGTCGCTCCGCACCGATTTCATCGAGGATGCAGCGCGAATCGACTCGCGAGGAAACCTGAAACGAAATGCGACAAGGGAAGTTGGCCTTGATGACGCCGGTCAGCACGTCCACGGAGGGGCGCTGCGTCGCGATAATCAGGTGAATGCCCACGGCACGCGCGAGTTGGGCCAGGCGGGCGATGGCGTCCTCGACCTCCGCGCGGGCGAGCATCATTAGATCGGCCAGCTCGTCAATGATGCACACGATGTAAGGAAGTTTGCGGATGGCGTCGACAGACTCGCCTGCCTCGTCCCCCTCTTCGTGCACCATCTCGATCTCGCCGTTTTCGACGCTCTGGTTGTATACCTCGATATTGCGGACCCGCAGGTGCGCGAATAGGCGGTATCGCTCCTCCATCTCGACGATAAGCCAATTCAACGCGGATGCCGCTTTTTTGGCATCGGTGACGACGGGGGTGATGAGGTGCGGGATATCGTTGAAGATCGACAGTTCGACCATTTTCGGGTCGATTAACATGAGCTGCAACTCGTCCGGTGTCTTGGCATAGAGCAGACTGGCGAGCAACGTCTTCACACACACGGTCTTGCCCGCGCCGGTCGCACCCGCGACGAGCAGGTGCGGCATTGCCGCCATGTCGGTGACCATGACCTCGCCCGCGATGTCCTTGCCGAGCGCGAGCGGCAGGACCCCTTTGTGTTTCTGGAACTGGCGCGACTCGAGCAACTCTCGCACCACGACGGACTCGCGCAATTTGTTCGGCACCTCGATGCCGACGCGGCCCTTGCCGGGAATGGGCGCCTCGACCCGAACGCGGTGCGCCTTTAGCGCGAGCGCGATGTCATCGGCCAGCGACAGGAAACGGCTGACCTTGATGCCGGGAGCGGGTTCAAGTTCGTAACGTGTGATGGTGGGTCCGCGCGTAACGTCGGTTACGCGGGCCTCGATGCCGAACGTCTGCAGGGTGTCCTCGAGAATACTGCTCGTTTTCAGCAGCTCCTCGCTCCAGTCTTCGACGGGCGGAGGCACGGGCAGTTCGAAAAGATCGATAGACGGCCGGGTGTACTTTTTCGGATACACGTAGTCCGGCGGAAGCTCGTCCGTCACCGCCGACTTGCGCCGGGGCATAGGCGTACTCTTCGGGCGAGGCCGGAGCGCGGAGAATTGGACCGGGGGACGCGCTTCATCCGCTTCCGCGTCGTCGAATTCGGACGGGAGCCCACCCTCCCTTTCGTCGGAGTCGATTTCGGGGACATCGTCAAAAGGCAGCGCTTCGGACGGCCCTTCGTCGCGCGTGTCGTCCGATGCGGCGTTGGTCCAGATGCGGATGCGTTCTTTGGGCGCCGGCAGGGCGGGTTGGACGTCATCATCGTCATAACCGGGACCCGTCAGTTCCTCGTGGCCGTCCGCGTCTTCTTCAAACGCGGACAACACCACGGGCTCGACCCGATCCCGCAAGCGCGGCTGCACGGTCACGCCCTTCTGGCGAGACCGGATTTTGCCCGCTGTTGTAGTCGGTTTGAGCTGCCGCTGCGTTGCGAGCGACCAGAGTCTGGATGCGAATGCGGCCGTCACTTGCAAAACCAAAACGAAGACGTCGCGCGAACGTTCGAACAGACTGACGAACAGGAACTCGGTAGACAACAGGATGCCGACGAGGACGAGCGTGGTGCAAATGACATTGGCGCCGATCATTCCCGTCTGGTCCACCAGGAAGGCCCCGAAGAAACCGCCGATGATACCGCCGGCATGATCCCCGTTCGAGTCGGGGGATATGTCGATGTGCAGCAGCGCCGCCGCAAAAAAGAGCAACAGAATCGCCCCCGCGATTCGGCCGGCCAGCCGATCCAACGGGCGATGGCGCAGAAGCATTCCGCCCCAGATCAGTGTGACGACATAGAGTATATGCGCGGCGCCGCCGAACAGTAGACTTGCAACGCCTGCGACGGCTGCGCCAGGTTTGCCCAAAAGATTGGGTGCTTCGGCCATGCCGTCGATGGGCCGTCGGATGTCGCTCTTGTAACCGTCCGTAACTAGGGCCAAGAAAACGAGAATAGTGATAGCGATCAGGATGATGCCAATAATTTCATCATTGCGCTCCTGTGAGCTGATCGCTGAATCCTTCATACCACCCCATCCTGCCATGGTAGGGCCGACCCAACCTATGGAGGATTGTAACAAATGAACAGGTCGATTGCAACAAAATATTGTGCTGTATCGGTTTTCAATTCTAGCTATGGTGTTGAGTTTAGTAGATTTTTCATAGATTATAGTGTAGTAAGTGGTGGAAGCCGTTGAGCCAATGGAACGGTCAACTATTGACAATTATCTGACTATAATTTCAGTATAGTTGGCCTGATTGCGTTCCAGCACCAGGAATCGACCGTGGAACGGCTTGGCCTGGTCAGTCGGCGCGTGCTCTGTGGGCGTTGTGATGTGCGCAGGTTCCCTGGATGGGTAGGCGATGCGCTTGCGTATGTGTTGCGAGTTGGGGAACTACGAGTCGGCCCTGCGATACCAGGCGACGAATCGTTCCAACCCTTCCTTGAGTGATGTGTGCGGATCGTATCCCAACATGGTTTTCGCTTTCGCGATGTCGGCGAACGTGGTTTCCATGTCGGAGGGCGGAAACGGAAGCGGCGCAATGGTGGCTGGTTTTCCGAGGCAATCGGCAAGTAAGCCGATGAGTTCATTCAAACTGGTCGTATGACTTTCGCCGAGATTGAAGATTTCGTAATCAAACGGCATATCGATGGATTTAATCACTCCATCCATGATGTCATCAATGTAGGTATAGTCCCGGCGGGACGACCCGTCGCCGAACATCGGCACGGGTTTTCCCGCGTCGATCAGTTGCGTGAACGTATGAATGGCCATCTCAGGTCGCTGCCGAGGCCCATATACGGTGAAGAACCGGAGGAGGGTCACGCGCAGGCCGTAGACTCGGTGGTAGACGTGCGCCATTAACTCGTTCATGCGCTTCGTGGCCGCATAGGGGCTGACCGGCCGGTCGCATGCCATCGTTTCCCGAAATGGAGTTTCAATGATACCTCCATAGACAGACGAACTGGATGCGAAAACGAGGTGTGAGGGCGCATAGGCGCGGCATGCGTCAAGTACGTTTTGCGAGCCGATGACGTTCACACGGTGATACAGGTTCGGGTTCTCAAGAGAGGGACGTACACCGGCTCGCGCCGCAAGATGGACCACCACGTCAGGCCGCTCTCGTTCGACGATTGCGAACAGGCGTTCGGCGTCCACGATGTCCGCTTCATAAAGGACAAAACGATCGTTCGCCAAGGCTTGCGCGAGGTTGCGGCGTTTCACCGCGGGCTCGTAGAACGTGTCAAAGTTGTCGATGCCGGCGACGTAATCGCCGCGTGCGAGCAGCGCATCGCACGTGTGCGACCCAATGAATCCTGCCGCGCCGGTGACCAGAACGCGTTTCATCGGCGTATCCCGCTACGCCGGGGTGATCTTGCCCAGCACGACCGGATGTTGGGCGCCGGTGGCATGGGGCACGTTGCACGGGGTGCCGCAGAACGTTTCATTGCCAAGAACTGCCGCGCCGATGGCATCGACGGCCTGCGCCGGCAGGCCGTACTCGTCGCTGAGGCGAATGGTGACGTCCGGCAGCCCGTTCTTGATTCGCTGGAGCAACGCCTGGTTCTGAACTCCGCCGCCGCTGAGAATGACTCGCGAGATGCTGAATTGCGGCTTCACGAAGCGGTTGTAGGCGCGCACGATGCAGTAGCTCACGGCGGAGGTGACGGTGGCCATGAGGTCCTCGAACGAATGGTCTTTGCGTCCGGCAAGCGCGTCGCGCAGGTAGACCTCGGGTCCGAACTCGTCACGGCTGGTGCTCTTGGGGGGAACCTTCGCGAAGTAGGGATGGTCCAGCAGAAAATCGAGGAACTCATCAATGACGACGCCCTTGGTCGCGGCCTCTCCCTTGTTATCGATTTCCTGCGAACCACCGGTGAGTAATCGGGTCGCCCCGTCGATTGCTATCATGCCGGGACCGGCGTCGAAGGCGACGACGTCGTCCAGTTTGGGCGCGAGCAGGGCAATGTTGGTGATGCCGCCGAGATGAATGCGGGCGACCGTTCGGTCTTCACGGCGGAACAGGACCCAGTCCGAGTATGCGGTGATCGGTCCTCCCTGCCCGCCGGCGGCCATGTCGCGCGGGCGAAAATCGGAGGCCACGGGTAACTGAGTTCGCTCGGCGATGATGGCGGGCTCGCCGACGGAGAAAGTGCCCACATCCTGGTCGTACCCGCGCGGCGGGTGGTGGGCGATGGTAAAGCCCGTCGACGCGACAAAGTCGACTTCGCACATTTCCGCGTGGGCGGCGCGCTGCATCTCGACGACCGCCTCGGCCAGGAACTCGCCCAGTTCGAAGTTGAGGAGACAGACCTCTCGCGTGTCTTTACGCGCGACGATCAGCCGCGTACGCATACCGGAGGCATAGGGAAAGTGGCGGGACTTCAGGAGCTTGAGATGAATGTTGGGGCCGGTCCCGCGAATGCGCACGAGCGCGGCGTCCACCCCCCGACACGACGAACCACAGGTCAGGCCGATGGCGTAGCGCGTCGGTTTTTTCCGGATTCCTTCGAAGAGCATAGTCCCATTCCGCTTTCCGCCGTTCGTTCGGCGTCACCGCAACGTCTCGAGGGTCGCCCCTGGAAAGTAGTGGCGCACAATGGCATCGCCAGCGGCGCCCTCGAGCGCGAGGCCCCGAGCGCCATGCTGGCATAACCCCACCCCGTGCCCGCGCCCTCCACCGATGAAAGTCCAGGCGGAAGGTCCGTTCGGGCCGGGTTCGGACTTAATTATTACCATGGCGCTGGGCAATCCGCCAAATACTTGGCGGATAGGAAGTTCCTTCTCGATAGTGGCGGTCCCGCGAGAACCTACCACTCGGACCCATTTGAGGCGGCCGCTCACGCCTCGTTCACCCGTTTCAATGGATCGGATTTGTCCGACCGGGTGGACTTTATTGACCAATTGATCGAGTTGCTCCGCGGTAAATCGACGCGTCCATCGGTAGCCGTTCGAATCCTCGCCGCAATACGCGGGAGGTCGGAGTTGAAGCCAATTCACGACGTCCAGGGAAGGGTTGGCGGTCCCCGTTTTGAGATCCGAGACGCCTCGGAGTGACTCGTCAGGCGGTCCGGACCAGACCGCGTCGTTGTCTTCGGTCCAGCCGCCACAGTTTGAGCTGAACACCGCGGGAACGATGCGATTGGCCCGAATCAGAACACGTCCGCGCGTTTCCCGCACTGCGGCGTCGGTCGCTGCATGTCTGCCGCCGAAACCTGCGTACACGCGATCGCCTTCGCTGTTGGTGAAGTGAAAGCCTTCGAGAACGTGCTTATATCCCAAATGGTACAGGACATCGCTGCGCGCGGTAATCGCCTGGGCCTTCAGGGCCTCGTGCGGCCAGAGCGCGGGCATCTCAGCGGGCAGGACGCCGGCGAGGTACTCCTCTAGAGATAGCGTTTCAAACGCGGCCAGCCGGGAGTCGTCGCCAACGGCGATATCGATGGTTCCGGAGTACGATTGGCCGGCGTCGGTGCCTGTCGAGAGATGGATGGGTCTCCTGCTGCTCATCCCAAACGGAATCGGAAGGGGGTGCGCAACGTGACCCGACTGAGCAACGATGTTCGCCGAACCATTCCCGGCCTCCAAGGTTTCGGGGCGAATCCACGCCCACGCGCCGAGCGGTTCCAACCGCTTCTTGATTCGCTGGGCTTCGATTAGTGATCCGGCGCGATCGAGCGAAATCCAGTATTGGCGCACGTCGAGTGTTTGTTGATCGGTGCCTCGATACCGATTGCCCATAACGATGACCTCGGGTGCAAATCCCTTCGCCCGCCATTCGGCGATGTATGCGTCTCGTTCCGGTTCCCGGCCGATTTGAAACGTTTTGCCGAAGAGGTGGAACTGTTGGAACGGTGGATTCGCCGAGACCAATCGGATTTGCCAATTACCCGGGTCAAGAGTGAGCCTGCCCTTTTCGTGTTCGATGTGGAGAGCATCCGTCGTCCGGACAGTGATCGCAAGCACACCGTGGAACAATCGAATGCGGACGTCGGGGTCTCCGTGCAATAAGTCGTCCGGCGCCGTTTCGATTGACGGCGGGTGAGGCGCCACGGAATCTTCCGGAGACGGGATGGCAGGGGTCGAGGACTGGCGAGGTGGTTGCGCCGCGGGGGGGCCGGTGCGCGACCCGATGCACGACGCGACAACGATCGACGAAGCAGCCAGTGCGAGGCGAAGACCGACCCTCATGCCGGCGGTCCGCCACGTTCAAGCGCCGCGCGCAAATTGCCGCCACATTGCGATAGCAAGTCTTTCGCGCGCAGGGCGCCCACGTGAAGCCGTTCGGCCAGCACCGCGGCAGCCACGTCACCGCCGGCCTCAATCAACCGCGCCTCCGCGGCTGCCGGCTCGAGTCCGGCAAGGTCGGCCACAATCCGAATTGCGCGTCGTTTGAGTTTAGCATTGATGGGCCGCACTCCGATCATGTAGTTCTCGAAAACGCGGCCGGACAGAGCCATTGCGCCGGTGCTCAGCATATTCAACACAATTTTGGTGGCGGTGCCGGCTTTGAGACGGGTCGATCCCGCCAGCAATTCAGGACCGGTGTCAAGGGGGATGAGGATACCGGCGCCCGAATCGATTCCGGGATTGCAGAAGAGCATCGCGGTCCGCGCGCCG